>CAZBYE010000008.1:0-31289 GCA_964496045.1 uncultured Stakelama sp.
CCGGGCCATCGGGCGAGGGGTCGCTCTTCAGCACGACGCGCTACTGGTTCACCGGGGTCTGGAAGTCGCTGCTCTGGCGCTGCCCGACGCTGGCGTAGAAGGCCTGGTCGATCGTATCGACGCGGAGCCCGTAACGCGCGGCGGCGGCGCGCTCGATCGTGATGCCCTGCATGCGCGCGCCGAGCTGGACGTCGTTGCGGACGTCGCGGAACAGCGGCGACTGCGACATCGCCTGCGTCATCTGGGTTGCCCAGCGCGCCATCTCACGCGTGTCGGTCGATTTCAGCACATAGGAATATTGCCCCGCGCCGCCGCCCGCGCCGATGTTGATATCCTGGGCCGAGCGCATCGACACGCTGATCCCCGGAATCCGGGCGAGCTGGGGGCGAAGACGTGCGATAAAGCCTTCGGACGAGACATCGCGGTCGCCACGGTCCTTGAGCACGACCCACACGCGGCCGCTGGCGAGCGACTGGCTTCCGCCGGTCGTTCCGATTGCGTGGTTGAACCGCTGCACCGCCGGATCCTTGGCGATGATCGCCGCGATCGCCTCATGCTTGATGCGCATGTCTTCGTAGGAGATGTCCTCGGCGGCGAGCGTCTGCCCGACGACAAAGGCGGTGTCCTGGAGCGGGAAGAAGCCCTTCGGGATATAGACATAGCTGGCGACCGCCGCGGCGATCGTGGCTGCGAAGCCGAGCAAGGTCAGCCGCTGCCGCGCCAGCGTCCATTTGAGCGCGCGGCCATAGCCGTCGATCAGCCGGTCGGTAAAACGCCGCTTGCCGCTTTCGTCGTGCTTCGGCGACTTGAGGTAGCGCGCGCACAGCATCGGCGCGAGGGTGAGCGAGGCCACGACCGAGATCAGCAGCGAGACCGTGACCGTCAGCGAGAATTCGCGGAACAGCCGGCCGATCACCCCGCCCATGAACAGCATCGGGATGAAGGCGGCGATGAGCGAGAAGGTGATCGAGACGACGGTGAAGCCGATCTCCCGCGCGCCCTCGATCGCGGCGTGCATCGCGGTCTTGCCCATCTCCATGTGGCGATGGATGTTCTCGACCACGACGATGGCGTCATCGACGACGAAACCGACCGCGATGACCAACGCCACCAGCGTCAGATTGTTGATGCTGAAGCCGAGCAGGTACATCGCCGCGAAGGTCGCGATGACCGAGACGCCGAGCACCGCGGCGACGATCAGCGTCGCCGACACCTGCCGCAGAAACAGTCCCATGACGATCACGACCAGCACCAACGTGATGGCGAGGGTGATCTCCACCTCATGGATCGAAGAACGGATCGTGCGCGTGCGATCGTTGAGCACCGAGACTTCGACGCTGGCAGGCAGCGATGCGGTCAGGCCGGGGAGCGCCGCCCGTATCGCGTCGGCGATGCGCACGACATTGGCGCCCGGCTGGCGCATGATCCCGATGCCGAGCCCGGGCTTGCCGTCGGGGAACGCTGCAACATAACTGTTCTCGGCACCGATGCTGACCTCGGCGACGTCCTGCAGACGGATCGGCGCGCCGTCGCGCCACGCCACGACGATCTGCTCATAGTCGGCCGGGGTGAACAGCTGGTCGTTCGCCTCGAACGTCGCGACCGTGTCGCGCCCGAACACCGCGCCCTTGGCGAGATTGACGCTCGAACCCTGCACGGCCGTACGAATATCGGCCATGCTGACGCCATAGGCGGCGAGCCGGTCAGGCTGGGCGCGCACGCGGATCGCGGGCTTGTTCTGCCCGAAGATGAGGACCTGCGCGACGCCGTCGATCTGGCTGATCTGGCGTGCAAGCTGGTTCTCGGTCAGGTCGCTGAGTTCGGTCAGCGGCATTTCGTCGGAGGCGACGCTGAGCGCCATTACCGGGGTGTCGGCCGGGTTGACCTTGCGCCAGGTGGGGAGGCTGGGGAGGTCGGCCGGCAAGCGCCCGGCGACGCCGTTGATCGCGGCCTGAACCTCCTGCGCCGCCGCATCGATATCGCGCGTGAGGGTAAACTGGATGGTGATGCTGGTCTGGCCGAGTCCACTGGCCGAGGTCATCTCGGTGACGCCGGGGATGCCGGTGAACGCGACCTCGAGCGGGGTCGCGACCGAGGAGGCCATCGTCTCGGGGCTGGCGCCGGGCAGGCTGGCGCTGACCTGGATCGTCGGGAAATCGGCTTCGGGCAGCGGCGCGACGGGGAGCTGGGTGAAGGCGAACAGGCCGAGTAGTGTGGCCGCCAGCGTCATCAGCACGGTAGCGACGGGGTGGTGGATGAACCAGGTGGCGAAGCCGTGCCGCGGCGTGTCCACGGCGGGGAGCGTAGCGCCCTCGCTCATTGACCCCCCCCGGCGGCGGCGCCGGCCGCTGCGACGGTGACCTTGGCTCCATCGCGCAGCCGCGAGAAACCATCGCGCACGATGACGTTGCCGGGATCGATGCCGCGCGCGACCACGGCGATCTCGTCATTGGTGTAGCCAAGCGTGACGGGCACGCGCTTCACCGTGCCGTTGGTCACGCGATAGACGAAATGCCCATCGACGCCGGGGCGGACGGCAACGGCGGGCAGCACCACCGCGCCGGGGGTCAGGCCGGTGCGCATCCGCACCGCGACGAACGCGCCGGGGGCGAGCCGCTCGGCGCCGTTGGTGAACTGCGCGCGCACACGTCCGGTGCCGGTACGCGTGTCGAAGGCATTGTCGAAGGCGGTGATGCGTCCGGTTCCGAGCAGCGCACCGCCGTCGCTGTCATGGGCCTCGACCACCGCGCCCTGCGCATCGCGCGCGCTCGCCCGCAGATCGGCAAGACGGGTTTGCGGTACCGGGAAGACGATCGAGATCGGATTGACCTGCGCGACCGAGACGATGCCGTCTGCGTCGCTGGTGCGGACGAGGTTGCCCGCATCGACGCGCCGGATGCCGACACGGCCGCTAACGGGCGAGACGATGCGGGTGAAGGAGAGATTGACGCGTGCAGTATCGACATTGGCGCTGTCGAGGCGGACGGTCGCACGCAGTTGATCGGTCTGGGCGCGCTGCTGATCGACCATCTGCTGCGAGATGGCGTTGCGCGCGACGAGGCTCTGGTAGCGCGCCAGATCGAGCTCGGCGGCGCGCAGCTGTGCAGCGTCGCGCGCGAGCTGCGCCTGCGCGGCCTCGAGCGCGGCGCGCTGCGGGCGATCGTCGATCGTGGCGAGGAGCTGCCCGCGCCGGACCAGGTCGCCCTCGGCGAAGTGCAGCCGTATCAGCACACCATCGACCTGCGAGCGGATCACGACCTCCTGGAGCGATTCGACGGTGCCGACGGCTTCGATTTCGTGCCGAACGTCGCGCCGTTCGGCGGCGACGGTACGCACCGGCACCGGCGGCTGCGCCGCCGGCTGCTGCTGGGTCTGCCCGGTGCCCGAATAGGCGAGGGCCGTCAGGGTGAGCATGCCCGCGCCTCCAATCAGAAGGGCGGGTTTGCGGCGGGCTCGCACGAAGCGCAGCAGCGTTGCTGTCCTGGTCATGCCGCAACGCTAGATACGCACGCCGGTCGTTACGCTGACGTCAATATGACAATTGCGTCAGCGAAGCATAGGGATGTCCCAGGCATCTTCATCAGCGCGGTTCCGTCCATCAAGGAGCGGTCGGATATCGGTGACTCGAAGGTTCGAACCGCGAGAAGAAACGCCGTCATCCAGTACCGCTGGCGCCTGAGCTGCCTGAAAACTTCCCATCCAATAGCCGCTGTCGGATCCGAGTTCTAAGGAATGGCTGCTTTTGGGGTTGCCGATGGGCGGGCTGAACGACTGAAACGAGGGCGCATTGCAGACCAACGGGTTAGGCGGGGCGTCGCCGGGCAGATCGTCGGCCGGGCAGCGTCGGGAATAGCATCGGCGCGGCCGACGGTCTCCCAAATCGCGAAAACCAGATGTCCCTGTCGTTCGCAGATGCGTCTATGGGTTATGCTCGTGATTTTGCAGTCGATGATGCAGCGCCATGCAGCCCGCTAGGGATCAGCTTGATTTCGGTCGCCGATGGCGTCCGGCGTTGCTCGCCTATTTCCTGCGGCGGGTGCGTGACCATGCCGAGGCCGAGGATCTGACCCACGAGCTGATCGCGAAGCTGCTCAAGCACCGCAACGACGACCTGGCTTCGCCCGAGGCGTATATCTTCCAGATGGCGTCCAACCTGCTCGCCGACCGCGCCCGCCGCCTGAAGGTCAGGACGCACTATCGCGATCTGGTCAGCCGGAGCGAAGAGCTGGCAATCGATCCGCTCGACCCGTTCCGGATCACGGCCGGACGCGGGGAACTCACGGCGCTCGAGAACGTCCTCGCCTCCCTGCCCGACCGCACGCGGACGATCTTCATTCTCTATCGGCTGGAGAATCTGGGACAGGAAACGATCGCCGAAACCTTCGGCATTTCGGTGAGCGCCGTAAAGAAACATGTCGCGCGCGCGATGGCGAGCCTGATGAAGGAAATGAGGAGCGCGCCATGACCGACACCACACCCGCAGCGCTCGCCGCGAACGAGATCATGGAGGAGGCCGCACTCTGGTGCATCCAGCTGTCCGAGGGCAGCCTGGACGAAGACGAATGGGCGCAGTTCGAGGCATGGCTCGCGCAACCCGGCCACGCCGACGTGCTGCAGGAAGCGATCGCCGTGTGGCAGGCATCCGGCGCGATCGGGGACCGGCCGCGGATCATCTCGCTGCGGACCGAGGCCCTGACCGAATTTCGGAACAAGAACCGGCGTCGCTGGGTAATCGCATCGCGGCGGATCTGGTGGCCGCTCGGCTACGCCGCGGCGCTGCTTCTGCTCCTTGGAACGGGCAGCTTCTGGTATCTCAACCAGCCCAGCAGATATGAGACCGGCATCGGCGAACGGCAGGTGGCGATGCTCGACGACGGGTCGCGCGTTTCGATCGACGCCGTGACCGCGATGACCGTTCGCATGAAGGACGAGGCACGCCAGGTCGAACTGGTCGAAGGGCGCGCCAAATTCGATGTCGCCAAGGATCCGCTGCGACCCTTCACGGTTGCTGCGGGCGACAAGCTGATCGCTGCCGTCGGTACCTCGTTCAGTGTCGAGATGATCGACGGCGAAGTGCGCGTCATCCTCTACGAAGGCCAGGTCGAGGTGCGCGACCGGAGCGACAGCGCGCCTGGACCGGCCGCGTCGTCCCAGCGCCTGCTCATGACGCCAGGCAGCGAATTCATCGGCGCCGCCGGCTCGGCGAGGCCCGGGCAGGTCACGCGACCGGACCTGTCGCAATCGTTGAGCTGGGAACAGGGACTGATCAATTTCGATCAGGAACCGCTGGCCCGCGCCGTCGAACGCATGAACCGCTACTCCACCAAGCGCATCGTGCTGGCCGATCCGGCAGTCGGCGGTATCGCTGTCGATGGCGTCTACAAGGCGGGTGATGTCGATGCCTTTGTCGAAGGGGTCGTTGCGCTGCATCCCGTCCGTCAAAGGCGCGCCAATAGCGAGATCGTCCTCGAGCGGAAATGAGGCAGAGTCCGAAGTCAGGTGTCCCCCGCTGCGCGTCGCGCGTCTTTACCCGGTGACCGCCTGCAAGAGGCGGCGTAGCAGGGGGGATATCATGCACTTTTCCAGATCCGCGCTTCATGGCTCGATCGCCGCCACGGCGCTTGTCGCATCGGTCATCGCCGTGCCCGCGATCGCGCAGGAACGCACCTACCGCTTTTCGATTCCGGCGCAGGACATGAAGGCGAGCCTGCGCGCACTGGCCCGCGCATCGGGGCAACAGATCAGCTTCGACAGCGGCACGCTGAAGGGCAAACGCGCGCCGGCCCTCAACGGCACCTTCACGATCCGCGACGGCGTGACGCGGCTCCTCGCAGGATCGGGCCTCGAAGCGAGCTGGGGGCGATCGGGCGTGCTCGTCATTCGCGCCGCGCCGCAGGTCGAAACCGTGTCCAGCGTGAACCGCGCGGTCGCACCGGACGAGCAGGATCAGGATGATGCCGGCGATGTCGTCGTTACCGGGAGCCGCATCGCGCGGCAGGTGGTCACGGATTCCGCCGTGCCGATCGTCCAGATCAACGACGAGGATATCCAGTCATCGGGTGCGACCGAACTGTCCGAAGTCCTGGCCGATTATCCCGCCGTCACCCCGAGCCTCAACCTCGCCAACTCGAATTCCCAGATCAATGCCGCCGGCACCTCTTCGGTCAGCCTGCGTGGCCTGGGCGCCGATCGTACGCTGACGCTGATCGACGGACGGCGCACGGTTTCGAACCGGATCACGTCGAGCGCGGTCAGTCTGAGCTCGATCCCGGCGATGTTCGTCGAGCGTGTCGAGGTCATCACCGGCGGCGCGTCCGCCGTCTACGGCTCCGACGCGATCGCCGGCGTCGTCAACATCATCACCCGCCGCAAATATGACGGCGTCCGCATCGGCGGCCGCTCCGGCATTTCGAGCGAAGGCGACAGCCAGAGGATCAACCTCGACCTGCTCGCCGGCCAGAAACTGTTCGACGATCGGGTCTCGCTCGTGTTCGGCGCGAGCTACGAGAAAGAGGAAGGGGTGATGGGCTATCAGCGGGCCCGCGCGCTCGAATCGGTCGCCTACAGCCTGAGCGCGGATTCCAACCCGCTCAACCAGGGCGAGCTCGGCGTCACCCGCCCTTCGAAGAGCAGTAGCACGCCCGGCGGCCGCTTCCTTTCGAGCTCGACCGCCGGTGGCGGCTATTTCGTCTATGATGCGAACGGCAATCTGTTTCGCAGCACCAATACCGCGGTCTATGGCTGGGAAACCCGCCCGGACCTGCAGATCAGCGCGCCGCGCACCTCCTATCTCGCCGCCGGAAAGATCACCGTCGACCTGGGAAGCGACATCGAATTCTTTGGGCATGTGCAATATTCGAAGGTGGAAACCTCGGCCGAACGCGGCGGCGCCGAAACCGGCGCATTCGACGAGGAATTCGGCGATCCTCTGGCTCCCGTTGCGGTCGGCAGGATCGCTCGCAACAACCCCTATGTCCCCACCGCCATTCGCGCCGCGGCTTCCTCCTCGGGTATCCAGTGGTCGCGCCGCTTCAACGAGCTTGGCCACTACCGCATCCTCAACGACCGCGAGACCTGGCGCGCCTGGACCGGTCTGCGCGGCAAGATCGGCGAGAGCTGGAACTGGGAGGTCAGCTATGGCTATGGCCGTTTCCACCAGGAGCAGAACCGCGTTAACCTGCTGAACCTTCAGAATCTGAAATATGCGATCAACGCCGAGTTCGATCCAGCGGCGCCGGGCGACCTGTCGCGGGTGCGCTGCGTCGATGCGACCGCGCGCGCGGCGGGGTGCGTTCCGGTCAATCTGTTCGGGCCGAACTCGATCACGTCCGCAGCCGCAAACTATATCCGCGCCGACCTGAAGCTTGACGGCGTGATGCAGCAGGACGTTGTGCAGGGATATCTGAGCGGACCGCTGTTCGAGCTGCCCGCGGGTCCGGTTTCGATCGCGCTGGGCGGCGAATATCGCCGCGACTGGCAGCGATCAGTGACCGACGACACCACACGGCGCGGTTTTGGATCGGCATCGTTCATCGCCGAATATGAAGGCGATATCAAAGCGAAGGAAGCGTTCACCGAACTCAAGGTCCCGCTGTTCCGCGACCAGCCCTTCGCGCACAGCCTCTCCTTCGACGCGGCGGTGCGTTATGGCGACTATAACATCAAGAATGTGGGTTCGGTCCTGAGCTATCGCTTCGGCGGCGAATGGGCGCCCGTCCGCGACATCCGCTTCCGTGGCCAATATTCGCGGGCCCAGCGCGCGCCGACCGTGACCAACCTCTATTCGCCGGCACGCGACGATTCGGATTCGGTCGTCGATCTGTGCAGCGGCGTGACCGCAACGACGACGGGAACGATCGCAACCAACTGCCGGTCGATTGCGGGCGTTGCCGCCGAGATCGCGGCCAATGGCGTGTTCCTTCAGGATACGACCAGTATCGAAGGCCCGGCGGCGGGCAATCCCAACCTCAAGGAGGAAACGGCCGATACGGTGTCGTTCGGTGCCGTGCTGACGCCGCGCTTCATTCCCGGCCTGTCAATGACGGTCGACTATTTCCGGATCAAGATCCGCGACGTGATCTCCTCGCTCGAAGCGATCGATCTGCTGCGCGAATGCCTGGGCAACCCGGGCGGGCTCACCGACAATTTCTTCTGCAACGAGATCACGCGCGACTCGGAAGGCCAGATCACCCGGATCGTCAACCGCGACCTCAACCTCAGCCAGACCGTTCGCTCGGGGGCCGATGTCGCGATCGACTACCGGTTCGACGCGCCGCAATGGCTGTCGTCGAAGGGCAAGTTCGACATCCGCTTCCTCTATTCGCGGCTGTTCGACTATTACACTGTATTCGATGGCGTGGACGGTGTCCGGCGCACCGATTACAAGGGTGAGATCGGTGCGTGGGTCAATAGCGGCCAGGCCCAGCTCGGCTATCGCGACGGCGGCCTGCGGTTGCGCTGGAAGCTGCGTTATACGGGTGACGCGGTCGACAGCAATGTGCGCCGCGCCGCGGCCGAGGCGGCGGGCGCCAATCCCCCCTTCCTGCACATCGACGATCGCGTGCGTCACGATTTCTACGCAAGCGTCGACGTCCCCGTCGCGAACAAGGACTTCCGCCTCTATGCCGGCGTGAACAACGCGTTCAACAGCACGAGCCCCTTCCTGCCGTCGGGAACCGCGTCGGGCGGTTCGCAGAATGTCGCGGGCGAGTACGACGTGATCGGCCGCTATTTCTATGTCGGGTTCGAAGCGAAGTTCTGACCCCTGCGCCGCGCCGCGTTGGCCAGCGACGGGGCGCGGCATTCATTTCCGGAGCGACAAACGATGATCACCGCCCGTTCTGCGATCGGCCTTGCCGTACTCTCGCTTGCCTGTCTGGTGCCGGCCGGCGCGCAATCGCTCGAAGGCACCAAGCGTCCCGAGGGCGAGGCGAAGCCGACGGGCTACCTGCCCCAGGGCAGCGTGGATTATCGCCTGCTCGTCGGCCCGCCGCCCGCCCCGGAGTCGATGCTCGATCAGATCGACATGGCGATCTCGCGGCGGTTCCAGGCCGATGTCCCCGCCGACCGCTGGGAGACCGCCGATTTGGACAGCAAGAGCGTCTATCCGCGGTTTGCCGCGGCGTTCGGCAAGCCGATCGACCGTGCGCATAGCCCGCGCCTCATTCAGTTGCTCAATCGCGCGATGCGCGATGCCGCGGACCCGGTGTGGAACGGCAAGGAAAGCTTCCAGCGCCCGCGTCCCTATCAACGCTACCAGCTGGTCCGCCGCTGCGGCAGCAGCCCCATTCCGGCTCCCGATCGTGAGCCGCGCAGCGGATCTTCCTACCCGTCAGGGCACACCGTCTATGGCTGGGCCACCGCCTTGCTGCTGGCGCAGGTCGCGCCGGCGCGCGCGCCGGAGATCCTCGAGCGGGGCCGGGACTATGCGCTGAGCCGGGTGATCTGCGGCTACCACTTCCCGACCGATACCGACGCGGCACGCTCGATCGCGGCGGCGGTTCTGACCCGGCTGAATGCGGATCCCGCCTTCCTCGCGGATCTCAAGGTCGCGCGGGACGAATATGGGATTGCCTCCGCTCCAGCGGCTGAGGTCTCCCCGGCCAGCGCGCGCAGGCCCGCCGAGGCGCAAGCCGAATGACGGCCCGATGGTTATACAGGAAGATCTGGCTGGACCGCGCCCTTCGATTTCGGCGACGGTCATGAGCCTGGGCTATGACGGCTTTTGGGTACGCTTGCCGGGAGGCTGACGCGCGTGATGGTTGGGTACCCCGCTGCCCGCGCTGCAGGATCGCTCAGGAAGCCTGGGCCGCTGCCACCAACGCTTCCTTGAGCTTCTGACCCGCATCGGCGCCGATAACCTGTACCGTCCGTTTTCCCGTTGCGGGATCGGTCTGATGGAATCTGAACTCCTTGTCTGCCAGCGGCTTTGAGATGAGATCGGCGATCATGATTTCGCGCTGACGGTTGTCCGTGGTTGCGAAGGGAGCGATCAGGTCGACCAGCCAGATCTGGTCGCCGCCATTCCATTCCTCGAGCGTCAGGCGGTTTTCGGGCTCGATCATTCCGCCATCGAGTTTCTTTGCGGCTACGGACGTGCACTTCGCCCACAGCGCCAATCCCACCGGACGATCCCCGTCCCGAAAGACATAGAATTGCTGATGGATCAGCGCCGGCATCACCAGCCATTCGAGATCACCAATCGCCAGCGCGCGATGCATTGGCGACTGCGTCAGCAGCCAGGTCATCTCACCCAGGAGGTGGCTGACCGTGGGTGCCTGTGAACGCGCAGCATCATTCGTCGTACCGCCCGGGTTCCGCTTATTCATCACGCTTCCTTACGCAACATTCGCCGCCAACAGATCCATGCCGGACTGGCGCTCGGCCCAGCGCGACGACAGACTGCCGTCGCTCATCCCGGCCCCGAAACCGTTCATTGCCTGAACAAGGCGGGACGCGGCAAGCGCTGCCGCAGCCCCATCCGGCGCCAGTTCCGGAACCGGTGCCTGGACTTCGCCGGTTCCGGCGCGTGCCGTACTCGGGTCGAAGGCCATGGCGACATTGCCGATGGTGGCCGTGACCCCGTTCGCCCATTTGAACGTCGCGGTCGAAAGCGGCAGATTGTCGCCCATCCCGCCCTTCTCTCCGCTCGAGGTCGCGCGCAGACTGATCTCGGTAATGCCGAGTTCCGTGAGCGACCGGATCTCGTCTGCTTGGGATACGCCATCGCCATTGCGGTCAGCCCAGACCTTGAGTTCGCCGAATCGGGTGTCCTTGGCGTCGATCTTGCCGTCTCGCGAACTGTCGAGCACCGACAGCCCATCCCATGCGCTGGTCGCCCCGTCCTTCTCGGCCAGGAACGACAGTTCGGACACATGCGTGATCGAGCCGCTGCCGTCGCGATCGATGACGAGCATCCCGTCCCCCCCCGACACCCATCCGGTATTGTCGGCGACGCCATCGCCGTTCATGTCGAACGCGGCACGCGAGCGGTTCGCGCGCCGTGCCTCCAGCCCGTCGCCATCGAGATCCACCAGGATCATCGACAACAGCCCCACGGTGCGGTTGTCGAATGCCATGAGCGCCGCCGGTGCGATCTGGCCGGCATCCGGGTTCACGATTCCCTTGGCATGGCGCGGCGTGACGCGAGCCGCTGTGGTCCCGCCGGTGACGGAATAGATGCGCGCCTCACCCCGCCAATGGCTCTCCTGGAACTCGATCTCGGGAAGCTTGGACATCGCCTTGAACGCCAAGCCGACGTCGAGCAGCGTGCCGGTCGCGCCGCTCGTACGCGTGAAGCTGCCCTTGTTGTAGACAATATTGCGGCCTGCCGCCTCCGTTTCGCCGGTCGCAGTGCCCGTCAGCGAGATCGACACCACGCCGGCCTCGGCGAGGCTCAGCAGCTCGCCGGCGTCAGTCAGGCCATTGGAGTTGGAGTCGCGCCAGGCGCGGAACTCGACGAACCGGGTATCGGCGCCAGTCAGCTTGCCGTCGCCGTTGCTGTCGAACGCCGCCAGGCCCTCCAGATCGGTCTTGGCGCCGGCCTTGTCCTTGACGAACGAGATTTCGTCGATCCCGTCGATCCTGCCATTGCCGTTGCGGTCGAGCGCGAGCAGCGCATCCCCCGCTTCGATCCAGCCGGTCTTGTCCGCCAGACCGTCGCCATTCATGTCGAACCGCGTCTTGCTGTCGGTCAGCGAAATGAGGCCCGCATTGTCCCCGTCGAGATCGAGGACGATCGGCGGCGCAATCTCCGTGCCGTCCGGCGACGCTTCCTCGCCGGGCTCTTCCGGATCGAAGGAGAAACTCACGTCGCCGATGATCCCGGTCGTGCCGTCGGTCCACTGGAACTCAGACGTTGCGAACAGGACATTGCGGTCGGGGACGAGCTCGTTGTTGGTCAGGTTCAGCGTGAGGTTGAGACTCCGGATTCCCAGCGACGAGAGGGAATGGAGCTCGCTCGCCTCGCTGATGCCGTTCTGGTTCACATCGCGCCAGATCCGGAAACGGTTGAAGTCCGTGTCGCCCGCCTCAAGGAAGCCGTTGCGGTTCGAATCCCAGGCGCGCAGGCCTTCGAGGTCAGTCACTGCCCGGTTATCGTCCTTGGCAAAGGTCAATTCGCCGGCATCGTCGATGATGCCGTTGCCATTGCGATCGAGGACCAGCAGGCCATCGTCCGCACCCACCCAGCCGGTCCGATCGGCGACACCGTCCTCGTTCATGTCAAAGCGCACGTTCGATGTGTCGGCATCCACCATCTCGATACCATCGCCATCGAGGTCGAGGATGATCGGCAGGACGTTGGAATTTCCGTGCTTGAGGAAGATGATCTCGAATGCCTGGGTGTGGGGATTACCCCACACATCGGTCATCGTGACCTCCATATTATAGAGGAGCTGGTAGCTCCAGCGCCCGCCATAGACAGGATGGTAGCGGATACCGCCTTCCCATTCGCCGTCGCCCGGCGTGTTGAAATACAGCTGTCCGGTGCCCGCATTCACAGTGATCGTGGGATTGCCGTGGTTGTCGATGTCCGAACTGCCCCCAGGGCTGAGATACTGCTCTACGGCGCTGACAAGCGTGATGCTGTAGCCAGATGCGAGTGCTCCTGTCTCCGGATCAAAGCCCTGAAGCTGGCCGAGCCAGCCGTTCGACTGATCGTCGCGCACAATGAACCTGGGTTTGCCGGCGAATGCCGGTCCCTCATTCTTGTCGATCACTTCAACCGTCGCGACAGCGGCCGCGGTATGTGTGCCGGTCGAGTCCTTCACCTCAACATTCAAGTTGAATATGGCTCGCGAAGGATCACGCCCCAGATAGACACGTTGCCATTGGTAGGTCCCGCTTCCATTGTAAGGATCATTGGGATCGTCCGGAACCCAATATTCTTGCCATTCGTAAACCGAGATCAGTTCCTCATAGTCGACCGATCCCGGAAGGAGGCTGATCTCGCCTGTAGTCGCCTCGATCTTCCAGATTCCCGAGGTCACGGCTCCACCCGCGAAGCTCCATTGCCAGCCCTCCCCATTCTCGGGATCGACCAGCGTCGTCGCCATTTTGACGACCGGCGTGAATACCAGAGCGTTCCCTTCCTGAATCGAGCCGGCCTTGTTCGCGATCGTATGCGCTTCATTGACATTGACGATCGTCACGGTGAACGATTCATCGCGGACAAGGCCGTCCGCATCGGTGACACGCACCTGAATCATATGGCTGTCGTTGGTTTCGTAATTGAGACCCGTCGAACCCACTGTGAGTCGGCCGTTGGCATCGAGCACGAAACGCCCGCCCGCATCGTTGAGCAGCGAATAGCTCGCGATATTGCCCTCATGGTCGGAGCCCCGGAACCAGGCAAGCTCGGTACCCGCAGCCAGGTCCTCATCGAACGAGAGCGGTTTGCTTTCCCAGATATCGGTCGGTGCCTCGTTCACATTGCCGATCGTCACCGTGAACCATTCGTCACGGACAAGACCGCCTGCATCGGTGGCACGCACCAGAATTTGCTGGCTAGCCCCCGCCTCGTAATCGAGCCCCGCCGAACCCACCATCAGCAAACCGCCGGACGAAATCGAGAAACGCCCGCCCGCGTTGCTGAGCAGCGAGTAGCTGTTGATATTGCCCTCCGGATCGGAGCCGCCAAACGAGGCGAGTCCCGTACCAACCACGAGATTCTCGTTGAACGAGAGCGGCTGGTCTTCCCAGATATCGGTCGGCGCTTCGTTGACGTTACCGATCGTCACCGTGAACCATTCGTCGCGGGTAAGCCCGAGCGCATCGGTGGCGCGCACCAGAATTTGCTGGCTCGCTCCCGCTTCGTAGTCGAGCCCTGCCGAACCCACCTTGAGACGTCCATTGGCATCAAGCGCGAAGCGCCCACCCGCATTGTTGAGCAGCGAATAGGTCGCGATACTGCCCTCGTGGTCAGAGCCCCGGAACCAGGCAAGCTCGGTGCCCACCGCCAGATTCTCGTTGAACGAGAGCGGGATACTCTCCCAGATATCGGTCGGCGCTTCGTTGACATTGCCGATTGTCACCGTGAACCATTCGTCGCGGACAAGACCGCCCGCATCGGTGGCGCGCACCAGAATTTGCTGGCTCGCTCCCGCTTCGTAGTCGAGGCCGGCCGTGCCCACCGTCAGCACACCGCCTGAGGTGATCGCGAAACGCCCCCCCGCACTGCTGAGCAGCGAATAGCTGCTGATACTGCCTTCCGGATCGGAACCGCCGAAGGACGCAAGCACTGTGCCGATCGCAAGATTCTCGTTGAACGAGAGCGGGATACTCTCCCAGATGTCCGTCGGCGCCTCGTTCACATTGCCGATCGTCACTGTGAACCACTCGTCGCGGGTAAGCCCGAGCGCATCGGTGGCACGCACCAGAATTTGCTGGCTCGCGCCCGTCATCTCGTAATCAAGCCCGGCCGACCCCACCGTCAGCACGCCGCCGGAGGTGATCGCGAAACGCCCGCCCGCGTTGCTGAGCAGCGAATAGCTGGTGATATTGGCTTCCGGATCGGCACCACCGAATGAGGCGAGTACCGTGCCGACCGCAAGATTCTCATCGAACGTCAAAGCCTGGTTCGCCCAGATATCGGACGGGGCTTCGTTCAGATTGCCCAGATTGACGGTAAATGATTCGTCATAGGTCCATCCGCCCACATCGGTCACGCGCACCCGGATCGAGAACGTTGCGCCCGCCTCGTAATCGAGTCCGGCAGAGCCAACCATCAGCAGACCGCTCGGCGCCATCGAGAAGCGACCGCCCGCGTTGTCGAGCAGCGAATAGCTGCTGACGCTGCCTTCCGGATCCGTGCCGGTGAACCAGGCGAGTCCGGTGCCTTCGGCGATGTTCTCATCGAACGTCAGCGAGTGGTTCACCGAGATGTCGGTCGGCGCCTCGTTCACATTGGCGATCGTCACCGTGAACCATTCGTCGCGCACGAGACCGCCGGCATCGGTCGCGCGGACCCGGATTTGCTGGCTCGCGCCAGCCTCATGGTTGAGGCCGGCCGTGCCCACCATGAGCAAGCCGTCCGACCTGAGTGCAAAGCGATCGCTTGCACTATCGAGCAGCGAATAGCTCGTGATGTTGTTATCCGGATCGGCGCCACCGAACCACGCAAGCCCGGCGCCCACGGCGGTGTTCTCATCGAATGTCAGCTCGCGATCCGCCCAGATGTCGGTAGGCGCCTCGTTGACGTTGCGAACCGCTACGGCAACATCCTCGACATAGGTGAGCCCGCCGGAATCGCGGACCTCGATCCGGATCGTGTGCGATGTGCCGCCAGACGCCTCATAATCAAGAAGGCCGTTGTTGGCGACGGTAACGGCACCGGTGGCGCCGTCGATCTGGAACCGTCCGCCGACATTGTTGAGCAAATTGTAGGTGCGTGTATCCCCCGCATCCGCGTCGCTGGTCGCGAAAATCGCGACCAGCGTTCCGACCGCGGAATTCTCGTTCACTTCCACTGTGCGGTCGGGAACGAGATCAGTCGGGCGCGCATTGAGTACGATGTTGAGCGCCGCGGAGGTCGACGCCGTCTGCCCCGTCGCAGTTTCACGGGCGATCGCGGTCACCGTCAGGGCAAGGTCCTGCGACCAGGATGCCGGCCCAACCAGTCTCAACCCCGGCAACTGAACGGGCGTGAAGCTCCAAACGCCGCCGCCAAGGTTGCTACCGCGATCGAAGCTCAACCCCGCCGGAAGCCCGGAGATCTGCACTTCGAGCGTTTCGGAACCGTCCTGATCCTTCAACGCTGCGGCGACATTGAGCGTCCATGCGCCGGTATCAAGCGTCGGTTTGGTAAGTGGAGAGAGCGGGGTCGCCGCCTGCGCACTGGTGATCTCCGGCGCGTCAGCGCGCGGAGTCACGGTGATCGAGACGAACTTGATCGACGACAGCCCGCCAGGATCGGTCGCCACGATCTTGATGAGGCCGGCACCGCTCGCATTCGGGTTGGTCCGGATGCCGAGGATGCGATCGCCATTGCCATCCGGGCCGCCGATCGTGACGCTCTGGATCAGGCTGTTGTCGGACGCATTCGGGTTCGCGGGGTTGACCGCATAGACCGCGACGGTGAGGCCGGTGACCGGAGTCACGTCGTCGGTTATGCGGATGGTCAGGTTCAGCGGCGTCGCGTTGTAGGCGTCCTCATCGATCGGGTCTGGCGCGAGATCGCTCAGGACAGGCGCGCCATTGTCGTCCCAATAATTCTTCCATTGGTTCTCGAACGCAGCATTCTGGTGGAGTGCGTTATAGGCCGCCATGTCCGCAGGCTTGGCGTAGCTGGCCATGAGCGCGACCAGGCCGCCGACATTGATCCAGTCCGTCACATGCTGGTCGGAGATGATGAAATCGATCTTGTAATTGGCAAGGTCGCCGGGTGAAGCCTCCGTGAAATAACCCTTCACCGTCGTCACCGTGCCCGTGCCGATGACGGTGATGACGAGATCGCCGCCAGACTGCTCGAACCACAGCCGATCGCGCCCGATGTCCTGATAGCCGATGACATCGATATCCGTGCCGTTCGGGTCGAATTCATAGATGTCGTCGGCGCCGGAGCTTTCGGTCATCAGGTAGGTATCGCTACCCAGCCCGCCGTGAAGTTCGTCATGGCCGAGGCCGCCGTCGAGCTTGTCGCCGCCGCCCTGGGCAAAGAGGCGATCGTCCCCATCGCCGCCGAAGAGATCGTCGTCGCCTTCGCCGCCGATGATCGTGTCATTGCCCTCGCCGCCGTAGATCCGGTCGCGCTGGCTGGTTCCGGTAAGCTGGTCGCCAAACGCCGAACCGATGAGGATTTCGGGCGTATCTTCGAAGACGTCGCCCAGCGCATCGCCCGCGCTGCCGGTTCCCGCCGTCAGGTCCACCGTCACACCAGCGCCGGCGCCAGCATAGCTGACCGTGTCCACGCCCTCGCCGCCAAGGAAGCGGTCTGCGCCCGCACCGCCAACCAGGGTATCCTCGCCATTGCCGCCATCAAGCCGGTCGGCACCGGCACCGCCCGAGAGCGTGTCGTTGTCGGCACCACCATAAAGCATATCGGCGCCGTCGCCGCCGTCGAGCACATCGAGACCGGCGGCACCGAAGAGCATGTCGTCGTCGCTGCCGCCGCTCAGCGTATCATTGCCCGCGCCGCCAGCGAGATGATCGATGCCGGAGCCACCGAACAGGGCGTCGTTGCCAAGCTCGCCATAGAGATTGTCGTCACCGTCGCCGCCATCAAGCGTGTCATAACCGTCGCCGCCCTGGAGGTCGTCGTTACCGCTAAGGCCGAGCAAGACGTCCGCGCCGCCCTCGCCGCGGAGGATGTCGCGCCCGCCCTGCCCGCCTCGTGCATCCTGTCCGGTAAGCGTGTCGCCCCCGGCGGTGCCGATCAGAGTGTCGAGTTGATCGGAGAGCGCGAAAGTGAAGGTCCGGGTGAAGGACAGCGCGCCGCCCGCACCACCCCGGTCCCTCACGATCACATCGACCGAGACATTCGGACTGGTCTCGAAGTCGAGATCGGCCATGGCGCCAGGCTTGAGCCACAGCTCATTGCCGCTGCGGATCTCGAAACGCGGATCGACGACCTCATAGACCAGCGCGGTAAAATCGCCGCTCGTCGGCAAGTCGGGATCCGTGCCCGCCAGCGTCCCGAGGAAGATCGCGCCCGGTGCGGGCGCATCGCCGATCCGATCGCGTTCAAGGATCGTCGCGCCACTTCCCGCGAGTTCGAGGCCCGTCGGCGCTTCGTTGACGTCCCCGACATTGACAGTGAAAGTCTCGACGCGGAAGAGCCCGCCATTGTCGGTCACCCGCACGGAGATGGTGTGGCTTGCGGCACTTTCATGATTGAGAAGGTGCCCCGCAGCGACGCTGAGCCGCCCGTCCGCCGTGATCGCGAACCGCCCCTCGGCGCTATTATCCAATGAGAAGACCAGGTTCGCGGCCGATGTATCGAGATCTGTCGCGGTAATCGCGGCGATCACGAGACCATTTGCGGCGTTCTCGACCACGTTGAGCACTGGCGCGGAAATATCGGTCGGCGCTTCGTTGGCATTGATGATGGTGATCGTGAACGTTTCGTCGCGCGTGAGACCGCCGGCATCGGTCGCCCGCACCTTGATCGAGACGCTAGCACCCGTTTCATAGTCGAGGCCCGTCGCGCCCACCGTGAGCTGGCCGTCGGGCTGCATAGCAAAACGCCCACCAGCGTTCTCAAGCAACGAATAGCTTGTGATATTGCCTTCCGGATCGGAGCCGGCAAACAAAGCGAGCGCACTGCCGAAAGCCAAATTCTCGGCGAACGAAAGCGGCTCACTCGCCCAGATATCCGTCGGCGCCTCGTTCACATTCCTAATCGTGACCGTGAACCGTTCCTCGCGATAAAGGCCGCCGGAATCGGTCGCACGCAGCAGGATCGAATGGTTGGCGCCCGCCTCATAGTCGAGCCCTGCCGAACCCACTCTAAGCTGACCATTGGCATCCAGCGTGAATCGTCCGCCCGCATCCTCCACCAGCAACAGGCTGACAAGATTATCCTCCGGATCCGTGCCGCTAAACCCAGCAAGCGCGCTGTCCTTGACCAAGTTTTCGTTGAACGCCAGCGGACGGTCCGCCACGATGCCCGTCGGCACCTCGTTCACATTCCCGATCGTGACCGTGAACCGTTCCTCGCGGAAGAGGCCGCCCGCATCGGTCGCACGTACCAGAATCGAGTGGCTGGTGCCCGCTTCATAGTCCAGTCCCGCCGAGCCAACTTTGAGTCGGCCATTGGCGTCGAGCGTGAAACGACCGCCCGCATCGTCCACCAGGACAAAACTGCTGATATTCCTCTCTGGATCCGCGCCAACGAACCAGGCGAGCGGGGTGCCAAAGGCAAGATTCTCGTCGAACGCGAGCGGCGTGTCCGCCCAGATGTCCGTGGGCACTTCATTGACGCCGGTGACGGCGACCGAGAGGGTCTGAGTGACCGAGAGCCCGCCGCGATCGGTCGCGCGCACCACGATGACATGGCTGTTCATCGCCTCGTAATCAAGTGTGCCGCCCGCTGCGAGACGCAACTCGCCGGCCTGTGTGATCTCGAAGCGGCCCCCGGCATTGTCATCGAGCGAGAAGACGAGCGGATCGGCCGCACCGTCAGGGTCGAGGCCAGTCAGAACCGCGATCGTCGTGCCGCCCGAGGCAGTTTCGGCGATGCTGAGTGCGGGAGCCAGGATTTCAGTCGGCGCCTCGTTGCTGTCGGTGACCGCGACCGTGAACGAGCGATCGAACACCCCGCCTGCCGGGTCGATGACCCGGACCTGGATCATGTGACTCTGCGCGCCCTCGAAATCCAGCACCTGCCCGGAGGCGACCTGCTGGGGCGTCCGATTGACCAGCAATCGCCCGTCGCTGGTGATGCGGAAACGGCCCCCGGCATTGTCGAGCAAATCGAAGACCAGCGTCCCCGAGGCATTGTCGATATCGTTCGCAGAGAAAATGCTGATCTGCGTGCCATCAGCCGCAAACTCATCGACCGCGAGCGGGGCCCCGGCAGTCAGACTGTCCGGCGCATCGTTGACCGCGGCAACGGTCACCTTGACGTTGACCGCGACGGACTGCCCATCCACGTCCTTGGCAAGGATGATGAAGGTGTCTGCACCATTGAACTGGGTATTTGGCGTATAGACGAATTGTCCGGTGGCCGCGTTGAGCGACACCGTACCGTTCGCCGCCTGCGTCTGAAGCTCATATCCGACGATGTTGTCGTCGTGATCGACGACACCCGCGCTGGTCAATGCGGACGGATTGTCTTCGTTGATATTGAGCGTGATCGCACTGGCGGTCGGCTTGGCCTTGCCACCGGCGTGCCAGTAACCCGCCAGTTGCGTCTTGATCGCGTCGGGCATGGTCTCCGGCACCGGTGCCTGGGTCGCGGTCATGGCGCTGATCAACGGTCCGGCATGCTTCAGGAAGAGCGTGTGCGTAGAAGTCGAGACCGAGTGCATGACGCTGGGCCAGGACGACGACGCTCCGAAATAGTTCGAAAGCGTGATTAGGTCTGACGTTCCGATGATACCGACCTGAAGATTCTCGCCAGAACGGGCGAACCAAATCCGATCGATATTCACCGACCCCGCGAACACGATCTTGTTGTGCCCCGCGCTATCGACGAGCGTATCCTGGCCGAACCCAGCCTCGAATACATAGGTGTCGTCGCCCTCGCCGCCTGTCAGCGTGTCGTTTCCGGCGCCACCGGTGAGGATGTCCTTGCCGAGGCCGCCGTCGACGAAGTCGATGCCATCGCCGCCATCGAGAGTATCGTCACCACCCCACCCGAACAGATAGTCAGCGCCCGCCCCGCCTGTCAGCGTGTCGTTGCCATCGCCGCCATCAAGCGTGTCGTTGCCGTCTCCGCCGTCAATCCGGTCGTTGCCCGCGCCGCCGTACCCCCCATCATTACCCGCTCCGCCGGCAATCGCGTCGTCGCCCGCACCGCCATAGAGCTGGTCGACACCCGCTCCACCGATCAGAACATCGTCGCCGCCCATGCCGTAGATGATGTTGTTGCCGTCGAGACCATCGATACGATTGGCGCCGTCATCGCCGGTCAGGTTATCGGCAAAGGCCGACCCGGTCAGATTCTCGATTCCGGTCAGGATATCGCCGGCCGCGTCACCGCCAGACTGCCCGGTCGTGGTGTTGCGCAGATCGATCCGCACCGCCGCCGAGGACCGCGCGTAGCGCGCCGTGTCGCCCCAGCCGGTTACAGTCGCAGCCGAATGGACACCGCCGTCGATCACGTCGGCACCCGCGCCGCCCTCGATCACGTCGTCTCCGGAACCGCCCGACAGCGTGTCGTTCCCGCCGCCGCCGCTCAGTACATCGTCGCCAGCGCCACCATCGAGCTGATCCGCCAACGCGCCATCCTGACCCATCAGCAGATCGTCGTTCGCCGTTCCCGTCAGCAACGCCCCGCTGCTTGCGGTCAGGATGCTGGCCAGCGAAACAGCCAGTCCATCCCGGAACTGGAGCGTCTCGATCCGGCTGTTGGTCGTGAAATGGTTGCGAATGGTGATCTGGCTGGCCGCCGACCCACCGTGCCGGATGATCAGATCGTTGCCGCTGGTGATGAAGCTGAGATCCGCGAGGCCGATCCCCGGCCCCATTTCGAGCACATCGTCACCGGCATTGATCGTGGTGTCGAACTTCTCGCGGGTAACCTGCTGCCCATTCGTGCGTGCAAAGCCCCCAAGCCAGCCCGACTGGATATAGGCTGCGGGCGCCGGCTGCGTCGGTGGCTCATCGATCGGTGCGAAGAGCGCGCTGTCATAGACCAGTTCACCCGAGCGGGCGGTGATCTTGAGGCGCCAATAATAGCGGTCGAAGAAGCCCGGCTGGAGATCGCCAGTCGACTCCCAGGTAGCGGTGAAACCATCAGCAAGCAGGCCGGCCGCGGTGACCGCCTCCTGAACGACGAAGCTAACGTCGTCGATGATGTCGGCCCCGTCCGAGACGTTCCATATATAGGTATCGTCGCCCTCGCCGCCGAGCAACGTGTCGTTGCCCAGACCGCCGGTGAGTTCGTTGTCGGCGTCATCGCCGCCGAGCACGTCGCCCCCGCCGCCGCCGAGCAGGTTCTCGATGCCATTATATTCGTCGCCCGCCGCATCGCCGGTATTGGCAAAGGCAGCCGACAAATGCGCGCGCACCGCCGCCCCCGAAGACGCATATGAGGCGGTATCGAGACCAGCGCCGCCGATCAGAACGTCCTTGCCGGCACCGCCGTCGAGCACGTCATTGCCGGCGCCGCCATAGAGAACGTCGTCGCCGAGCTCGCCCTTCAGCCGATCCGATCCGCTATTGCCGGCGATGATGTCGTCACCATCGCCCGCCGCGATCACGTCATCGCCAGCGCCGCCGGTGATCCAGTCCGCGCCGGACGTGCCGCTGAGCGGCGCCGCATCGGTACCGTCGGCAAGATCGGTACCCGCGATCAGATTGGTCGCCGAAATGTCGAGGATGCCGGTCTGGTAGAAGGCGAGCTTTTCGATCTGCCCGGGTGAGGCGTACCAGTCCTTGAGCGTGATGCTGTCCGCGAACGCTGAGGCCGACGCGAATTCGGCATTCTCCTGACCGATCGTCAGCACCAGATCCTTGCCGTTCGCCGCTCGCGACAGCACCACGTCCTGAATATTGATCCCCGGCGCAAGCTCGATCGTATCGACGCCGCTGTCAGCCGTGATCGCCGCGCCGGCGGGGGGATTGAAGAAGCGAAGCGTGTTGGTTACGGGATCATAGTCGAACCGGCCCAGCCACTGCAGATCGGGCTTGGTCGCGGTCCCGACGTTCTTGCGCAGATAGACTCCGCCCGGGCCGGTCACCTCTCCCGTCGCCAGGTTATGATGATAGCCCGCCGTCTCGTTCCATTGGCCGCCCTGCCAGACGGTCTGCCAGTGATTGGCGAACTCGTCGAACATGAGATCATGGCCGTCGCCACGCGAGTATTTGAAGATATCGTCTCCGGCGCCGCCGACCACGGCATCACCGTCGCCGCGACCGCCCGACAGGATGTCGTTCGCGTCGCCGCCGTAGAGATCGTCGCCGCCCCCATCACCCGACAGGACATCCTTGTCCTTGCCGCCGATCAGTTGGTCGACGCCAAGTCCGCCGATCAGCAGATCCTTGCCTTCATGGCCGGCGATCATATCGTTGCCGGTGCCGCCATTGCCGATGTCGTCGCCGCCGAACAGCAGAATTTGGTCGTCGCCCGCACCGCCATAGACAAAATCATTGCCTGCGGTGCCGATCAGCACATCGTTGCCGTCGCCACCGATAACGAAGCTGGTGATGTCACCGATGCGGACTTCGGTGCCGTCGATGAACTTCAGCCACTCCACGCGCTTGAAGCTGTTGGCGAACCAGTCCTTGACGGTGATCTGCGTGCCGGAAAACACTTGAACGCCATTTTCCGTCTTCATCACGCGGACGAGCAGATCGTCGGCGTCGGCGCTCGAGCGGACGAGCACGATATCGCCGATGTCGATGCCGGCACCAAAGACGATCGAGTCCTCACCACCCGCAATCGCCTTGCCCGAGACACCGGCCGCCGTTCCCGCCCAGTTCTTTGCGATCGCGCCGGCAAGGATGCCCGCCATGCGCTGGCTGACATGGTCGCCGCCGCCTGCTTGCGCGGCGGGAGCGCCTTGCGCATCCTCCTCGAGAATGTCGGCGCCGTCGCCGCGGCGGACGATATACTGGTCGGAGCCGAGACCGCCCTTGAGGTCATCGCCGTCGCCCGCGCCGCCCGCGAGGATGTCGTCGCCCGCGCCGCCGGTCAGCGTGTCGGTACCGGCGCCGCCCTCGAGCCAGTCAGAGCCTTCGCGGCCCAACAGCACGTCATTGCCCGCGCCGCCGTCGAGATAGTTGCCGTCGCCGCCGAGCACCTCATATTTCGGTCCCGCGTCGAGCATATCATCGCCGTCGCCGCCGAGCAGCCAATCGTCGAGACGCCCACCGTAGAGCGTGTCTTCCTCCGCGCCGCCGAACAGAGTGTCACCGAAGTTCGTCGCGTGAATCCAGTCGGTCCCCGCGCCGCCTTCGACCACCGCCGAGCCAGGGATCTCCAGAAGCAGCCGGTCGCGGGTAGCGAAGGTGAACGACGAGTTGCCCTCTGAAACCCTGCTCCGGTGGGTCCACGCAGATGCGGAGTTGCCTTCGTGTATGGTCAGATCGTCGACCCAAACCAAAGGCTCCGTGCCTGAACCGTCTACGATCACGCCCTTTCCGGAAACCAGCGTCGTGCCATTCGTCAGCCTCGACGCGCCCGCTGTCACCGTCGCGGTCAGCGTGAAGCTCTCATTCCCTTCGACATTGGTCGGCTTGCCCGCCGCATCCACGCCATTGTCGGCAATGACACGAACGCGGACGAAATACTCTGACACCCCCGGAAGCAGTGTAAGGCTGTTGCCGCTGGCCCATCCGGAGATGCCATCGGCGGAAATCTCCAACCCGGGATCATAGTCCAGCCCTGCGGTTGCCTGCCCGGCCGTGAGGGCCAGATTCAGCGAGATGGCTGCGCTGACAGGTTCAAACGGGCTGATATGTCGCGACAGGCTGACGCGGAACACTGCATAGCCGTCCCCCTCCGAAGCGAAGGAACGGCCCACCATGAGGGTGGGCAGCGCATCGGTGGCGACGATGGTGACGGTAGCCGCCGGCCCGACGATCTTGCCGCCGGCGCCATCGCTGAGCGCGATCTGAAAGCTCTCATCCGCCTCCGTCAGCTGATCAGTGAGGGCGTAAACGCTCCTCCCTACGCTACGCGTGCCGGGAGCGATGCTGAGCATCTCCGTCGTGGCCATGAAGTCGCCGTAAGGTCTCGCGATGTCGTAGATCAGACGGCCGTTGATGGTATAGCCGGTCGGATCGTGAAGTGTGCTCGACCGCAGCTCGGTCCAGTCGCCACCGGAATCGACTATATAGGTCTGGTCTGCGAGGCTGATCGTATCGAACAGCGTATAGTTGCCAACGGCGATAACGCGGCCCGTCCGACCGGTTTTGTCATCACGCTGTATGCCGAATACGACCTGGGCAGCAGTGACCTGCGCTTCGTCGAGCATCGCGGTGAAGCCGCCATACCAATCGCTTGCGTGCCGTTTCGTGATGCCAAGCTCGTTCGCTCTGGACAGTGTGAGCGCGACCTGCAGCGCGAACACACTGTCCGGTTCGGCCGCAACCAGCGCGTTGATGACCTGGGCGTTAGCAAGATAATTCGTATACGCCTTCGCGGAGGCGATATTACCCAACAGGATGTTCGTATCGAAAGACGCGGGATTGATCGTGCCTGTCGTGAAGGTATTGTAGATTGCACGTTTCGTATAAACGTCACCGCCAACAATCTTGAAGTCCGGATCGACAAGCCCCTGATAGACGCCATAGCCGACGACGCGGGCCATGGCATCCTTCTGCTTCATCGGCAGCCGGAAGCTGATCGCCTCAGCGCTGCTGTTATGCGCCGAACGATAGACGAAATCCTTCTTGTACATTCCGTAGTTGCCGGATTGTACCAGAGCAGGATCAAGCAGAGTGCCCCCGGTCGCTCCAATGACATTATTGAAGATGCTTGCGGCGGCCGAGGCCATCGAAGCGGCCGCATCGCGAGAGCCGCCCTTCCTCGAATAGATATTCGAGACGACAAACTCGTCCTTTGCCTCGTCCCATGTCGTATCAGCGCCCGATCGCGGCACGCCGCCGAATATCGAGCCAATCAAGCCGCCGATGATATTGCCGAGGAAGGCGACGCCGAACGCGATCAAGACCCCTGCAGGTCCGCCCAGCAGCCCCAAATATCCTGCAGCGGCTATGCCGAGCGACGATCCGATGGCGGAGCCCAACTGCCCGCCGATCGTGTCGAAGGAGATCACCTCATTGGCGAGCTTGTTGCCCAGGAACGATCCGATCGCGGTCGGGAGGGCGTTGGTCAGGTTGCCGATATTGGCGAAGACATCCGCACCCGACGCGATATTGGTGATCAGCTGATTGATCACCACACCGCCCGCGGTGTTGGCGAGTTCGCCCGCGAATCCGTCGAGGCCGATCGCCCGCACGAGTTCGGCGGTGATGAACGACGAAACCGCCCCGATTCCTGCCGATTTCAGATTGGCGAGGAACTCGGTACCGATTCCGTCAAAGGCCTTTTCAAGGTTCTTGCCCAGCGCATCCTTGGGGCCGAACACCGTCGCATTGAGGACGTCGCCGAGATTGCTTCCGATCGTCTTCAGCGTCGCGGACAGCAACACGCCGGCCAGCTTGTCGCCCTTGGCAAGATGGCTGCCCAGCACGCTGCCGAGGATCTGACCGGCATCGACGAAATCGACTCCGACCGGAGAGTCCTTGACGCGAATCGATGTCACGCCGCCCTCGGTGACGATCTTGATCCCGTCATCGAACGTCGTTTCGCGAACGGTCTGGGGGACGCCGTTCTTGTCCTTCTGCTTCACCGTAACGGTCAGCCGCTTCGACTCGTCGGTGTCAAAGCGTGAGTAGCCGCGCCCGTTTTGTGTGCGGACGGTAAACGAGACCGCGTAGCCGGGGCCATCCGGATCGCCGGACGGGGTAATCGACATCGGCACTTCGAACGGGTCGGCACCGATGAGGCTACGCACATCGCCGCGAGTGGCCTTGATGATCTCGACCGCCTGAAGCAGAACCCCGCGCGTTTCACGATCAGCCGCAGCGAATGCGTCGACGCCATTGAAGCGGAATGCCGTCACGCCACCGATCAGATCGAAATCGATCGCAAACTTCTGCGATTCGATCTGGTCGCCGAGCACTCCCCTGACGAAGGTGGAGCCTGACAAGGTGATGCGGAACCCTGACTGCTCAACCTGAGTCACCATCGTCGACGATGGCTGCTGAAGCTGATCTATCGAGCCGTACGGTGAATATCCTGGGTTTGACTTGAGCTCAGTTATGGTCCTTCTTGTTAATTCCGCCGTGTAGAGCAAAAGCTCTTTCTCCGGTATCAGCTCATAGTCATCATAACTATCTCCAGTTCTATTTTGTCCGTCGCTCTTAATTCTTACAATAATATTGTTAAACTTCTTCAGATCCGCCAAGGAAAATACAGAAAGACGGTTCTGATTATTCTGGATCAATGAATAGGCCAACCCGAGTCGAAAACCGTCAACTTTCCGCGCAACCACAGCAAGACTCGCCTCATCGCGCAGTCGCAGCGCCCTTGTCAAATCCTCACCAGTCTTGTTTTCTAGATCCGCTGGCGGTTTAATTTTCCCTGTTTCAATAAGGATCGCCATCTTTTCACGAGTATTCTTGTAGACGAGATCATCATTCGCAGCCATTTGTGGTGTATATTGCTCGGCTAATCGCGCGACCTCATCAACATTGAGCGTCCCGTCGCCCAGAGTCAGCTTCGACCAGCCAAAAGCCTGAGTATAGTTGTGACTTCCATTCCTATGATATATCTCATGAATAATCGTCTCGACATGGTCAAAATAACTTTGGCTTGCCATAGTCGAATCAACAAATATTCCAATCTCATCTAGATCCAAAATATCTTGCCGATCCCCATCTACGTAATAGCCAGCCGCGGTTCCGTAACCATCTCCTGACCCTCTATTTGTACGCAGTGTAAATACAATCCTGTCGCCACTGTTATCACCTTGCCCGTTAAGTACATTAGACAGGCCAAGATCGGCTGCATTCTCATATACAAAATTGATTGCCTTCCGCACTTCTACAATAATTCCTGCGGAAACAGGGGACTGATCACTAAAATCAAAAATATATGCGCCTGGCAGGCCAGAGACCTCAATATAGTCCCCTGCCCAGTTCGTTCCTGCGGGTACATTCATGAATGTACCGCTTGCCGGGTTCCCAGGTCCGGCGGTTTTTCCGGGTTTAGTGGAAAGGACGATCCAATCGTTCGCTTTGGTCGGCTTAGTCGGGTACCAAAGCCGGTCAGGATCAAGCCACTCAAAATAAGGGACAATCTTGTCAAAATGCGCGTTAAAACGCGTCACTTTTACCTTAGGAGTCTCCTGCGGCATGATGATCCCTTATCTGGCGCCTAGGTGAACGCTGTATTTTTTGGAGATTTTCAGCAAATCGCGATCCCACAACAAGGGAGCAGCGAATTCATTACAGACCCCCCGGTCGATCACCGTCCGGACCGCAGGCTCGTCGTAGTATTGATATACAAACTGGAGATACATTTTACGATCTGCATCGCTGGGATACAGCCTGCCAATGTCGTATTCGAAGGTATAATCGCGATACTTGGCAGCGTACGCCTCGACGTCTTTCGGCGATTTGATCGATTGCCTCATGTGCCGAAACAGCAGCACTTTCCAGATGTCGGTGCCTGACCCGGACTTGAGGCTGTCTGGCAGCCAGGCGCGCAGGACACTCTCATTTGCGCTACAGCTCAAGCACCCCGAAGGGTCGGAAATATTCCGGTAAACCGCGGATGCGTCGGATTTTCCATCAAGGATCCTGGCCAGGGCCTGGTCGATCGGCGCGTCACCACCCTGGATCAGGGCCAGGTTCAGCGCGGCCGTCAGAAGGATGATTTCAGGCTGTGCCGACGCCCACAGCAGACCGCTGGGATGCGCCGCATCCCCCAGCACGCTATCGCGCTTCAGTCCGGTCCGCCGCTCAACCGCCGACTGGAGTCGTCGCGCATAGTCCCGTTCCGCAGGATAATGCTTCAGAAGTTCGAGGAAAGTTCGCCGATGCAAGTCGGGCGCGCGAAACGAGGAGTCCTTGCTCCCCCACAGAGTCTCCGATGCTTCCACATACCGCTTCGCCGCGGCCTCGAAGGACTTTGCGGTGCCGACAGGCACGTCGGTGACATAGGGGGTGCCAAACCGTTCCTGGTAATCCTCGCCGACCGGAGAGTAGAATTGTCGACTGCCCCACAACACCTTCTGAAGGAAGAAGGGAAAGGTTGCGTATGGCGTGGCTTTCCACTCCCCGGACTTGCATTCCAACGACTTCAAAAAGGACCGCGCAGGCTGCGCCGCAGGACTGGCCGCCGCCGTCTGTTGCGTCGGCTGCGCCTGCTGGCCACCGCAAGCTGCCAGCGCCCCCAAGACAGCGAACGACAGGGCAGCGCGCAGCATATTCTTCCGGGAGGGGGCGTGGCTCGGGAACATGGCCGGTTACCGAGGCCGCGCGTCGAGCTTCGAAAGCCGGCGCTTCGCCGCTTCAAGCCCGCCCACCCTCGGCCCCTGCTCAAGTCGCGTCAATCCGCCCGGCGCCTGTCCCACAGGCGGCGTGTAGACGAGAATAGGGCCTCCGGAATCCCGCGCAGCCACTGCATATAGCCGCCTCGCGCGGCGGAGATCCGTCCGCACGCCCCTCCCCTCTTCATAGCGAATGCCCAGTTCCAGCTGCGCCTGCTTGTCGCCTGCCTGCGCGCGGATGGCGAGACTCCGAAGTTCGGAATCCACAGCGCCTGGCGCGAGCGGAATGCCGACGTAGGAATCGGTCGAACAGCCAGCGAGCACTGGTGCGGCAGACAGCAGGATGAGCACCACTGGGGCGCCACAGAAACTCCGGCTGCGACCGCCGCCCCCTCTCACGTCAGCTCTCTCACCCCAGTCGCTTCATGCGAGTTTCGACGATGCCTCAGCCACCCTGCCGCGCCCAGACAATAAACGTCAAGGCAAATAAAAGGCAATATTCTCGACAGAGAATATAAGTCCAAATCAGACTGTTTCTATCAAGAAACGATCGCAAGCTACAGTTGGTTCAGCCTCAAGCCCCCGAGTTCCCACATCACCTCATCCGAAAACGACAGCACGGCGCACATCCCCAATCCCGCATCAGCCTGTATTCCCCGGTTTCGCGTACAAGATGGGTCGAGGCGGGTATCGCCAGGCAGGGTTAGAACAAGGATTGCCGGCGCGCCTCAACGCTCCCGCCCGGCCTGCGAGACGGTCGATTGCAACGGGCTCAACAGATAGCTGATGATGCTTCGCGTGCCGGTGCGGACGTCCACCGTTGCGGCAAGGCCGGGTGAGAGCGGGTAGCGCCGCCCATCGGCATCGACATAGGAGCGGTCGAGCGAGATCGTCGCGATGTAGACGAGGCCCAGTTCCTTGTCCTGCACGGCATCGCGGCTGATTGCACGGACGCGGCCTGAAACCGCGCCGTAACGCGTGAACGAAAAGGCCTCCAGCTTCACCGCAGCCGGCTGCCCGACGCGGATAAAGCCGATGTCCTTGTTGAGGACGCGCGCTTCGACCTCGAGCCCCGCGCTGGCGGGAACGATCACCATCAGCGGCTTGGCGGGCTCGACGACGCCGCCGATCGTGTGCACGTCGCGCTGCTGTACGGTTCCGTCAACCGAAGACACGAGACGCTGAAACCGGCTTTTCTGCCGGGCCTTCGTCACTTCCTCGCGCCGCAGGATCGCGTCCGCTTCGGCCTTGGCGAGTTCCGTGAGCGCGGTGCGACGGGCCTGCTCACGCGCTTCGCGGAGCTGGCCGTCGAGCTTGCGCGCCTCGGCCTCGCCGCGGGTGATCTGAGTCAGCGCGACATCGCGCTCGCCCGCCTCTGCACGCCGCTGGCGCTGCAATTCGATCAGCCGCGCGCCGGGCGCATAGCCCTTTGCATCCAGACGGTTCATGCTGGCGATCTGCCGGTCGAGAAGGGGGACCGTGTCCGACAGCTTCGCCACCTGCGCACGCGCCGCGTTGGCATCCGAAAGCGCGGTGACGCGCGCGGCATTGAGGCTGGCCGTGGTTGCATCGATCTCGGCAAGCTGCGCGGCGATCAGCCGGCGCTGGGTTTCGGCGACATCCGGCGGTGTGCTGGCCGGCGCGACGAAGCTCAGCGCCTTGCCTGAGAGCGCGTCAGCGATTGCCCGATTGCGCGCGATTTCCAGCTCAGTCGCGGCAAGTGCCTTTTCGGCCTGGGCAAGATCGGCGCCGGTGAGCGTGGGGTCGAGGTCGAGCAGTGCCTGTCCCTTGCGGACCTGATCGCCGTTGCGGACATGGATGGCGCGCACCACACCGGCGTCCGGAGACTGTACCAGCTTCACATTGCCTGCGGGGATGATCGTGCCCGGTGCCGAAGCCACCACATCGACTCGTCCGAAAACGGTCCAGGCGATCGCGATCGCCAGGAAGGCAAGCGCTGCCCAGGTCACGACGCGTGCCGTCGGGGATACCGGCTGCTCGATCACCTCGAGCGCCGCAGGGAGAAACTCGGTGTCGGCCGAAGGGACGAAACGCTTGCGGCGCTCGCGATCGTCGCGCCACGCCTGCTTCAGCACCTCCCAATGATGCCGCCAGCCGCTCATGCCTGCACTCCGCTCTGGCGCCGGTGAAGATCGGCATAGCGGCCATTCGCGGCGAGCAGCTCGGCATGGCTGCCGCGCTCGACGATCCGGCCGGCCTCCAGCGTGATGAGCATGTCGCACTGCCGCACCGCCGACAGCCGGTGCGCGATGATGATGACGGTGCGCCCCGCGGCGATCGCCTTCAGATTCTTCTGGACGATCTCTTCGCTCTCGGCGTCGAGCGCGGAGGTCGCTTCGTCGAGGATGAGGATGCGCGGGCTGGTGACGAGCGCGCGGGCGATCGCCAGCCGCTGGCGCTGGCCGCCCGACAGGTTGGTGCCACGCTCCTGGATAAAGGTTTCGTATCCGGCCGGCAGGCGTTCGATGAATTCCTCGGCGCCGGCGAGCCGGGCGGCGCGGACCATCTCCTCGAACGTCGCATGCGGTTTGGCCGCCACGATCGTCTCGCGGATCGTGCCGCGGAACAGGAAATTCCCCTGCAGGACCGCCCCGAGGCTGG
>CAZBYE010000009.1:0-2299 GCA_964496045.1 uncultured Stakelama sp.
TGAAGCGATACGGAGAGGGTACGGGATGTTTCAGTTCAACCAGGCATTCCGCGATGAGTTCAGCGCCAACTGGCGCGTGCTGGCGATCGCGATCACGGCTTTGTTCTTCGGGTTCTCGGCGCCGGCCTATGCGCTGCCGTTCATCTATCCGGAGGTGATCAAGGAATTCGGCTGGACGCGCGAGCAGGCGACGCTGCTGGCGACCGCAAAGTATCTGACCGGCGTGATCGCCTGTCTGGTGTTCGGGCGCTTCCTCGATATTGCGGGTGCGTGGAAGGCGTTGATGACCTCGATCGTCGTCGGTGGCTTCGCACTGCTCGGCTTCGCCTTTGTCGGTGGGCTGACGAGCTACTATGCGGTCGGTGTGCTGCTCGGCATCGCCGGGCCGGGCGCGATGGTGTCGTGCTTCGTGCTGGTCGGCCGGACCTTCCGCGCGTCGCAGGGGACCGCGACGGGTATGGTGCTGCTGGGCACGGCGATCGGCGGTGTGGTGATGCCCATCGTCACCGCCGAGCTGATCCAGACATTCGGCTGGCGCAACGGCATGGCCTCGCTGTCCGCGGGCATCTGGCTCGTCGCGGTCCCGGCGCTGATCTACGGGATGCTGCGGGTGCCGATCACCGAGCAGGCGGCGACCGCCAGTGACGCCAGCGAGAGCGTCGGCGTACGCGAATATTTCGGCAAGATGATGCGCGGATCGAGCTTCTGGCTGATGTCGATCGCCTTCTTCCTCGTCACCATCGTCGATCAGGCGCTGACCCAGCATCAGGTGCTGATGTTGCTCGATGCCGGTCTCAGCAAGGACGAAGGGGCGTGGGCGGTGAGCGCGATCAGCGTGGTCGCGATCTTTGGCCGCGTGCTGGCGGGCAATATCCTCGACCGCAGCTCCAACCGCGGGCTGGCGGGGCTGTACTTCCTGCTCACCACCTGCGCGATCCTGTCGTTCGCGCTGACCAACCCGATCGTGCTGGTGTGCTATATCGTGGTGCGCGCGATGGGCCATTCGAGCGTGATGGTCGACGGTCCGGTGATCTCGCGCCATACCTATGGCACCCAGCATCTCGGGCTGCTGACAGGCCTGTTGACGGCGATGGCCAATCTCGGTTCGGCCACCGGTCCCTGGGTGATGGGGCGGATGTATGATGCGGGCCAGTCCTATCAGTCGGCGCTGGTCCTGTTCATGATCCTGCCGGCGGTGTCGGCGATCTGCATCTGGTTTGTGAACCCGCGCGCATGGAAGGCTCAGCGCGCGGACGCGCAGCGGCGGCAGGACCAGCCGGCCGAAGGCAGCCCGGCAGTTGGCTTGCCGGCGTCAGGCTGAGAGGTGGGTGAGCAGGGCGGCAGGATCGATGTTGCCGCCCGACAGGATCGCGGCGACGTTGCGCCCGCTATGATTGGACGAGCGCGCCGCGGCGTAGGCGATCGCGCTCTGCGCCTCGACGATCAGATGGCAATCGAGCGCTAGCGTCCGGAACGCCGCCAGCGCCTCGTCCTCGCTCACGACGACGACGCCGTCGACCAGTTCGCGCAGCAACGGCCACATGATTTCGAGCACCGATTGCCTGCCGGGGCCGTTGGCGAAGGTCGCGCGGCGCTCGAACGGGATCGGGCCGCCGGCTGCGAATGCGGCGGCGAGGGGCGCGGCGGCGTCGATCTCACAAGCCAGCACTTTCACCCCGGCCTGCATCGCGCGCATCGCGGCAGCGATGCCGGAGATCATCCCGCCGCCACCGAACGGCACGATTACCGTATCGACCTGCGGCCATTGCGCGACCAGCTCCAGCGCCATCGTGCCGTTGCCGATGATGCCGTCTTCCTCGCACACCGGGTGGAGGAAGCGTGCGTCGGGATCGCCCGCGTCGCGGGTTTCCATGATCCGCCACCAGTCAGGAAAGGCGTGCGGCATGACGGCGACGCCTAGCCGTTCCAGCGCCGCGAGCTTCACTGCGGCGGCATTGGCCGGAACATGGCAGGTCAGCCGGAAGCCGCGCGCGGCGCCGACCATCGCTACGGCCGGGGCGAAATTGCCCGCGCTTGCCGTGACCAGACCATGAGCGGCCGCATCGTCAGGGAGTTGCTCGACGATGTTGGCGGCGCAGCGGATCTTGAACGAGCCACCAGGCTGGAGATTCTCGCATTTGATGCGGATCTCGCGGCCTGCCGGAGCCGGCGCCGCGAGCAAAGGCGTGACCATCGCGTGCGGGGCGATCCGGGCGGCGGCCGCGCGGAAATCGGCTTCCCTCCTGCCCAGGATCGGCTCCCCCCGTGCCCTGACCGGGCGTTGCCGGGCCGTGTGCGC
>CAZBYE010000009.1:2309-30255 GCA_964496045.1 uncultured Stakelama sp.
CTTCCGTCTTGCCCAGGATCGCGTCGCACAGGCTCATGACCGGCGTTGGCCGATCGTGTTGCGCAGGATGCCGATCGCCTCGACCTCCAGCTCGATGACATCGTCCGGCTCGAGATAGCGGCCGGTTTCGAACCCGCAGCCATTGCCCGCCGTGCCTGATCCGAACACGTCGCCGGGGTAGAGCGTCTCATCCCGCGACACGAACGCGATGCACTTGGCAAAGTTGAACTGCATGCCCGAAGAATTGCTGCGCCCCTGGACCTCGCCGTTGATGCGCGATTCCATCGCGAGATTGGACACGTCGGGCAACTCGTCGCGGGTGACGATCCACGGCCCCATCGCGTTGCCGGTGTCGAAATCCTTGCCCTTGGATGGCCCCATGCGGAACTGTTGGTCGCGCACCTGCTCGTCGCGTGCGGAGAAGTCGTTGTAGATCATATAGCCGAAGATGTGCGCATCGGCGTCGGCTTCTGCGATGTCCGCGCCGCGCTTGCCGATCACCGCGGCGAACTCCAGCTCATAGTCCATCGTGCCGCTGAAGCGCGGCCACTGAATCTCCGACTCATGGCCCGAGCAGGTCATGCGGTTGCCCTTGAAATAATAGGGCCGCTGGTACCAGCTCGCGGGCAGGTCATAGGCGCCGCTCGCCTTGAACCCGGCATAGGCGGTCTCCGGGTCGGGCTGGCTTGACGCGCGCATCCGCATGCTCGCCTCCAGCGCCTGAAGGCAGTGAAGCTCGAAATTGGCGAAGTCGCGGATCGAATTGGGCACGGGCAGGGGCGGCAGATAGCGGATATAGGCCGGGTCGAAGCCGTGATCGCCACGATAGCGTGCGACGACGTCTGCCGCGGCCTCGAGCGCAGTATCCCCACCCTCGATCAGTGCCAGCATCGACGAAAGCATGGGCTGCGCCGAAGCCGGGGCTGCGGCGGCGAGATCGACGATGGAACCGTCGCCCGTCACCGCGCCCACCAATGCGCCATCCCCTGCGTCGAATGTGACGAGTTTCATCGCTATCTCTCCACTTTTATATCGCATTACGCTACGAAGTAACGCATAGCGTAACAGATTATCGCGTCAATCGGTTGGAGGAAGCATGGCAGAGATCGTTCTGGGTATCGGTTGCGCGCATACGCCCCAGCTGCACACGCTTGCCCATGACTGGGATATCCGCGCTGCGCGGGACCGGCAGGACGGGATCCCGCTGTGGTTCAAGGGACGTAAGCTGCGCTACGCCGAATTGGAGGCTGAACGCGCGGGCGAGAATATCGGCGCGCTGCTCGATCTGCCGACGCGGCAGGCGGCGCTCGACAAGAGCTTCGCGGCGATGGACACGCTCCATGCGGCGTACAAGTCGGCCGATCCCGACGTGGTCGTGATCATCGGCAACGACCAGCACGAGATCTTCTCGGAGATGGTGCCGACCTTTGCGGTGATCGCGGCGGACGAGATCGCCAACATTCCGCGCACCGGCGAACAGAAGTCACGACTGCCGGTCGGGATCGAGATTTCGGATCATGGCCATCTGCCCGATGCACCGACCGTCTATCCCGGCCATCGCGAACTCGGCACGCATCTCGCCCGCCATCTGGTGCGCGAGAGCAGCTTCGATGTGACGCTGTGTCACGAGAAGCCGACCGTCAGCAACGACAAGTCGCTGCTGTACGGCATGCCGCACGCCTATGGGTTCCTCTACAAGAACATCATGCGCGACCATATCCGGCCGCACGTGCCGGTCGACGTCAATTGCTGGTATTACGACAACAGCCCCAGCGCGGCGCGCAGCCATGATTTCGGCAGTGCGGTGGCACGGGCGATCGCGGCGTGGGACAGCGATGCGCGCGTCGCGGTGCTAACCACCGGCGGCCTTACGCATTTCGTCGTCGATCCCGAATGGGACGCGCGCTTCCTGAAGGCGATGCGCACGCGCGACCATGTCTGGCTGCGGTCGATTCCGCAGAAGGAACTGATGGCCGGCACGTCCGAATGCAAGAGCTGGATCGCGACTTCGGCAGCGATGGATACGGCCGGGCTTTCGATGGAAGTCGTCGACTATCAGAAGCTGTACCGGACCGAAGGCGGCACCGGTTCGTCCTGCGCCTTCACGCTCTGGAGCTAAGGAAGCCGGCCCTGCCGCGACGCAGGGCCAGCACGCGCTCTCATCCGGTCATCCACAAGGTACTGGCGTTGGATGGCCGGATGGGGGACCGGTATCGCAGGTTCAGCATTGCTGAAGCGCCCGTCTCGCTTATCGTTACGACCGATGTTAGGGGGCAAGAATGAGCGATCCGACCGAAGGCATGGAAGACGACGCCGGCTCTGCCCGGGTGAAGAGCGTCGAAGTCACCGTCCAGATTCTGGAAGTACTGACCGAAGCATCCGATCCGGTGCGGGTGACCGACATGGCCCGCCAGCTCGACATGACCAAGGCGCGCGTATCGCGTCACCTTCAGACGCTCACGCGGCTGGGTCTGGTCGATCGTGCGCGCGAGGGTGAGGGCTATGTCTTCGGGCGCAAGCTGCTCAAGTTCGGCCGCGCCGCAGTCTATCGCAGCAACCTCGTCCAGCTCGCCCGCCCGTTCCTGCAGGACCTGTTCAACGCCACCGGCCATACCTCGCTGCTTGCCACGCCCACCCGCGGCGGCGCGATGGTCGTGCATTCGGTGCAGAACCAGTTCGAGCCGGGGATCATGATCCATCCGGGCACGCTGCTGACCTTGCCCAATTCACCCGCCGCCCGGCTGATCTATTTCTTCGAGAACCAGAAGCCGACTCCCCCGCGCGTGATCGCGAACCTCAAACGCTATGGCGCCGATTTCGAGGCCAATCCGCGCGGAACCGGCCTTGGCGGCGTCGCTGCGCCGATCTTCGAGCCTGATGGCCTGATCGCGGGAACCGTCGGCATCATCTTGTCGTCGTCGCTGCTGATGCCCGACCCCGACGAGGATCTGCTCTCACAGGTCCGCTACACCGCGGCACGGCTTCAGAACGAATATGCCGAGGGCGCGCTCTCCGCGCTCATGCCTGAGCGCGAAGGCGACGACGCCTCGGCATGAAGTGGGTCGGCTGACCCCGGTCAGTCGACGAACGGGGTAACCAGCAACCGGTCGAGGAAATCCTCGCACTTTGCGAGCTGTTCGAGCGTGACGAATTCGTCGGGCTTGTGCGCCTGCTCGATCGAACCGGGGCCGCACAGCACAGACTGGATGTTCTTCGCCTGGAACAGCCCGGCCTCGGACCCGTACGCAACGAACGCCGGTGCCGCGTTGGAGCCCGCGAGCCGCTGGACATAGCGGGTCAGCGGCGATTCCGCCTCGACCGCAAAGCCGGGGACGCGCCCGTTCATCACGATCTCGATATCAGCGGTCTCGCTTACCGCGCGCATCTCGGGCAGCAGCTCGCTGGTGATATAGTGGCGCAGCTCGGCGATGATCGCGTCGGGATCGGTATCGGGCAGGGTGCGGATGTCGAAACGGAATTTGCACACTGCCGGGACGATGTTGCTCGCCTGTCCGCCCTCGATTACGCCGACAGACACGGTCGAATAGGGGACCGAGTAGCCTTCGTTGCGCGGCTCGCTCTCCCGCAGGCGCGCGCCGATCGCCTCGATCCGCGCGATGATGCGTGCGGCAAAGAAGATCGCGTTGACGCCATAGGGTGCGAGCGAGCTGTGCGCCTCGAGCCCGCGTACGGTGCAGCCATAGGCGCTGCCCGTCTTGTGCCCGATGACAACGTCCATCGACGTCGGCTCGCCCACGACGCAGCCGCGCGGCTGGATGCCGCGCGCGACGAGGTCGTCGAGCATATAGCCGACGCCCTTGCACCCGATCTCCTCGTCGAAGGAGAAGGCGAGGTGAACGGGCTCAGCACGCTCCGCCGCCGCCAGTGCAGGCACCTTGGCGAGGACGGCGGCGATGAACCCCTTCATGTCGCAGGTACCGCGCCCGAACAGCTTGCCGTCGCGCTCATCGAGCACAAACGGGTCGCTGCTCCAGTCCTGCCCGTCGACCGATACCACGTCGCTATGGCCGGACAGGACGATGCCGCCCGTGCCCGTGCCAATGGTCGCGAACAAATTGGCCTTGCCCGGATCGGCGCCATGGCTCAGCACCGACTCCACGCCGTGCGCGGCGAGATAGTCGCGCACCCAGTGGATCAGTTCGAGGTTCGAATCCCGGCTGACGGTCGGAAATCCGACCAGCGTGCGCAGGATATCGACCGTGGCCGCCGACGGGCGGCGCTCAGCGGACCTTGCGGCCATGGACATGCTTCCAGGGGGATGCGGTCGAATCCGAGTCCATCGGCACTTCGATCAGCACCGGGCCGTCGACGGTCTTCGCGGTCGCCAGCGCGGCGGCGAGGCCTTCCGGGCCCACGGCGCGCAAGCCGGTCGCGCCGAACGACTGGGCGAGCGTCACAAAGTCCGGATTGTGCAGGTTCGATGCGATCAGGCGGCCACCGTATTTGTTCGCCTGAATGCGGCGGACATTGCCGAAATTGCCGTCGTTGAACACGATCGCGATCAGCGGGATGCGGTGCAGCACCGCGGTCGCAAGCTCGGGCATGGTGTACATGAACCCGCCATCGCCGTTGACTGAGATCGTGCGGCGCGGGCCGGCGCCGACCTGTGCGCCCAATGCGGTGGCGAAGCCGTAGCCGAGCGTGCCCTGATAGCTCGAATTGACGTAGCTGCGCGGGGTGAAGATCGGCAGGGCGTAGCGCGAGGCATAGCCGACCTGCGTCATCTCATCGACGAACACATCGTCCTCGGCCATCGCGGCGCGGATGACGTCGAGATAGCCGACCTGCGGCTGGATCTCAGCGGCGACTTCCTCACGGAAGGCAGCGCGGATCGCGGCGAATTCGGCGGTGCGCGGAGCGGGCGAGAGGTTCTTCCCGGCCAGTGCCTCGACCAGTTTCGCGGTGGCCTCGGCCGCGTCGGCGACGATGCCGACCGCCGGTGCGACGATGCGGTTGATCTCGGTCTGATCGAGGTCGATGTGGACGACCTTGAGCCCGCCGCCCATGCCCCATTCACGCAGCTGGGTCAGGCGCGATCCGATACCGATGACCACGTCCACGTCCGGCCAATGCGGCAGCGCGGCGGCGGCGGGAAGGGCGTAGTCGTCGTCCGAGCGGACCGTACCACGGCCGAGATGGCGGCTGACGATCGGCGCCTGAATCTGTTCTGCAAGCGCGCGGATTTCACGGCCGGCGTCCTGCGCGCCGCTGCCGATGACGATCATCGGGTTGCGCGCACCGGCGATCAGCGTCGCAGCCTGTTCGATTGCGTCGGGATCCGCGAGCGGATTGGCGAGCGAGGGCAGGGCGTCGGGATAAGCGAAGAAGCCGGTCTGTGCGAGGATGTCGGGCGGAATCTCGAGTGCCACCGGGCGCGGACGGCCGGTCAGCAGCTGGCGGAACGCCTCGTCGAGCAGGCCGGGGATCTCGCTCGCATGGGTTGCGCGCGCGCTCCACTTGGTCAGGCTGCGCAGCAGGCCGTCCTGATCGTTGATCTCGTGCAGTGCGCCATAGCGACGATCGATCAGCGCGCTGTTGACGGTGCTGGTCAGGCACAGCACGCGGGCGTTGCAGGCATAGGCGGTCGACAGCGCCGCGCCCGCATTGAGCAGGCCGGGGCCGGGGACGACTGCGCAGATGCCGGGCTTGCCGGTGACCATAGCATAGCCGAACGCCATATAGGCGGCGCCCTGTTCATGGCGGCTGTGAAGCACGCGGATGTCGCCACCGCCGCGCTGGAGTCCGTCGAACAGTTCGTCGAGTTGAACGCCGGGAACCCCGAACACCGTATCGACATTCCACCGATGCAGTCCGGCCACCAACGCATCGCCGCCGGTCATTCGTACGCCGCTGGCAACCGCCGCCCCTGTCCGCTCTGCAACTGTCACGATTCACGCCCTCCGTTGTAACGTATTGCGAGACTATGTCGCGTATATCGTGATAAAACGCAATGGCATTTGTCCAGCTACGGCTATATCGTGCCATCGAAGCCCGAGACAGGCATTCATTTGGCGTGTCGATCAAGGCAGCCCCGCACGATGCGAGAGAGGCAATGGAACGCAAGGCTCCGATCCGCACCCTGATCCTCGCATTCGATGGCATTAATCTGCTCGACATCGGCGGTCCGCTGCAGGCGCTGGAGGCCAGCGAGCGGCAACGCGGGACGCCCGAACGCTACGAGACGCTGGTCGCATCGGTGCAGGGCGGCGTGGTCCAGACCTCGGCGCGGATGCCGATCGTGACCCGCGCGCTCTCCGACTTCGATGGACTGGACATCGATACAGTGATCGTCGGGGGCGGCAGCTCGAAGGAGGGGCCGCTCGCGCCGCCCGAGCTGGTCGAATGGCTGGTCGCGCGTGAAGGGAGCATTCGCAGGGTCTGCTCAATCTGCGCCGGAGCGTTCATTCTCGCTACGGCGGGGTTATTGGAGGGGCGGCGGGCAACCACCCACTGGCATTGGGCGGCGACGCTTCAGGCGCGCTATCCGGAGGTTCGCGTCGAACCCGATTCGATCTATGTCAGCGACGGCAAATACTGGACCTCCGCCGGCGTCACCGCCGGGATTGACCTGACACTGGCGCTGATCGAGCAGGATTATGGTCACCGCGTTGCGATCGAGGCGGCGCGGCGGCTGGTGGTCTTCATGAAGCGGCCCGGCGGTCAGGCGCAATTCTCGGTCCCGCTGCTGCTCCAGAGCGGCAAGGACGAGCGGTTCGAGGCGCTTCATGCGTGGATGCGCGAGAATCTGACGCGCGACCTGCGCGTCGAACAGCTTGCCGCGCAGGCCGGTATGTCCGAGCGCTCCTTCACCCGCGCTTACACCGCCAGCGTCGGATCGACCCCGGCGCGGTCAGTCGAAGCGATGCGCGTCGAGGCGGCGACCGGACTGCTCGAATCGACGCGGCTGTCGCTCAAGCAGGTGGCGGCGACGGCGGGGTTCGGCGACGAACAGAATCTGCGCCGGGTGTTTGTGCGGCGGTTCGGTGTGAACCCGCTGGCCTATCGCGAGCGCTTTGCCGCGCCGGACCGGGGACGTTCTGGCGGGAATTGAACGGGGCTTGTCCTTTCGGTCGGGCCCGCTCGAGGATAGCCCGACACCAGGGCCGCGCGGTCGCGCGGCGATCGGAGGAGTCAGGGTATGGAAGACGATCGGTCGGGTCCGGAGGGGCGGCGCGGCTTCTTGAAGACGATGGGCGCTGCCGGGCTGTCGAGCTACATGCTGGCGCTGAGCGAGGCGGCCTATGCACAGGCGGGGCATGCCGGGCATGCGGGGCACGGCCAGCCGGCGCGGCCGATGCATGGGGTGCTGGGGAAGGCCGGAGCGGGACCCGACCGCCCCAGGATCGCGATGCTCGTCCACCCGAAGATGGTGATGCAGGATCTGGTCGGGCCGCTCACCGTGTTCAACCTGATGCACAGCGAGATCCATCTTGTGTGGAAGACGCTCGATCCGGTGATGACCGATCTCGGCATTCCCGTGACGCCGTCCACGCTGTTCCGCGATTGCCCTGAGAATCTCGACGTGCTGTTCGCCCCGGGCGGGCTTGAGGGCACCACCGCCTGCATGGACGATGCCGAGGTGATCGAGTTCTTCGCGCATCGCGGCAAGACCGCACGCTTCGTCACCAGCGACTGCACCGGATCGTTGCTGCTGGGCGCCGCCGGGTTGCTGCGTGGTTATCGCGCCGCGAGCCACTGGACCGTGCGCGACGTCGTGGGACTGATGGGGGCGACCCCCTCGACCAGGCGGGTCGAGGTCGATCGTAATCGCATCACCGGCGGCGGGGTCACGGCGGGGATCGATTTCGGGCTGACTGTCGCGGCGATGCTGCGCAGCCCTGAGGCCGCGCAGCAGATCCAGCTGACGATCGAATATGCGCCCGAGCCGCCGTTCAACGCCGGCCGTCCCGAGACGGCGCCCAAAGCGATTACCGATCGCCTTACCGCCGCACGCGCACCCGCAGTCGGGCGCGCGCGCGACAAGGCCCGGGCCGCTGCGGCGCTGTTCAAGGACTAGGGGCGTTCTTGTCACCGGTGCCGCTCCATCCTAGACTTCGCCCGAGCCTGTCCGGGTGAAATGGGGGAGCGGCGCCGATGCTTCTGATGGTCATTGCAATGGCAACCCAACAGGCTGGGACCCAGCCGCCAGCCCCGCCTGCGGATGTCGTCGTCACCGGTAACCGGATGCGCGACGCGCTGGAAAAGTGCCTCGCGCGTGGTTGCCCGCCCGAAGAAGAGATCCGCGCTGCCATAAAGGCGGGTGAGGAGGGGTTCGCGGCAGGCCGCTATGTCGAGGCCAAGGCGATCCTGCGACGCGCGATTTCCCGAAACAGGCAATATGCCGCGCGCATGCCGGGGCCGGTTTCGGACCTCTATTCCACCTATGCCGACGTGACCGAGCATGAGGGCGACGACGAGGCGTTCCGCTACGCTACGCGCGAGAGCGTTGCCGTGGTGCGCGATGCGCTGGGCCGTGAGCATTCGCAGGCGCTGAGCGTCTCCGGCCGCCTTGGCGATATGTGGGCCAAGCTCGGAAACCCGGCTAACGCCGACCGCGTCTATCGCGCAGTGGCCGGAGAGGCAGAGCGCGCCGGCAAGACCGACATCGCCGCGGGGCTGACCTTTCGCCGCGCCTGGCTGGCGCTCAGTCTCCAGGATCTGGCGCGGGCGCGCAGCCTGCTCGAACAACTCGAGCGCAGCTATGGCAAGGATGCGCGCTTCGCCGGGGTGCTGCCCGTGTTGCGGGCGCGGATCGCCGTTGCGAAGGGAGATGAAGGCGGGACGGACGAACTGATCGCCGCGCTGCGCGGTGCGGGCGGGACGCAGCCCGTGATGCTGCACGAGCCGCGCTATCCCGAGTTCAGTCATGCCGGACCTTCAGTGACTTCGGTGGACAATGACGACACGATAAGCGCGCGTATCAACGCCGCGTTCGACAGTCCGGACATCAAATGGGCCGATATCGGTTATTGGATCCGGCCCGATGGCCGGCCTGGCGAGGTCGAGATCCTGCGTCCTGCAAAGGGCGCCCAATGGGCGCAGCCGCTGGTCAGGCATATCGAAGCACGCCGGTTCCTTCCCGCCAAAGCGGATGCGAGCGGTGTCGGCACCTATCGTGTCGAGCGGTTCACCTTGCGCCCCTCCTACGGGGCGCCGATCGGGTCGCTCGTCCCGCGACGCACGGGTGCGCCGAGGCTGCATGTGATCGACCTGGCGAAACTGATGCCCGGCGACGATATGCCGCGCCCGTGAAACGCGATCGGAAGTCCGACACCCGGTTGTCGAGCAGGCCGAACATGATGGTCGGGGCGTAGAAGGCGACCGTTTCTCCCGTTCCATCATGCTTCCCGCATTTGCGCCAGATTCTTGTCACCAGGGCCGCTCGGCCCTAGGCTTCGGCCGGGCCTGTCCGGGTGAGTGGGGGAGTGGCGTTGATGTTTCTGGTTGCGCTTATGTTGGCAGGGCAAGAGGCGGCAATTCAGCCTTCTGCCCAGCAACCAGAGGTCGTCATCACGGGGAATCGGATGCACGATACCCTGGAAAAGTGCCTCGCGCGCAACTGTCCGCCCGAAGAGGAAGTCGATGCGGCGATGAACGCCGGCGCGGAGAGCTTCATGGGCGGTCGCTATGACGAAGCCGGGCAGGTCCTGCGGCGGGCGATCGGGCGCAACAAGCGCTATGCCGCGCGCATGCCGGGCCGCATCTCCGATCTCTATGCGACCTATGCGGATGTCGCGCAGCATTACGGCAATGAAACCGCGTTCCGGCACGCCACGCTCAACAGTGTCGGGGTACTTCGCAATGAGCTTGGTCCGTCGCATCCTGCGGCGATCCGGGCCTCGTCGCGGATCGGCGATATGTGGGTGAAGCTCGGCAATGTTCAGGCAGCCAACGACGCCTATCGCAGTGCGGCGGAGGCCGCATATCGGGCCGGCAATACGGACAAGGCGGTCGAGCTGACGTTTCGCCGCGCATGGATCGCACTGGCTGCGAGGAACCATGGCGAAGCACGCCGGCTGCTCGGACAGCTGGAGCGCGAGCATGGCGGCGAGCCGCGATTCGCCGGTTTCCTGCGCGTCCTCCGCGCGCGGATCGCGCTGGCGGAGGGAGACCTGCGCGCGATCGATGTGCTGGTGTCCGCGATGCGCCAGACCGGTGGCGCGGCACCGATCCTCGTCTATGCGCCGCCCTATCCCGAACTCGATGCCGGCACCGATTCGGGCATGTCGCCGAGCGGTGGCATCGACATTGCGGGCGCGCAGGCGAATACCTCGCTTAACCGGGGCGGCGATGTGCGCTGGGCGGATATCGGGTTCTGGGTGCGTGGCGATGGCAAGACCAGCGATATCGAGATTCTGCGCCCCGCCCGCGGAACGGGATGGGCGAAGCCGTTGCAGAAGCAGATTGCCGAACGTCGCTATACGACGACCACCACCCAAACGGGCGAGATGGGGCAGTATCGGGTGGAACGCTATACGCTGCGCACGACGCTGGGCCTTGCGACCGGTTCGCGCTTCGTGACCCGTTTCGGGCGGCCGACGCTGCAGGTCGTCGACCTCACGCAATTGGCGATGCGCGACAACGCGCCGCCTCAGCCGTGACGCGTTAGAAGTCCAGCACCCGGTCGTCGAACAGGCCGAACACGATGGTCGAGGCGTAGAAGGCGACCGCTTTGTCCCGCGGCATGGTTCCGGCCCATTTGCGCATGTCGAATGCGGCGTTCTGGAGCGCCATCATCGTCTGGCTGACGACGAGCGGGTCGATCGCGCGGATCGAACCCTCGGCGATGCCGTCGGAGAGCATCCCGGCATAGCGGCGCGCGATGCGGTTCGAGCGGTCGACCATCGCGGTGCGCACGCGCGGCGGCAGGCCCGAGAGCGCGGTGGTGCGCAGCAGCGGTCCGCGTTCGGAGAACTGCACGTCGAGCAGGGTCGCGACGATGCTGGTGACCTTGTGCCAGTGGTCCCCGGGGCCTTCCTCGGCGAGCCGCTGAGCGTCGGCGATGATGTCGAAGCTGCGCTTGTAGCATTCGATCACCAGCTCGTCCTTGGCGTCGAGATGGTGGTAGAAGCTGCCCTTGGTGACGTTGAGCTCGCTGGCGATCTTCTGGACCGATGCGCCGCGATAGCCGAGCTCGTTGATCAGGCGCGTCGCGGCGAGCAGGAACGCCTCGCGCCCCGGCTCTGCCTCGTCATGCGTCAGATCGAGCATCTCGGGCTTCCACGCCGCGCCCTCCGCGGCGATGCCGTGGCGGAATACGTCCATCAGCCGCGCTTCGACCCGCGGATATTCGTCGATTTCGTAGCGGACCAGCCAGGCGGGCAGCCAGAAGGTGTTCTCAAGCAGAACGTGTGCGCGTGCGCCGCGCAGATCGGTTTCCGTACGGCTGCCGTCTTCGCCCCATAATGCACGCGTGCGGCGGAAGATGTGCTGCCAGCGCGCCATCAGCCGAACGCGCATATCGCCTTCCATCGCGCGCAGATCGGACAGGATCGCGAACGCCTTTTCTTCGCCGCGGTCGATCCGGGCGAGCCGTTCCATGTTGATCGAGAGGAAGCGGGCGATGCGGGTTTCGGGCGTGCCCTCCTGATGCGCTTCGTCGAGCATCGCGTCGAGCCGGTCGAGTGTCACCTCGAACGCCGCGGCGGCAAGATCCTCTTTGCGCTTGAAATAATAGGTGACGCTGGTGGTGTTGAGCCCCACGCGCTGCGCGACGTCCGCAAAGGTCATGCCCTTCGCGCTCTGTTCGTTGATCACATCGGCTGCCGCGGCGAGGATCGCGTCGCGCTTCGCCTTGAACCGTTTCGTCTCGCCCCGCGCTTCGGCGGGGAGCCCCTCTTCGACTACCATCCGGCCAGATTAGCAGCTTTGATTCGAAGGAACAGTCCTAAAGCGGGCAGGGCGGCGCACGGTGGATACGCTACGGAAAAATGGGCCGCGCCCCACTTTACCGAAAAACGGGTATGGCGTATTCGAGTCGAAACGAGCGATGCAAGGAGAAGGATGATGGACTTCACGCTGACCGAGCGCGAAACCTATTTCCGCGACCGCGTGAGGGGGTTCATCGACCAGCACGTCCGCCCACGCGACGGCGACTATCACACCCAGGCCTATACCGGAGAACGCTGGAAGGTGTTGCCGGTGATCGAGGAGTTGAAGGAGGTCGCCAGGGCGCAGGGGCTGTGGAACTTCTTCATGCCGCCGCACTCCGGACAGAACCATGTCGACGACAGTTTCGAGTTCGAGGGGACGCAGCTTACCAACCTCGAATACGCATTGTGTGCCGAAGAGATGGGGCGTGCCGGCTGGGCGAGCGAGGTGTTCAACTGCTCGGCGCCGGACACCGGCAATATGGAGGTGCTGCATCGTTACGGCACGCGCGACCAGAAGGACCGCTGGCTCAAGCCGCTGATGAACGGCGAGATCCGTTCGGCCTTTCTGATGACTGAGCCCGAGGTCGCTTCGTCCGACGCGACCAACATCCAGACCTCGATGGTCCGGGATGGAGACCATTATGTCATCAACGGCCGCAAATGGTGGTCGTCGGGCGTAGGCGACCCGCGCTGCGCCGTTGCGATCGTGATGGGCAAGACCAACCCCGACGCCTCGCGTCATGCGCAGCAAAGCCAGATTCTCGTGCCGATGGACGCGCCCGGCGTCAGGGTCGAGCGGATGCTTTCGGTTTTCGGGTATGATCACGCGCCGCATGGTCATGGCGAGGTGGTGCTGGATAATGTCCGAGTGCCGGTGGACAATCTGCTGCTGGGCGAAGGACGCGGATTCGAGATCGCGCAGGGGCGCCTCGGGCCGGGCCGTATCCACCATTGCATGCGCTCGATCGGGGTTGCGGAGGGCGCACTCGAACTGATGTGCAAGCGGCTTCTCAGTCGCGTCGCCTTCGGCAAGCGCATCGCCGACCATTCGATCTGGGAACAGCGCGTCGCTGAGGCACGATCGAACCTCGAGATGATGCGTCTGCTGTGCCTCAAGGCTGCCGACATGATGGACAAAGCGGGCAACAAGTCCGCGCAGGGCGAGATCGCGATGATCAAGGCGATGGGGCCGCGGATGACGCTCCAGATCCTCGACGATGCGATTCAGGCGTTCGGCGGCGCCGGTGTCTCGGGCGACACGCCGCTCGCCAGCGCATGGGCGAGCATGCGTACGCTGCGTTTTGCCGACGGGCCGGACGAGGTGCACAATCGCGCTATCGCGCGCGCCGAGTTCGGCAAATACGGGGACTTCAAGGCCGATCGCCCGTCGAGCGGCGACCTGGCCGCGGCGCGTTAAGAGGAGAATTTGGTGAAGGCAGCGGTCCTGTTCGAGGCGAAACAGCCCCTCGAGATCCTCGACGTTACCATCGACAAGCCCGGTCCGCGCGAGGTGCTGATCCGCACCGCGGCGTGCGGGGTGTGCCGGTCGGACCTGCATTTCGTCGATGGCGCCTATCCGCACGTTATGCCGACCATTCCGGGGCATGAGGCGTCGGGCGTGGTCGAGGCGGTTGGGAGCGAGGTGACCCGGATCAAACCGGGCGATCATGTCATCACCTTTTTCACCGTGTTCTGCGGAAGCTGCGAGTTCTGCGTGTCCGGACGGCCGTCGCTATGCGTCGACAGCTCGACACGGCGCCCGAAGGATGCCGAGCCGAAGCTGCGCCTTTCCGACGGCACTCCGATCGCGCATTTCCTCAACCTCTCGGCCTTCGCCGAGCAGATGCTGGTGCACGAGAATGCCTGCGTCGCGATCAGCAGGGACATGCCGCTCGACCGTGCTGCGCTGCTCGGCTGCGCGGTGATCACCGGCGCGGGAGCGATCTTCCGCGACAGCAAGGTGACCCCGGGCGAGACGGTAGCGGTGATCGGCTGCGGCGGCATCGGCTTGTCGGCGGTCAACGCTGCGAAGATCGCCGGCGCGGGCAAGATCATCGCGATCGATCCGGTGCCGGAGAAGCGTGAGATTGCGCGGAAAATGGGCGCGACGCATGTCTTCGACGCCATGACCGACGATCTGGTCAAGCAGGTCGCCAAGCTCACCGATGGCGGGGTCGACTATGCGATCGAGGCGGTCGGGCGACCCAACACAGCCGAGCTGGCGTGGAACCTGCTGCGCCGTGGCGGCACCGCCACCATCCTGGGCATGATCGCGCCGGGCCAGTCGGTGAGCATCCCGGGTCCGACCTTCCTGACGGGCAAGAAGCTGCAGGGATCGCTGCTGGGGTCGATGCGCTTCCCGGTCGATCTGCCGCGGCTGGTTCAGATGTATCTCGACGGGCTGCTCGATCTCGACACGATGGTTGCCGAGCGGATCAGGCTCGAGGACATCAACCACGCCTTCGACAACCTTCGCAAGGGCGATGCCGTGCGCTCGGTGATCGAGTTCACATGAGCGCCCCGGCCGGGCATCGCGGCGGGCAGCCGATGGAGGCAGTGAGCGACCTCGACACCGCGAGGCTTACCGCATGGATGGATGCGAACGTTGCGGGGTTCGAAGGCCCGCTGACCTACGCCAAATTCCCCGGCGGGCAGAGCAACCCGACCTATCGCATCGACGCGGCGAGCGGGACCTATGTACTGCGGCGCAAGCCGTTCGGGCCGCTGTTGCCCTCGGCGCACGCAGTGGATCGCGAGTATCGGCTGATCGTCGGACTGCACCCAACCGGCTTCCCGGTGCCGCGCCCCTATGGGTTGTGCGAGGATGACGATGTAGTCGGCTCGGCCTTCTACATCATGGAGCGGGTCGAGGGCGTGACCTGGTGGGACGGCGCGCTCCCCGGCATGACGGCGCAGCAGCGCACCGCGATCTACACCGAGATCTGCGACCGGCTCGCGCAGCTGCACAACACCGATTACCAAGCCGCGGGCCTTGGCGAGTACGGCAAGCCTGGCAGCTATTTCGAGCGGCAGGTGGGGCGCTGGACCAAACAGTACCGGCTCGCGCAGACCGACGACCTGCCCGACGTCGAGAGGCTGATCGAATGGCTCCCGCGCACGCTGCCGCCGCAGACGCGCACCAGCATCGTCCATGGCGATTATCGTATAGACAATATGATCTTCGACGCGGACGCGCCGCGGGTGAAGGCGGTGCTCGACTGGGAGCTGTCGACGCTGGGTGATCCGATGGCGGATTTCAGCTATCTGCTGATGAACTGGTTCGTGCCCGCCAATGGCGCGTCGGGGATTGCCGGGATCACGGGGCCTGAGACCGGCATTCCGACTGTCGATGCGATGGTCGAGCGCTACTGCGCCGCCACCGGGCGCGACGGCATCCCCGACCTCAACTGGTATTTCGCCTTCGGCACCTTCCGGCTGATGAGCATCGTCCAGGGGATCAAGAAGCGGCTGCTCGACGGCAATGCAAGCAATGCGCATGCGGAGGAAACTGCGGCGCGCGTGCCGGGATTGGCGGCGAGCGCATGGGATTTCGCGCGGAAAGCGGGAGCATAGCACAATGAAGCTGTTCGACCTGACCGGGAAGGTCGCGATCGTCACCGGCAGCTCGCGCGGGATCGGCAAGGCTTCGGCCGAGGCGCTCGCCGATCACGGCGCCAAGGTGGTGATCTCCAGCCGCAAGCAGGATGCGTGCGACGAGGTCGCGGCGGCGATCAACGCGAAGCATGGGGATGGCACAGCGATCGCGGTCGCCGCGAGCATCTCCGACAAGGCGGCGCTCCAGCATCTGGTCGACGAGACGCGCCGGGCGTTCGGGCGGATCGACATCCTCGTCTGCAACGCCGCATCCAATCCCTATTACGGGCCGCTTGCGGACATCGCCGACGACCAGTTCCGCAAGATCCTCGACAACAATATCGTCTCCAACCACTGGCTGATCCAGATGACCGCGCCCGAGATGCGCGAACGGCGCGACGGGGCGATCGTCATCATCTCTTCGATCGGGGGCCTGCGCGGATCGCCGGTGATCGGCGCGTACAACGTCTCCAAGGCGGCGGATTTCCAGCTCGCGCGCAACTATGCGGTCGAATACGGACCTGACAATGTCCGCGTGAACTGCATCGCGCCGGGCCTGATCAAGACCGATTTCGCGCGCGCGCTTTGGGAAGACCCGGCGGCGGAGGCGCGGGTGAACAAGGGCACCCCGCTGCGCCGGCTGGGCGATCCCGAGGATATCGCGGGCGCGGTGGTGTATCTCGCCTCGCCCGCCGGTCGCTACATGACGGGCCAGGCGATGGTCGTCGATGGCGGGGTGACGATCTGATGGCGCGCTTTGCGGACAAGTCGATCATCGTCACCGGCGCGGGCAGCGGCATCGGCCGCGCCGCCGCGATCCTGTTCGCGGCCGAGGGCGGCAAGGTGATCGTCGCCGACAGGACCGAGGGCGCTGACGAAACCGTGGCGATGATCGCCGCGGCGGGCGGCACGGCCAAGGCGATCCGCATGGATGCGGGCAGCGAGGCCGATGTGATCGCCACGGTCGATCTGGCGGTTGCCGAATTTGGCGGGCTGGACGTGCTGTTCGCCAATGCCGGCATCTCAGGCGGTATGGCCAATATCTTCGACACCACGCCCGAGCTGATCGCGGAGGTGCTGCGGGTGAACCTGATCGGCCCGCTGCTGGCGATCAAACATGGTGCGCCGAAGATCGCGGAGCGAGGCGGCGGTGCGATCGTGCTCACTGCCAGCGTCGCGGGCATCCGATCGGGCGCGGGCAGCCCGGCCTATTCCGCATCCAAGGCGGGGGTGATCAACCTCGCCGCGGTCGCCGCGCAGCAGCTTTCCGGCTCCAACGTCCGCGTCAATGCGCTGTGCCCCGGTCTGACCGAGACCGGCATGACCAAGCCGACCTTCGACTATGCGCGCGAGGCAGGGAAGACCGACCGGATCGGCCGGCTCAACCCGCTGCGTCTGGGCGCGCAGGCCGAGGAACTCGCGCGTGCCGCCCTGTTCCTCGCCTCGGACGACGCCAGCTATGTCAACGGACAGGCGCTCGCGGTCGATGGCGGCCTGTCGTCGAGCCACCCGGTGACGCGTCAGGAGTACGGCAAGACCGCGGTTTGACAGCTCTGCAGTTTCTCAGCACCTTTCCCTGCAAATGGGGGAGAGGGGAATGCGCAGGATTCTCATCAGCCTGACGGCAGCGGGCGTTCTCGCCGGTGCGATGCCCGTGCTGGCGCAGGACGAGATCATCGTCACCGGGATGCGCAGGCTCAATCCCGACAATGATTCAGTGCAGCCGGTCAATGTTCATTCCGCGACGATGGTGGCTGTGGTGCCCGCGGCGGCTCAGATGCTGCGCCGGACCGCCGACTTCGCCGTGCAGCAGGTGGTCGTGGTGAGCGACACGGTCGAGGAGGAGGACGCGAACAAGGAAGTGCAGGCGATGACGCGCAAGGCGATCGAGCTATCCGCCGGTTCGGGGGTTCAACTCGCGAGCGGTGAACTCGTCGTCGAGCCGCTGACCGCCGGCAATTACAACGACCTCAGGATCGAGGAGATCGACGAGGACGAGATCGATGGTCAGGCGGTGAAGTTCCTCGTGAAAGTGCCACTCGCACCGGGCATCGATGCCAAGACGGCGCTGGCGAAGATCGACAGGTTCATCAAGGCGGTGCCCGCGGTCGGCCGCGCGCAGATCAAGGCGTATAGCGAGCTGACCCTCTCAGTGGTCGATCCCGAACAATATCGCGGCGCGATCATCGATCTGGTGGCGAAGGACACCGGCAGCACCAGTGGACGCTTCGGCGCCGGCTATGGCGTCGAGGTCACCGGGCTCGACAAGCCCGTCCAGTGGAAGCGCGCGAGCCTGACCGAGGTGCAGCTATATCTGCCTTCGAACAGCACCGTGCGGCCGCGCAATTGAGCAGGGGGAGAAGAGACATGCGGATCCTGTCCAAAGCCCTGATCACCGTGACGATCGCGGCGATCGTTGCGCCCGCCTTTGCTCAGGAGGTGATCGTCACCGCTACCCGCCGCCCGCAAAATTATGGTGGAGTGGTCGATATGAGCGGGGTGGTCCCGGCACAACGTTCGATCATCAACCTGAAGCGCAGCGCCGATTATGTCGTGCAGACGGCATGGATCGCGGGCGACACGCGTGATGCGGCGAAGCGCAAGGAAGAGCTGGAAGCGACGCTGCGCAGTACCATCGGCAGTGCGAGCAAGGGCGGGGTGGAGCTGGCGATCGGCGACTATGTCATCGAGCCGCTGACGCTGACCAATTACAGAAACCTCAACTATGTCGGTGATGGTCGGCCCGATACGTCTCGGACAAACTTTCTGGTCAAGGTGCGCCTGACGCCCGGCATGGATATCGCTGCGGCGAAGGCGCAGATCGCGAAATTTGTCGCTTCGGTCGCGAAGACCGGGCGGACGACACTCACCGCGCCGGGCGAGCCGACGCTGAGCGTGGTCAATCCCGATCAGTATCGCGGCGCGATCATCGATTTGATCGCCGCCGATGCTGCGGAACAGGCGAAGCGATTTGGCCCGGGCTACGGCGTGGCCGTGAGCGGCATCGACCGCCCGGTCGAATGGGCACGAGCCGGGGCAACGGAAGTGTTCCTGTTTCTGCCCGCGTCCTACTCGCTTCGCAGGGACTGATGCGGACTCAACCCCGCACCCGCATCAGCCCTTCCTGCGTCGTGCTGGCGACCAGCCGCCCGTCGCGGGTGAAGATCTTGCCGCGGTTAAAGCCGCGGGCATGGCCCGCCCAGGGGCTGTCGGTGGCATAGAGCAGCCACTCGTCGGCGCGGAATGGTTCGTGCAGCCACACCGCATGGTCGAGGCTTGCGGTCTGAAGGTCGGGCCGCAGCCAGGTCAGGCCGTGCGGCAGCAACGCGGTGCCGAGCAGCGACATGTCCGAGGCATAGGACAGCACCGCGCGGTGCGTCGCCGGATCGTCGGGCAGCGGCGCGATCGCGCGGAACCAGCTGTACCAGACCGGCGGCGCCTTCTCTGGAGTGATCCAGTCGCGCGGGTTGACCGGGCGGATCTCGATCGGGCGGCGGCGCAGGAAGAAGGGGCGCAGATTCTCCGGGATCTGGTCGATCTTCTCGCGCCGCAGTTCCTGTTCGTTGCGCAGGCCCTCCGGAGGCGGCACATCGGGCATCGCGTCCTGATGGTGCAGTCCTTCCTCGGCGCGCTGGAACGACGCGGTCATGTTGAGGATCGGCACGCCGCGCTGCATCGCGATCACGCGGCGGTTGGCAAAGCTGCCGCCGTCGAAATCGCGTACCACGCGATAGGTGATCGGGTGATCCTCGTTCCCCGGTCGCATGAAATAGGCGTGCAGCGAGTGTGCGACCTTGTCCTCGACCGAGCGCTGCGCCGCCTGCAATCCCTGCGCGATCACCTGCCCGCCGAACACGCGCCCGCGACCGCCGGGCTGACGGTGCCCACGATACAGATCGGCGTCGAGCTCCTCGACATCGAGCAGCGTCAGCAGCTCCTGGACGATCTCCGCGTCGCTGCGCCGGGGTTTGACTTCATCCGCCATCAGTAGCCGCTTGCCCTCGCCAACTGGTCGGCATGGAAATTGGCGTCGCCGAACATCTCCGCCAGCACGCGGCCGCGCTTCATGTAGAAGCCGATGTCGAACTCGTCGGTCATGCCGATTCCGCCATGCATCTGCACCCCTTCCTGCACCGCAAGGCTCGACGCAAGCCCCGCCATCGCCTTGGCGACCGACACGGCCTCGCCAGCCCTGGCGTCGCCCGCATCGAGCAGTTGCTGCGCCTTGAGTACCGCGGCGCGCGCGACCTCAAGCTCGGTATAGAGATGCGCCGCACGATGCTGCAGCGCCTGGAAGCTGCCGATCAGCGTGCCGAACTGCTTGCGCTCCTTGAGATACTGGACGGTGAGGTCCATCGCCCCGCCGCCAACGCCGAGCGATTCCGCGGCAGCTCCGGTGTTTCCGGCGGCGAGCAGCGCGTTCAGTACCGAACGCCCGCCATCGACCTCGCCGATCACCGCATCGGCATCGACTTCGACGTTATCGAACGTCAGGCGTGACGCCAGGCTTGAGTCGGCGAGCCGCTGCGGGTCGGCGGTCAGGCCCGCCGCATCCTTCGGCACCGCGAACAGAGTGACGCCGGCCTCATCCTCCGGCGAGCCGGCGGTGCGTGCCGCAACGATCAGCAGGTCGGCGACATGGCCGTGTGTCACGAACTGCTTGGCGCCTGAAAGCTTGAAGCCATTGCCCGAACGCTCGGCCTTCATGCCGATCGCACGACCGTGCTTGCCCTTCTCGTCGATCGCCAGCGCGGCGACGGTCTCGCCCGACAGGATACCGGGGAACCAGCGCTCGCGCTGGGCGCTGCCCTTCAGCGCCGCGACCGCCGCGACCGCGGTGGTCAGGAACGGGGAGGGGGAGAGGTTGCGCCCGATCTCCTCCAGCACCACGCCGGCCTCGACATGGCCGAGGCCGAGGCCGCCGTCACTTTCCGGGATCAGAATGCCGGTAAAGCCCATCTCGGCGAACTGCTTCCACAGGTCGCGGCTGAACCCGGTCGCATCATTGGTGTCGCGCAGCCCGCGCATATGGCTGACCGGCGCGGCTTGGCCCACAAATTGCTGCGCAGCATCGCGGAGCATGGTCTGTTCTTCATTGAGGTAGAGAGGCATCGATTTCTTCCTTCGTCATCCCGGCCTTGTGCCGGGATCCACCGCGCCGGCAGCGCAGGTGGAGAAGTGGACCCCGGCACGGGGCCGGGGTGACGGTGTTCGGCTCAGCTGCCCGGCAGTTCCAAAATCCGCTTGGCGATGATGTTGAGCTGGACCTCGCTGGTCCCGCCCTCGATCGAATTGGCCTTGGTGCGCAACCAGGCGCGCGGCGCGGCGCCATTGCTTGACGGTGCGCTATCCCATTCAAGCGAGTCCGATCCGCCCGCAGCCATCTCCAGCTCGTGCCGCGCCTTGTTCAGCTCGGTGCCGTAATATTTCATCATGCTCGGCTGCGCAGGATGCGCGCGACCGGCCTTCAATTCGTCGAGGAAACGCTCCGACATCGCCGCGAAGGCGCGGGCGCGGACCTCATGCAGCGCGATCTGTCCGCGCAGCAGCGGGTCAGGGAGGCGGCCGTCGTCGCCAAGCCCCATCCGCGCGACGGCATTGCCGATCAGCGTCCCGCCGCTCGACAGGCCGAGCCCCATGCCGCTGATCATCTCGCGCTCATGCCCCAGCAGATACTTCGCGACGTCCCAACCCTTGTTGAGCTCGCCGACCAGATTGGCCTTCGGCACCTTCACATCGTCGAAGAAGGTCTCGCAGAAGGGCGAATAGCCGCTGATCAGCAGGATCGGCTTGGTCGACACGCCAGGTGAGGCCATGTCGAACAGCAGGAAGCTGATCCCGGCCTGCTTGACGCTCTTGTCGGTGCGGACGAGGCAGAAGATCCAGTCGGCCTTGTCGGCATAGCTGGTCCACACCTTCTGCCCGTTGACGAGGTAATGGTCGCCTTGGTCTTCCGCCGACGTCGCGAGCGCAGCGAGGTCGCTGCCCGCGTTCGGCTCCGAATAGCCCTGACACCAGCGGATTTCGCCACGCGCGATCTTCGTGAGATGCTCGAGCTTCTGCTCCTCATTGCCGTATTTCAGCAGTGCCGGGCCGAGCATCGAGATGCCGAAGCTGCTCAGCGGATTGCGGCATCCGAGCGCGCGCATCTCCTCGCGCAGGATCTTACTCTCAGCTGGCGAAAGCCCGCCGCCGCCATAGGCCTGGGGCCAGTCGGGCACGGTCCAGCCGCGCTCGGCCATGCGGTCCATCCATGTCTTCTGGTCGGGAGTCAGGGCCGACTGGTCGCGTCCGCCCCAGACGGTGTCCTTCTCGCTGCGCGCCGGCTCGCGCATCGATGCGGGGCAGTTCGCCTCCAGCCAGGCGCGCGTCTCGGCGCGGAAACTCTCAAACTCACTCATTGCAGCACTCCGTGGAGAAGGTCGGCGATCGCGATGGCGCGGTGGTCGTCGCGATAATCGGTGATCACCTGCAGGCCGATAGGCAGGCCATCGTCGGTGATTCCGGCGGGGAAGGCGGTGGCGGGAAGGCCGGGATAGGTGGCGATGCCCGCCCAGACGAGCTGCGCGTCATAGCTTGTGTTCTGCCCGTCCACGGTCATCCGGCGGTCGTTGTAGGGATCGTCGCGGTGCGGGAAGGCGGTAACGACATTGGCGGGGGTCACCACCGCATCGAATTCGTCGAACAGCCGGCCCCAGGCGCGACGGTTGCGTGCCTGCGCGTCGAGCTGGTCGAACCAGTCGGAAAGGCTCGCGGCCTGACCGTTCGGCCCGGGTGCGCCACGTGCGAAGGTGATCGCCAGCATCTTGCAATAGGCGCGATGCTGCGCGGCAAGATCGGGGAGCAGATCGCTCGACCGCGCGATCTGGATACCCGCACGGCCAGCCGCTGCGTCGAGCCGGTTGAGCGCCGCGCGGATCGCGGGATCGGTCGGCGCGGCCGGATGCCGGTCGAGCAGCAGCATTTGCTTGCTGCTTGGGTCAAGGAATCGTCCGGCCCGCGGCAGCGGCGTATCCGCGAGGATATCGAGCATCGCGGCAAGGTCTGCCGCATCGCGCGCCATCGGCCCGACCACGCCGAGCGGTAACGGTGCTCCGTCGCTGCCGGGGAAGCGGTGGCCATAGCTGTCGATCAGCTCGTAGCTGGGCTTGTGCCCCCACACGCCGCAAAAGGCGGAAGGCACGCGGATCGATCCGCCGATATCCGAACCGATCTCGATCGGCACAAACCCGGCTGCCAGCGCCGCCGCCGACCCGCCCGAGGAACCGCCCGCGGTGCGGCTCAGGTCGTGGGGATTGGCGGTCCGGCCATAGACCGGATTGTCCGACTGCCAGTCGGCGAGGCCCGGTGCGACATTAGTCTTGCCGAGAATGATCGCGCCCGCGGCCTTCATCCGCTGCACGACCACCGCATCGCTCGTCGCGATGTTGTTTCGCGCTTGTTCGAAGCCCCAGCTGGTCGGCAGCCCGGTGACGTCGAACGCCTCCTTGACCGTCATCGGCACGCCGAGGAACGGCCGGCGCTCGCCGCGCGCAACCGCCGCGTCGGCACGATCCGCGGCCTCCAGCGCCCGCGCGAAGTCACGGACGACGACGGCGTTGATATCGCCGTCGCCCGCCTCGATCCGCGTGATCGCCAGTTCGCATTGCGCGCGCGCGCTCGTCTCGCCGGCGGCGATGGCCGCGGCGATCCCGAGCGCGCTGGTCCCGGCCCATGCATCGGTCGCCCGATGCGGTGCCGGGACAGCCAGGTCAGCCATTGAACTTCCCGCCGCTCTCGGCCTTGTCGCGGAGCAGCTTGGAAATCTCGAAGCCGTGCTTCTCCAGCCCTGCGACGATGGTCTTGAGGCCGACCTGATCGGCCCAGAACATCGGGCCGCCGCGATAGGGAGGCCAGCCATAGCCATAGATCCACACGACATCGATGTCCGACGCACGCTGGGCCATGCCCTCCTCCAGGATCTTCGCGCCCTCATTGACCATGGTGTAGAAGGTGCGCTCCATGATCTCCTCGTCGGTCACCTCATGCTGCGGGGTGCCGGTCTTGGTGCGGAACTCCTCGATGATCTCGGCGACGCGGGGGCTGGGCGACGGATTGCGCTTGTCGTCATAGTCGTAGAAGCCCGCCTTGGTCTTCTGGCCCCAGCGGTTCTCGGCGGCGAGCGCGTCGCGGATATTCTCGATCCGGGTCGGGTCGCGGTGCCAGCCGATATCGACGCCGGCCAGGTCGCTCATCTGGAACGGGCCCATCGGCATGCCGAACTCGACATGGACCTTGTCGACCTGCATCGGCGTCGCGCCCTCGTGGAGCAGCTTCATCGCTTCCATCTGACGCGGGATCAGCATGCGGTTGCCGATGAAGCCGTAGCAAACGCCCGCCACGACAGCGACCTTCTTGATCTTCTTGGCCAAGTCCATGACCGTCGCCAACACGTCCTTGTCGGTCTTGGCGCCGCGCACGACCTCGAGCAGCTTCATGATGTTGGCGGGCGAGAAGAAGTGCATGCCCACGACATCGCCCGGGCGGCTGGTCGCCGCCGCGATCTCATCGACGTTGAGATAGCTGGTGTTCGACGCCAGGATCGCGCCCGGCTTGGCGATCTTGTCGAGCTTGCCGAAGATGTCCTTCTTGACGTCCATATTCTCGTACACGGCCTCGATGATGAGGTCGCATTCGGCGAGGTCTTCGAGGTTGAGCGTCGGCTTGAGCAGCCCCATCGCACCCTCGACCTGCTCGGGGGTCATCCGGCCCTTGGCGGCGGTCGCCTCGTAATTCTTGCGGATCGTGCCGGTGCCGCGGTCGAGCGCTTCCTGCTGCATCTCGGCGATCGTCACCGGGATGCCAGCCGACAGGAAGTTCATCGAAATGCCGCCGCCCATCGTGCCGGCGCCGATCACGCCGACGCGCTTGATCGGGCGCAGCTTGGTGTCCTCGGGCACGTCGTCGATCTTCGCGGCCTTGCGCTCGGCGAAGAAGATGTGGCGCAGCGCCGCGCTCTGCGCGCCCATGATCAGCTTCATGAAGCCCATGCGCTCGCGCTGCACACCCTCGGCATAGGGCTTGCCTGCCGTCTCCTCGATCACCGCGATGATCTCTGCGGGGGCGTCCATGTTGCGGAAGCGCTTGGCGTTGGTCTTGCGAAATGCGTCGAACACGCCCGCTTCCACCGTCACCGGCTGCTCGCTGGTGCGGGGCAGGGGACGCGCGGCGGCAACCTCGTTGGCATAGGCGATCGCGTCGGCGGTCAGGCTGTCCTCACCGGCCAGACGGTCGACGAGCCCTGCGTCCTTGGCAGCGCTGGCCGAAACCGGGTCGCCCTTGGTCGCCAGTTCGAGCGCGAACTCGATGCCCGCGACGCGCGGCAGCCGCTGCGTGCCGCCCGCGCCGGGCAGGATGCCGAGCTTTACCTCGGGCAGGCCGAACTTCGCCGAGGGCACGGCGATGCGGTAATGGCAGGCCAGCGCGACCTCGCACCCGCCGCCCAGCGCAGTGCCGTGGACGGCCGCAACAACCGGCTTCTCGCTCGCCTCGATCAGGTCGACCAGCACCGGAAGCGACGGCTCCTGCATCGGCTTGCCGAACTCGGTGATGTCGGCGCCAGCGAAGAAGGTGCGGCCGTCGCAACGGATCACCGCGGCCTTCAGGCTGTCGTCGCCCGCCAGCTCCTTGATCGCCGCGTCCAGCCCCTGCCGCACCGCCGCGCCGAGCGCGTTCACCGGCGGGTTGTTCGAGGTGATGACGAGGATCTCGCCCTGACGTTCGGTGGTGATGGGGGAGGTCATTGGTCCTGTACTTCCTTCTTCTGGTCGTCATCCCCGCGAAGGCGGGGATCCATTGGCGCTGATGTTGCGGATCCTGCCGGAACGTCAGCCCCGAATGGATTCCCGCCTTCGCGGGAATGACGGGGTAAGGGTTGGGTTCGAAATCATGTCAGCGCCGAATAGATCATCGTCTTGAGCTCGCGCCGGATCGGGTAAGCGCCCGACGGCGAAAGCTGGGTCATGAACACCATCGTGATCCGTTCGACCGGATCGACGAAGAAGGCGGTTGAGAACATCCCGCCCCAGTAGAACTCCCCGACCGATCCGGGGATCATCGACTTTGCAGGGCTGAGGTTGACCGCGAAGCCGAGGCCAAAGCCGGTGCCGGCATTGCTGGCCTCGCTGAACAGTGAGCGTGACAGGCTGGCGAGATCGCCGCCGCCGGGCAGGTGGTTCTGCGTCATCAGCTCAAGCGTCTTGCGCCCGATGATCCGCACACCCTCCAGCGTGCCGCCGTTCAGCAGCATCGTCGCGAAGCGGTGATAGTCGAGCGACGTCGAAACCAGCCCGCCGCCGCCCGAAACCAGGGTCGGCCGTCGGCTCCAGGCCGACTTGGCGCCCTCGTCATACATGACGCGCGATCCCTGAATCAGGGTCCAGCAATCGGTCAGCCGGCCGATCTTGTCCTCGGGTACCCAGAAGCCGGTATCGGCCATGCCGAGCGGTGCGAAGATGCGCTCCTCAAACACGCGGTCGAGCGGCATGCCCGCCACCCGCTCGACCACCGCGCCGAGCACGTCGGTCGACACCGAATAATTCCACGCCTCACCCGGCGAGAATTCGAGCGGCAGCTTGCCCAGCGCTGCGACGAATTCGTCGAGGGTGAGGTTGCCGTACCAGTTCTCGATCTTCCCGGCGCGATAGGCCGCATCGACATTGCTACGATTCTGGAAGCTGTAGGTCAGGCCCGACGTGTGCCGTAGCAGGTCGATCATCCGCATCGGCTCTGCGGTCGGCCTGGTGACAAAAGGCACGCCCGCGCCACCGCCATTATAGACGCCGACGCCTTTCAGCTCGGGCAGGACGTGGTGGACCGGCGTGTCGAGCGCGACCTTGCCCTCCTCGACCAGCTGCATGAATGCGATCGAGGTGACCGGCTTGGTCATCGACGCGATGCGGAAGATCGAGGTCTCATCGACCGGCGCACCATTTTCGCGCGCGGTGCCCTGATGGCTGAAGTGCGCGATCCGCCCGTCGCGGGCGATCAGCAGCTGTGCGTGCGGCAACAGGCCGGTGTCGAGATAGCGCGCCTTGATGAACGCATCGATCGCGCCGAGCCGTTCGGCGTCGAAGCCCGTCGCGGCGGGCGGTGCGAAGCTGGCGGCGTCCATACCTCTAATTCGAATCCTTGCTTCCGGCGGTTTGCCCCACCTGTCGCTTCCCTATTGCGTTTGGCGGCATATGAATCAAGAATAACCTGAAAATCGGGTCGGTGAAATCGCCAAACCGAAAATTCAACAAAGCTGGCCAGACGCCGGCAACAACGCTGGAGAGTGTGCCGTGGCCGCCGAACCGATCATCCCGCTCGACCCCAACTGGCCGAAGATGACGCTAGGGCAAGCACAGGCGCTGATGACCGCCCCCGGCCAGAAGTTCGAAATGGATGAGGTCGAGATCCGCGGCGTACCAACCCGCATATGGAAGAATGCCCCGCCCAACCTCGCCTGGCTGATCCAGGCATCGCGCATGCACGGCGACCGGCTGTTCACGATCCACGAGGATGAACGTGTCAGCTTCGAGGCGAATTTTCGCGCCGTCGCCCACCTCGCGACACAGCTGCGCGCGATGGGGGTGAAGAAGGGCGACCGCGTTGCGCTCGCGATGCGCAACCTGCCCGAATGGCCAGTCGTGTTCTTCGCGGCGGTCAGTATCGGTGCAATTCTGGTGCCGCTCAACGCCTGGTGGACCGCCGGCGAGCTCAACTACGGCCTGCGCGATTCGGGCAGCAGCGTGCTGTTCACCGATGGCGAGCGCTACGACCGGCTCGCCGATGTGCTGCCGGGGCTGCCCGATCTCAGGCACGTGCTGGTCAGCCGTCCGCGCGGCGCGCTTGCTGAGGGCGTGCGGCAACTGGAGGATCTGATCGGCAAGCCCAACGACTGGGCATCGCTCGCCGATGTTCCGCTGCCCGCCGAACCCTCGCTTGAGCCCGAGGATGATGCGACGATCTTCTACACCAGCGGCACCACCGGCCACCCCAAGGGCGCGCTCGGCACGCACCGCAACCTCCTCACCAACATCCTTTCGGCGGGCTATGGCTCGATCCGCGCGTTCCTGCGGCGCGGCGAGATGCCGCCCGAGCTGACCCCCAAGGTCGGGCTGATGGTGATCCCGCTGTTCCATGTCACCGCCTGTTCGGCGAGCCTGATGGGGTCGGTCTTCGCCGGCCACACCTCGATCTTCATGCGCAGATGGGATGTCGAGCAGGCGATGGAGATCATCCAGCGTGAGAAGGTGAGCCTGACCGGCGGCGTGCCGACCATCGCCTGGCAGCTGCTCGAGCATCCCGCGCGCGCCAATTACGACCTCTCCAGCCTCGAGGCGATCGCCTATGGCGGCGCGCCATCGGCGCCCGAGCTGGTCAGGCGCATCTACACCGAATTCGGTGCGCTGCCCGGCAATGGCTGGGGCATGACC
>CAZBYE010000010.1:0-29136 GCA_964496045.1 uncultured Stakelama sp.
GACTGGAGTTCAGACGTGTGCTCTTCCGATCTCCTCCAGATCGAATATCCCGAGCAGTGGAACGCCGCACCGCAAGACAGCAACTGGGATACGATCGGCCAATTCTATTCGTATATCCGCTGCCTGCTCAGCACCCAGTTTCTGGATAATTCGGACTTTCAGCGCGGGTCGGTCGACAACGCGATCCAGCCCTACAACTACTCCCCGAACAACGTCGACACCGTCTATCCTTCGGCGGGTTTCGATCCGTGGAAGCCGGCGCCACCGGCAACGGTCACCTGGGCCGATCCGGTACAGGGCGCGGCGGCCGCGGCGGTCTATCCCGACTATGCCGACAGCCATGCCGGCCAGACCCAGCTGGTCGCGATCCGGTCAATCCAGGACGCCGCGACCGCGATCGACACGATCTGCGATCAGGGCGAGGGCGTGCCGGTCCCCGATGTCGGCCCCAGCCCCTATGACGATCCGTCGAAGGACGAGGAATCGCACTATGTGAAGTTCCTGACGCTCCAGGCGCAGTTCGCCGACTATGCCGGCACCACCGAGGTGCGCCCGCCGCAGCCACCCGCGCCGACCGACGTGATCCAGCCCGCCACCGATGGTCAGGCGCTGCTCGATGCCGGGGTGCTGGTGAACATGCCCGACAGCCCGCTCGCGGCGAGCTACCCCGAATATTATGTCGACATCGCCAATTTCTGCAGCGCGTGCTTCCAGTACATGCTGGTGATGACCGAGACGGTCTATCTGGTCCCGCCGGAGAAGCAGAAGGTCTTCTTCAACGAGGGGCTTCACCGGTCGATGATCTGGGTGCTCGACAAATATATCCGCACGATCCGCCAGATCCCGATCCCGAGCGGCGCCTATGCCGGCACGATGATGGGGCCGACGTTCGAGAATGTGTCGCTGGGCGATCGCGTGGTGTCGTTCCAGGGGCTGACCGACTTCGGCAACAAGGCGATCGCATCGGCCAATGCGCTGATCGCACAGCTCGACGCCGATGAAGTGGTCGAGCATGTCCAGGCGCTGTTCGCGCCCGGCAGCACCACCGCCGACGCGGCCAGGATCGAGAAGGCGGACAACGCCCTGATCGGCGTGCTCCAGAACGTCATCTACTATGTCGGTGTCGCGATCACGAAGACCGGCACCAACAACGTCCCCATGCACCTGCCCGATGTCGGTCCCTATTGGACCGCCGCCCAGCAGCGCTGACGCCCACGCGAGAGGAAAGACCCATGGCATCCTGCTCCACCCCGACCCCGTCGCCGGCGCCCGCACCGGGCGTTCCCGTGCCGACTCCCTATCCCTATGCCGCCGAGCCCGCCTTTCCGGGACCCGGCGTGATCGGCCCGCAGCCCGAGGGCCTGCCGCTCCACGCCTGTATGGGGCTGAACGCCTGCGCGGGATCGGATCGCTTCGGCATGTTCGGCGCGCCGGGCCGCGCACCCAATGCCTGTGCCGGGCAGGGCTATTGCTCGACCGGCACCGACCATACCTGCCACGTCCAGAACGAGTGCAAGGGACAGGGCGGCTGCGGTCTCTACGGGACGGGCGAGGAGATGAACAATCCCGGCGCCAATGAATGCCGCTCGCAGGGGTCGTGCGCCACGCCGATCAACGCCGAACGCTTCAGCACCAACGGGCCCAATCAAGGACAGAGCGTCTGGCTGCGCGCACGAGCGGTGTTCGAGGCGAATTGGGAAGCGACCCGGCTGGAGCTGCTCGCGGCGCAGGCGCTGCAGAAGGTTCCTTCCGGCCAGCCCCTTCCAGCGGCGCCCGGCGACGCGCCGGCGGCGTTCGCGGCGACCGGGCCGACCTATCTGTGGATCTCGGCCGACAATAATGAGCGCGGCAACATGACCGCCTGTGGATCGAGCGGGATGAGCGGCGCCGGTGGCTGCAGCTGAGGATGCACTGGCAGGCCTGCCCCGGCTGGGACTGGGGCTGGGCCTGCGCAACGTCCATTTCGATGCGATCCTGTCGGGCGAGCGCCGGGACCTGTGGTTCGAGGCGATTTCCGAGAATTTCATGGATTCGGGCGGACGGCCGCGCGCGATCATCCGCGCGGTCGCCGAACGCTATCCAATCGTCCTGCACGGCGTCTCGCTGTCGATCGGCAGCACCGATCCGCTGGACAGAGCCTATCTCGCTTCGCTCAAGCGGCTGGCGGATGAGGTTCGCCCGGTCTGGGTCAGCGATCATCTGTGCTGGACCGGTGTGAACGGGCACAATTCGCACGATCTGTTGCCGATGCCGTTGACCGAGGAGAGCCTCGCCCATGTCGTCGCGCGGGTGCACCAGGTGCAGGACATTCTCGAACGTCCGCTGATTCTCGAGAATCCCAGTTCCTATGTCCGCTTCGTCCAGTCGACGATGGAGGAACCGGCGTTCCTGCGCGCGCTGACCGATCAAACCGGTTGCGGCCTGCTGCTCGACGTCAACAACGTCTATGTCAGCTGCTTCAATGCCGGCACCGATCCGCTTGCCTATCTCGCCGCATTCCCCTGCGATCGTGTCGTCCAGATGCATCTGGCCGGACATCAGGATTACGGCACCCATGTGATCGACACACACGACTGTCCGGTGCGTGCCGAGGTGTGGGAGTTGTTCCGCATCGCCTGGGCGCGGACCGGCGGCGCCTCGACCCTGCTTGAGTGGGACGACCATATTCCGGACTTCGACGGCTGCCTCGCCGAACTGCACAAGGCCGAGCGCTACATGGCGGGAACCGCCGCGCCGCTTGAGACCGCTGAACCGGCAAATCGCGGCGAGGGCGTTTCGAACCCGGTCGGGTTCATCATCCCGCGCGCCATGGACAGCGTGATGGAGGATGCCGCGTGACCGTGCTGGCGGGAGCGCAGGATCGGATGCACGCGGCATTGATCAATCCCCATGCCGATCCCGCCGCAGCGCATGCGCTGTTCGCAAGCGATGGCAGGCTCGGCGCGGGGGGAGGATTGGCGGTCTATCAGCGCGGCTATTTCCTGCGCATTGCCGCCTGCATGCGCGAGCAGTTTCCAGCGCTGTGCCATGCGCTCGGCCGCGCGCTGTTCGACGATTTCGTCGCCGATTACATTCGCGATTGTCCGCCCGAACGTCACACACTCTACGATCTTGGCCGCCGCTTCCCCGACTGGATGGAAGCGAACCGACCCGATCCGCAGGTGCGCGAGGCGTGGGTGGATTTCATGATCGATCTCGCGCGCTTCGAATATTCGGCGTTCCTCATGTTCGACGCCGAGGGCAATGAGGGTCGTCCTTTCGCAACCTTCGATACGGATGATACTGCGCTGCGCCTTCAGCCTGCCTTCGCGTTGGGCAGCTATCGTTTTCCTGTCGCCGGCTATTACCATGCCGTGCGTCGCAGCGAGGCGCCGACGCTGCCCTTGCCAGCGCCTTGCCATATCGCCCTGGTGCGTAGCGACTACGTCACCCGCACCGTGTCGCTGAGTGAACCCCAGCATGATTTTCTCGCCGCGATGCTGGCCGGAAGCGGTGTCGAGGCTGCGCTCGCAAATATCTCGGCGAGCTACGGCCTCGATCCCGGAGAGGTGGAGCGGATGTGGCGCGGCACACAGGGCAGCCGCGAGCGCTGGATCGAATGGCGCTTCTTTGTCGCCGCCAATTCGTGACCTGGTACTCGGAATAGGAGTTTGAAATGGCCGCCAGCCGGTAGCGGTAGTTGAAAGTCGCAGCTTGCCCACGGGTTGCCCAGCCCCCTAGACTGGCACGCGACCCAGGGGGAATAATGATCCGAAAGACCATTCTGCTTTGCGGCGTGATGACTGTCCTGTCGGTGGCGCAGGCTCAGTCCACCGAGCGCAAGGATGCAAGTGCGACGATAGCGCGGCCTGGTTCGCTCGCCGGAACCGAGCAGCTCGATGGTCTGTTCCCCGTCCACCTTGATCGCAAGGGCGGCCGTATCCTCCTGTCGCTACCGGCACCCGGGCGCGACGGGATATCGACCCGTGTGCTTTACACGACCGCACTCCGCACGGGACTCGGCTCCGCGCCCATCGGTCTCGACCGCGCCCAGCCCGGGCCGGCGCAGATCCTGGTTGTCCGCCGGCTCGGCAAGAAAGTTGCCTTCGAACTCGAAAACCCCCGCTTCCGCGCGACCGGCGCATCGGTCGCGGAGCAGGCGGCCGCCGCCGACGCATTCGCCACATCCACATTATGGGTCGGCGATGTTGTCGAGGGGCCAGACGGCCGGCTGCTCGTCGATATCGCGCCCTTCCTCGTCCGAGACACGAAGGGGATCACCGCCCAGCTCAACACAAGCGGGGAGAAGGGCTGGAAACTGGTCGATGCGCTCAGCGCCGCCGACCCGAATACCGTCCGGGCATTCCCGCTCAATCTCGAGTTCGAGGCGCGGCAGACTTACGCCAGCGACACGCCCGGCCCGGAAGTGCGCAACATCGCGCCGGACCCGCGTCAGGTTACGCTCGTCGTCCGGCACAGCTTCGTCGCCATGCCGGAGCCGGGCTACGTCACCCGCGCATTCGATCCCCGCGGGGGCAGCTTCTCGACCCAGACGCTCAACTTTGCCGCGCCGCTTGACCAGCAAATCGTTCAGAACCTCGCGAACCGCTTCCGGCTGGAAAGGCTCGATCCCGCCGCGCCGCGCTCACGCGTCAGGAAGCCGATTGTCTTCTACATCGACAACGCCGCCCCCGAACCGATCCGAACCGCGCTGCTGGAAGGCGCCTCCTGGTGGAAGTCGGCGTTCGAGGCCGCGGGCTATATCGACGCCTATCGGGTCGAGATCCTGCCTGATGGCGCCGATCCGCTCGACATGCGCTACAATGTGGTCAACTGGGTCAACCGGGCGACGCGTGGCTGGTCGTACGGCTATGCGGTCAGCGACCCGCGTACCGGCGAGATCCTCAAGGGGTCGGTCCTGCTCGGCTCGCTACGCGTGCGGCAGGACATCCTGATCTACGAAGGTCTGGTGGGCGCGGCGAAGACCGGGACGGGCGGCCCCAACGACCCCGCGGTCGTCGCGCTCGCACGCATCCGGCAGCTCGCGGCACATGAGGTCGGCCACGCGCTGGGGCTGCTCCACAACTTTGCCGGCAGCACCCAGACGCGCGCCTCCGTGATGGATTATCCGGCGCCGCGGATCGGCCTGGTCGGCGGCGTCCCCGACCTGTCCGACGCCTATGGCGTGGGACTGGGCGAGTGGGACCGGTACGCGATCGACTGGCTGTACGGCGATCCGACCGGCGGCGACCCTGACGTGGCTGCGCGCGCCAAAGCCACCGAGGCGGAGCGGCGCGGCTTGCGTTTCGTGTCCGACGAAAATGCACGCAGCGTGTCCAGCGCCCAACCCTGGGGCAGCCTGTGGGACGATGGCACCGATCCGACCGCCGAGCTCGATCGCATGATGAAGGTTCGTGCGGCCGCCGTCGCACGGTTCGGGGTCGCTGCACTGGCGCCGGGCCAACCGGTTGCCGAACTGCGCCGCAAGTTCGTCCCGATCTGGCTGCTGCACCGCTATCAGGTCGAAGCCGCATCCAAGCTGCTGGGTGGACTATATTCGACCTATTCGGTCGCCGGCGGTGGGAATGGCACGGCAGGCGGGGTTGCGGGCGCCGCGCAGACCGCCGCGCTCGATGCGCTGCTCGCCACGCTTGCGCCCACAGTGCTGGACGTGCCGCATGATCTTGTCCCTCAATTGTCTGCGGGCTGGTCGGGCGACAGCGACCGCCAGACCGATATCGAGGTGATGCGCACTGCCGGCGGCACGGTTTTCGATCCGCTGGTCGCCGCGCAGGTCGCCGCGCAGGTCACGCTCGACGCGCTGCTCGCCCCCGAGCGGCTGGCGCGGATGACCGACCAGCATCGCGAGGACCCCGCCAGGCCGGGCCCGGAAGCGGTTGCCGGTCGCTTGCTTGGACTGGTCGATGCCCCCGCCGCGAGCGCGCGCCTGAACGCGGTTCGCCGGGCTGTCGGCACCCGCGTGGTGCTGAGCATGGCGAAGGCCGCCGGCGATACCGCGACCGGGCCGATCGCCGCGAGCCGGCTGGAGCAGGCATTGCACGACTGGGCACGGGCGCAAGCGGCCCGCCGCTTCGCCGATCCCGATGACCGGGCATGGTCGCTCGCCACTGCACGCATGGTGCTCGACCGCGAAGCGCTCGCCGCTGCGGTGAAGGATCACGACACGGACCGGAAGATTCCGCCAGGCATGCCGATTGGGACTGACGAGAACTGATTGGGATATTGTCGTTGTGCGGTCGAAAGCTCGCCGACAGCGCGGCGTATTATCTGACGATCATCCTGACCGGGATCGATTTGGCCGCCGGCGTCCCGCTGATCCGGTCGTAATAATCGAGCGGTAGCAGCGAATTGAGCTCAGGATAATAGCCCGCCACCGCACCGCGCGGCATCGCATAGTCGAGCACGGTCAGACCCTCCACGCGGCGGTCCACGCCATCGCTGCTGATCGTCTCCAGCGTGACCTTTGCGCCCGCTGCGATCCCGCGATCGGCGCGATCCTCGGCATTCATGAAGACGACCATACGATCGTTATAGACCCCGCGATAGCGATCGGAATAACTGTAGATCGTCGTATTGAACTGGTCGTGGGAACGCACCGTTGCCAGCCGCAGCATCGTCGGATCCGCTACGGGCGCATTGATGTCCAGCCCGTCGAAAACGATGAAATTGGCCTTGCCACTCGCCGTCTTCCAGACCAGCCGCCGCGGCGGGATATCGAGGTGGAAGCCGCGCGGATCCTTGATGCGCTCTGAAAAGCCCTCGTAGATATCGGGATAGACCGCGGCGATCTTGTCGCGGATCGCATCATAGTCGTCGATATAGCGTGGCCAGTCGACCTTGCTGTCGGGCAGCGTCGCCATCGCCATCCGGCAGACGATTTCGGTTTCAGGGAGGCAATCCGGGCTGACCGGCGTCAGCACGCCGCGCGATGCGGTGACGTTGGACATCGCATCCTCGATCGTCACGAACTGCTCGCCGAGCGCGGTCTCCACCCGTTCCGAGCGGGCGACGACGGGCAGAATCAGCGCGTCCTTACCATGGACGATATGGCCGCGGTTGAGCTTGGTCGCGATGCCGACGGTCAGGCTGAGCTTGCGCATCGCCTCATAGGAACGCTCGGTGTCGGGCACCGCGCGCACGAAATTGCCGCCCATGCCGATGAACACCTTCGCGGAGCCGTCCATCATCGCCGCAACCGATTCGACGGTGTGATGCCCATGCTCGCGCGGCGGATCGAAACCGAACACCTCGCGGACGCGATCGAGATAGTCCGCCTTCGGCTTTTCATCGATCCCGACGGTGCGATCGCCCTGCACGTTCGAATGGCCGCGGATCGGCGCGATGCCGGCTCCTGGTTTGCCGAAATTGCCTTTCAGAAGCAGGAGGTTGCACAGTTGCTGGAGCAGCTTCGACCCCTGTTGCTGCTGGGTCAGCCCCATGCCGTAGCAGATCATCGTCGCGTTCGAGCGGATATAGATTTCGGCGCAGCGTCGGATCTGTGCCTCGGATATGCCCGACACCCGCTCGAGTTCGGTCCATTCCGTCGCGAGGATGTCCTCGCGCAGCGCTTCGAGGCCGGCGGTATGCGCATCGACGAACGCGCGGTCGATCGCTGCCTCGCCCGCGGCATCACGTTCGAAGATCACCTTCATCATGCCCTTGAACAGCGCGATGTCGCCGCCGATCCGGATATGGACGAACTCGCTCGCGATCGGTGTCGATCCGAACGTCGCCATCTGGACTACGTCCTGCGGCTCGGTAAACTTGATCAGCGCGCGTTCCGGCATCGGATTGACTACGACGATCGGCACGCCGCGCTTCCGCGCTTCGACCAGATTGGTCATCATCCGCGGCGAATTGGTGCCGGTGTTCTGGCCGATGATGAACAAGGCCTCGGCATGCTCGAAATCGGCCATCACCACCGTGCCCTTGCCGACACCGATCGACGCGGGCAGCCCGCGGCTGGTCGGCTCGTGGCACATATTCGAACAGTCAGGGAAGTTGTTCGTCCCGAACTCGCGCACAAAGATCGAATAGAGGAACGCCGCCTCGTTCGGTGTCCGGCCCGACGTGTAGAATTCGGCCTGGTGCGGGCTGTCGAGCGCGCGCAGGTGGCGCCCGATCAGCGCGAAGGCGTCGTCCCAACTGACCGGCACATACCTGTCGCTTCCCGCATCGTAGCGCATCGGCTCGGTCAACCGGCCCTGCATCTCCAGCCAGTAATCCGACTGTTCGCCCAGCCATGTGACGGTGTGCTGCGCGAAAAAGTCGCGGCCCACGCGGAACTTGGTCGCCTCATGCGCCAGCGCTTTGGCGCCGTTCTCACAGAATTCCAGCGTCTTGCGACAATCGGCATCGGGAAATGCACAGCTGGGGCATTTGAAGCCGCCGGGCTGGTTCATCGATAGCAGCGCCCGCGACCCTTTGGTGACGACGCTCTGCTCCATCAGAACCTTCGCGGTCGCCCCCGCCGCGCCCCAGCCGCCGGCGGGATGCGTATAGGCGCGATACTCAGGTGTCTTGGACGACATGGGCTACCTCGTGGCGATCAGGCGGTTGTCGCATCGACGGAGACGTTCGACAACTCCGGCGCCGGCGGGGATATGGTCACACGCCCGAATGTTCAACGGATTCTGAAACCGGGGTCTTTCTCGAACAATGTGGTCATTTCGTCGGTAATCCGTATCCAGCAATCGGCCGCGACAACCGACGACAGGATATGAGAGCGCTGGTCGATGTCGGTATCGACGGCGAGCCTGCCGGCGTCGTCAAATCGGCGGCGCGCCCGCAAATAGAGCGTCGTGCCGGGCCGGGCAGGCGCAACCGGGGCGATCGCCATTCCTGCTTCTTCGGACATGCCCAGCATGACCCGCATCGCAGCAAAGACAAAGAAGCGAAATCCAACCAGCGCCGCGACCGGGTTTCCAGGCAGCCCGAAGAACGGGCGCCCATCCGGCAGGATCGCGAACAGAAGCGGTTTACCCGGTCGCATCGCTACGCCGTGAAATACGATCCGCGCGCCAACGCGTTCGAGCGCGCCGCGCACAAGGTCGAAGTCGCCGGCCGACACGCCCCCTGTCGAAATGATCAGGTCAGCGTCGCCCAAAGCGCCGAGCGCATGGTCCAGAGCGTCGTTCTGGTCCTTTACGGTGGCGAGCCGGCAATCCGGCAATCCGAGGTTGGAGAGCTGGGCGGCGATCATTGGCCCGTTGCTGTCCGGCACACCGGCGTCCCCGCCTGCGGTGAGCTCGGTTCCCGTCGTCAGGACCGCCACGGCGGGCCAGCGTCTGACGGTAGCGGCATTGCTACCGCTTGCCGCCAACGCGGCAACACCATCGGGGCCGAGCCAGGTGCCGGCCCGCGCCACGACCGAGCCGATCATCATATCCTCGCCCGCCAGCCGAATATTGTCTCCGCCCAATGTATCGCGCAGCGTCAGACGCCCCGCGGCGATGCGCGCCCGTTCACGTGCGACGATCCGGTCGGCACCCTCGGGCACCGGCGCGCCCGTGCTGATCGCGCGTGCTTCTCCCGCCCGCAGCGGCAGGGGCCATGACCCGGCTGCGCCGCCCCCCGCAACCTCGAGGGCGCGCCCACTGGCGATGTCCGATTGTCGGCAGGCGAAGCCATCCATCGCGGATGCGCGGAACGGCGGGACATTGTGCGCTGCCCGCACATCCTCGAACAGGATACGCCCGCCGGCTTTCTCGATCGGCACGGTTTCGCTGCCCAACAGCGGCATGACGGCGCTGATCCTGCTGATGGCTTCGGTCGCACTTGGCTTTACCAGATCAGTCATCCAGCAGTGCGCTGTCGGTTACATAATTGATGTTGACGGGCGCGGGGATCGGCAGTTCGACAGCGCCGACCAGACGTGCCCAACCGCGCACCGAGCGGCGCGGGTCCGTCACAACGAAGCTGTTCAAGCCGGCTGCCAAGGTGACGGGCCAGACGCCGATAACGGGGCAGTCGGACAGGCATGCAGGCCCGGTCTGGCGGCGAAGCGCGGCAAAGACTTCCGGGTCTACCCGCGGTGTGTCGCACGGCATTGTGATAACCGCCCCAAATCCGTTGGCTGCGGCGTAGCGCAGCGCCGCATTGAACCCGGCGAGCGGCCCGAGGCCTTCCTTCGGACAGTCTGGCAAGAATCGGTTTTCGCCATATGCCCGTCCGCAGATCGCCAGTTCATCGACCCACGGCCGCAGCGCCGCCACAACATGTTCGATCATCGGCCGCCCGTCGATCGGCGCGATCGCCTTGTCGGAGCCGAACCGGCTCGACCGACCTCCGGCTATAACCGCGCCAAGTAGTTTGCCGGTCATTGCGCCGATAGCAGCGCATCGGCGCGTACGACCACGTTAAGCGTCACCCCGGCTTCCCGGGCGCGCTGCACGGCAAGGTCGGTCGGCGCAGAAATCGTCGCCAGCATCGGGCAACCGGACAGCGCGGCCTTCTCCACCAGTTCATACGAGCAACGCGACGTCAGCAGCGCAAAACCGCCCTGCCAGTTCTCTCCGGCCCGCAGCATCGCGCCGATCAGCTTGTCGAAGGCGTTGTGACGGCCAACGTCCTCTCGAACCTCCAGGATCGTGCCGTCAGGCGCACACCGGGCCGCGCCGTGGACCGCGCGCGTGGCACGGCCAAGCGGCTGTCGCGTCGCCAACGCCGCTGCCGCGGCGAAGATCACTGCCGGTTCGCCGGTCCAGAGGGGCACGCGCGGGAGTGGCCGCAGCGCCTGCTCCAGATTCTCGACGCCGCACAGGCCGCAGGCGCTATCGGATGTTCGATGCCGCACGCGGTTGTAGATGCGATCCGCGACGCGCGGCGCCAGCGTCACGCGGACGATCCATCCCGCCGGTATTGCCTGTACATCCGAATCCAGGATGTCGGAGCCTTCATCGATCAGGCGCTCGCCCAGCGCGAAACCATAGACCAGGTCGATCAGGTCGGCGGGCGTTGCCATCAGCACCGCGTAACCGATCCCGTTGAACTCAAGTGCTACCGGCACCTCGGCTGCCAATGCCCGTTCGACGCGTGACGCGTCGCCGCCGCTCGTCAGCCGTGTAAACGAATGATCGACTGAGATAGTCAGAACGCAGTCCTCGGCCATGAAATGCCGGCCGGATGCCGACCCTCAATTGCATAACACGCCCAACGCCAAATGAGTCCAGGATGGGTGGCACGCCGCATCAGTTTATGATTTCGCCACGTTCGTCCGAGGGTAGCAGGATGAGCCGTTCTCTCCACAGCTGCAGGGCTTCAGGCGTCAGTCTGGCCCAATGCGTGATTTCGCCGATGACCTTTAGCGGCGCACTGCTGCGATAGGATCGAGTGGGGTTGCCGGGAAATTTCTTGTCGGTCACGTTCGGGTCGTTCTCGAATTTCCCGGTCGGCTCTACGACATACACACGCGGGACGCCCTCGCCTTTGGTAAGCTCCGACGCGATTTCAGCGGCAAGCCCGGCCCCGTCGACAATCGCAGTGAAGTAGACGTGGTTCATCACCACTTCGGGGCGATAGTTCGACCGGTATCCTGCGGTGAGGTAATCCCCCACCCGCAAATTCGCGATGGTGCCGTGAAAGAACGGTCCCCTGTCCAGCACTTCGCCCATCGTCACCATCCTATCTTCTCTCCTGCAGTCTCAGGGACGCGAGCGCGGCAGCGAGCAGAAAGATCCCTGCGATCACGAACGAGGTGACTTGCGCCTGCGGATAGAGATGACGGGCGAGCGAACCCATCAACGTCGAAACGACGAGTTGGGGCAGGACGATGAAGATATTGAACAGCCCCATGTAAACGCCGAGCTTGCTCTGGGGCAGGCTGCCGCAGAGCACCGAATAGGGGATGGTCAGGATGGAGGCCCAGGCCATGCCGACGCCGATCATCGATACCAGCAGCCAGTTCGGCTCGGTAATTACCGCGAACGAGGCAAGCGCCAGACCGCCTGCAACCAGATTGACGGCATGAAGACGCGGCGCGCCGATTCTCTGCGCGATGGCAGGGATGGCGAAGGCATAGAGCGCGGCAACGCCATTATAGACACCGAACAGCACGCCCACCCAATCCGCGCCGTCGTTGTACGCACGCGACGTCACATCGGTCGCGCCGAACTGATATTGGGTCACGATCGGCGTCGCGTAGATCCACATGATGAACAGCGCGAACCACGACAGGAACTGGATCAGCGCAAGCCGCCGCATCGTTCGCGGCATCGTCTTCAGGTCGCTGAGGATATGGTTGAGCGGCCGGTCGACACTGGCACGCAGGCGCATCCGGTTGAAGACCTGCGCAAGCCCGAAGGCGGCAAGACCGAAACCGAGGATATAGAGTGGCTTGTCCAGCCCCGCGCTCGCTACCAGCGCGATGATCGCCGCCCCTGCTGCGATCCAGCCGGCACCCTGGCGCATGGTCGGCGCATCTTCGGCATGCGGCGCATCGGGGATGGTCTGCTCCCCGAATGCCTGAAGCTCGGCGGGAGAATATTCGCGGCTCGTGACCACCGTCCACATCACCGTGAAGAGCAGCACGGCGGCGCCACCGTAGAACGCGTAGCGCACGGTCGCGGGAATTTCGCCTGGCCCGGCCGTGTTCGACAGGCCGAAGACGTTGGTGAGGATCGCAGGCGCGAACGACGCTACGACCGCGCCGGCACCGATGAAGACGGTCTGGAAGGCGTAGCCGCGCGTCCGTTGCCGCTCGTCGAGCATGTCGCCGACGAATGCACGAAACGGCTCCATCGAGACGTTGATCGAGGCATCCAATATCCACAACAGCCCCGCGGCCATCCACAATATGGGCGCGTTGGGCATCGCGATCAGCGCGAGGGTGCACGATATCGCGCCGATCAGGAAATAGGGACGGCGGCGCCCCAGACGCCCCCATGTCCGGTCGCTGAAATAGCCGATGATCGGCTGGACGAGCAGCCCGGTGACCGGCCCTGCGATCCACAGGATCGGAAGATCGTCGATCGAGGCGCCGAGCGTCTGAAAGATCCGGCTGACATTGGCTCCCTGAAGGGCGAACCCGACCTGAATACCGAAAAAGCCGAAGGAGATGTTCCAGAGTTGCCAGAAACTCAGCGTTGGCTTCTTCATGTTCATTCGCCCCGCCCCATATCCTTCGCGTCCGGTGCGAAACTGCCCCGGTTTGCTTTCGGCTGCCTGCGCGCGCGCGTCGAGCCTGCGCGATCGTCACGCGATCGGCCGAGCATGAAGAGCAGCGGCTGATCGAGCCGATTGTGCCACGACCGTTCGTCGTGCGCCGCACCCGGAAAAAACCGGCTCTCAAAATCGCGCCCGCGCACCCAGCCCCGTCCCTCGACGACCCGGTCAACCCGCTGCTGGAACGGGGCGTAGAACCGGTCGAGCGTACGGTCGCCATGATCGAACCACAGGCGATGCGCTCCGCGCCGCGGCAGCCGCGCGCGAAGATACCCTTCGAAGGCACCCGCGATCGCGTCAATGTCGGCGCCCGGCATCGGCGCATCGCCACTTGGCAGGAAAAGCGGCCAATGCGACGACAGACAGGCTGCGCCGCCGAACACCTGCGGATATTGGGTCATCGCATAGAGCGAGATCAGCCCGCCCATGCTCGATCCCATCGCCAGCGTGTCTCGCGGCTTGTGTGAGGTCCGGTAGCGCCGGTCGATGAACGGCTTCAATTCACGCACCATGAAGCTGAGATAGGCGTCGGAGACGGGCGGCCCCGAATAGAGCGCGGCAACGCGCGTGCGGTAATCACCGGGCAGGCGCTCGAAGACTCGGGCAGGCATATATTCCCGCAGACGCTTGGGCGTGTTCCAGATGCCGACGACGATCGTGCGGCGGACACGCCCCGCCCCGATCAGTTGCGTCAGCACTTCATCGACGCCCCACGGCGTTCCGCCATAGGATTTTCCCGGATCGAACAGGTTTTGTCCGTCCTGCATGTAGATCACCGCATAGGGCTTCCCGTTCGGGTCATAGTCTGCCGGAAGCCAGACGCTGATGTTGCGCGGGTCGACATAGCGCGAAGGAAAGTCGCGGAACTGCTCGAGGCGTCCGTGCTTGCCAACTTGTGCCGCGGCGGGGACCGCGACCGACGCGAGCAGCAGGATGAAAGCGAGAATTGCCTTCAGCATATCAGTGACTCCGCTCGAAAACCGGCTAAACGACAGCGTATGAAAATTTTTGCAATGGCCCCTGCGCGATGAGCCGGCGTGTCACGCGGCTGGAGGATCTGGCGCGGATCGCCGGCGTATCGCTCGCGACTGCGAGCCGGGCGCTCAACGACAGCGCGGCGGTCAATACGCATACCAAGCGGCATATCTGGAAGCTGGCGCGCGAACATAACTACCCGTTCCGGCGACACATGCCCGCCGGGCCGATCGGCGCCGAAGCGACGATCGCAATCGTGATCCCGCGCCCCCAGGGGCGCATCGAGCGGCTCTCCGATCCCTTCATTCTCGAACTGATCGCCGGTGTCGGCAATGCCGCGCTCGAACGCGGCTGCGACTTCCTGGTCAGCCATGTCGCGCCGTCGAATCATGAGGACCTCTCGGCCCTGATGACCACCAATCGCGCGGACGGCGTGATCTTCCTCGGACAGAGTTCGCTGTTCGCCGACTTCAACCGCCTGGCGGAGCAGGAAACCCGCTTCGTCGTGTGGGGCGCGCAATTCCCGGATCAGCGCTATTGCTCGATCGGCAGCGACAATGTTCGCGGGGGTCGGCGGGCGACCGCCCATCTTGCGCGGCTCGGCAGAAAGCGGATTTCCTTCCTCGGCGATCTCGAAGCCCCCGAAGTCGTGCAACGTCATCAAGGCTATATCGAAGCGCTCGAGGAGGCCGGCCTTCCCTTCGATTCCGATCTGGTCGTTCCCGCGCATTTCGAGATCGAATCAGCCGAAGCCGCCGTCGACGCGATGATCGCGCGGGGCGTCCGGTTCGACGGGCTGGTAGCGGCCTCCGACATGATCGCGCTCGGGGCCATCCGCGCCTTGCTCCATGCCGGCCGCCGCGTGCCCGAGGACGTCTCGGTCGTCGGCTACGACGACGTGAAGATGGCGCGATTCAGCAACCCGGCGCTGACGACGATTTCCCAGGACACGGCGAAGGCGGGACGGCTGCTGGTCTCCAAGCTGCTCAGTTCGGGCGGCGACGAGCCGATCAGGTCGGAGCGTGTGCCGACCGACCTGATCGTTCGCGAGACCTGTGGCGGCTGAGCTCACGCCGGCATGACGGCGACATAGCCCGTCATCGTCGGCAGGATCGCGGGAGGCGCGCCGCCCGACGACATGCCGGCATCGCTCATCGCCACGATCCGCCAGTTCGTCCCGGCCGGCTGCCACGCCGTTTCGCCTGCGCCGAGATTGAAGACGCATAGCAACCGCTCACCCCCGGCCGCGCGCTCAAACGCGACGACCGGCTCGGGTGAATCGACAAAGCGGAGCTCCCCGTTGCGCAAAGCCGGATAGGCAGCGCGGATCGCGACGGCATGGCGCGCGAAGGCCAGTGTCGAGTCGGCGTCGGCCTGCTGCACATCAACCGCGAGCGCATCGTGCACCGGATCGACCGGGAGCCAGGGTTCGACCGTCGAGAAGCCCGCATGGGGCGCACCGCCCACCCACGGCATCGGGGTGCGCGCGCCATCGCGGCCCAGCGTCTGCGGCCAGTTGGCAATCGCATCGGGATCCTGCAGCCGATCGAACGGCACATGCGCCTGGGGAAGCCCCAGTTCTTCGCCCTGATACAGAAAGACATTGCCGCGCAGGCACATCAGCAGCAGCAGCGTCATGCGCGCGAACGCGTCGCGCGCCGGGCCCTGATGCCAGCGACTGACATGGCGCGGCGCATCATGATTGGAGAAGGCCCAACTCGGCCAGCCCTCTCCCTCGCCGCCCTGCCATGCACCAAGCGCCTCGCGCAGCAACGCAGGGTCGAGCGTGAGCGCGTTCAGGAATGTAAAGCCGTAGGCGGAATTGAGCAGCGCGTCCCCGGCGGTGAACGCCTTCATCTCGCGTTCGGCATCGCCCGCGCCGATTTCGGCGACCGTGAACCGCATTCCATAGGAATCAAGCAGCGCGCGCAGGCGCCCAAGGAAGCTCAGGATATCCGGATGCGACTGGTTGTGGATGTGCTGCTGGAAATCGAACGGCCGGGTATGCGGCTGGCCGGTGACCGGCGCGACCGGATTGTCGGTCAGCGCCGGATCGTGCATCGCGAAGTTGATCGCATCGAGGCGGAACCCGTCGACACCGCGATCCAGCCAGAAGCGCGCGACATCCAGCAACGCCGCCTGCACCGCCGGATTGTGCCCGTTCAGCTGTGGCTGGCCTGGCAGGAAATTGTGCAGATAATATTGGCAACGTCGCGCGTCCCATGTCCAGGCGGGGCCACCGAACACCGACTGCCAGTTGTTGGGCGGCGTGCCGTCCGGGCGCGCATCCGCCCATATGTACCAGTCGTTTTTTTCAGCATCGCGAGCGGAACGGCTGTCGGTGAACCAGGCGTGCTCGTCCGACGTATGTGAATAGACCTGGTCGATCACCACTTTCAGCCCGAGCGCGTGAGCGCGGGCGACGAGTGCATCGAAATCATCGAGAGAGCCGAAGATCGGGTCAACGGCACGGTAATCGGACACGTCATATCCGAAGTCCTTCATCGGCGAGCGGAAGAACGGCGACAGCCAGATCCCGTCGACGCCGAGGCTGGCGACGTGGTCGAGATTCGCGATGACACCCGCCAGATCTCCCACCCCGTCGCCATTCGAATCGGCGAAGCTGCGCGGATAGATTTGGTAGATCACCGCGCCGCGCCACCATTCTGCGCCGGCGCACGCATCCGCGCCCGTGGGAAGTCGACCCAGGATATTCATTCTCGCTCCTAACCTCTCCGAACGCCGGCGAGTCGTATCCGCAAATTGCAATCTTGCAAGTATTTACATTCACCGGGCAACGAATGCCGAGCCACCACACTCCAGCGATGGTCCATATAATACATTGTTTTCTAATGGTATTTACGCTCAGCTTGATAGAGAGCGATTTCAGACTATCGGCAAGAAATGCAATTCGACTTGCATTCACGTCATTTTCTTGCATTTTCACGACATGCGGCAGCGACACGATTGCCGTGCGGCGCGCCGGGAAGCTCTCCCGACGCCCAGGGGAGGATCGAGATGAAAGAATTTGCACATCAGCGTCGCAGCCGGTTCATGCTGAGCTCCGCCGGCACCGCCTTGATGCTCTCCCTCTCGACAGGAGCGGCGGCACAGACCACGGAAGTCGCACAAACCGAGTCGAGCGAGGCATCTGAGGTGCTTGTCACCGGCTTCCGGGCCAGCGTGCAGAACTCGATCCTCGCAAAACGCGATGCTCCGATCATTGTCGACGTCGTTTCCGCCGAGGATATTGCCGGCCTGCCCGATGTCTCGATCGCCGAGGCTATTGCGCGCTTGCCCGGCGTCGCCGCGCAACGCACCGGCGGCCAGGCGAGCGCGATCAACATCCGCGGCCTCAGCCAGGACCTCGTCTCCGCGACTTTGAACGGCCGCGAGCAGGTGTCGACCAGCGGCCTGCGCACAATCGAATTTGACCAATATCCTTCCGAGCTGCTGTCGCAGGCGGCGGTCTTCAAGTCACCGATGGCTTCGCAGATCGAAGGCGGTGTCGCGGGCAAGGTCGAGCTGAGAACCGCGCGCCCGCTCGACAACAAGAAGAGCTTTTCGGCCTCGCTGAACCTGCGTGGCAGCTATAACGACCGCGCGAACCAGAATCCCGATGCCGACAAGTTCGGCCATCGCGTGTCGGCGGGAATCCAGGCCAAGCTGCTGAACGACACGCTGGGCATCGCGCTCGGCTATGCGCGGCTGGTCCAGCCCAATGTCGCGACGCGCTTCGTCGGCTTCGACTATACCCGCACCGGCACCAACGGCGGGGGCAACGCGCTCGATCTCAACAACAACGGTATTCGCGATACCATCGGCTACGGCTTCGAGGCTACCCAGTTCGGCGGCACCGAGACCCGCGACGGCGCGCTGGCAGTCATCCAGTTCGAACCGTCACCGAGCACCCGCTTCCAGATCGACGGCTATTACTCGCGCTTCAAGTCGGACGTCCGCCGCCGCGGCGTGCGGTTCGGCGGCGAGCAGAACGGCAATACGGCCAGGGGCACGCTGACCAATCCGATCAGCGACGGCGACGCGATTATCGGCGGGCACTTCACCAGCGGCAACGGCATCGATTTCGAGTCGATCAATCAGGACGAAAGCGACCGCGACAAGCTGTATACGATCGCCGGCAACTTCCAGCAGGACTTCGGCGACCGCCTGACGCTCAATCTCGATGCCAGCTATTCCAGCGCGAACAGCTATTTCGTGAACTCGGGCATCAACGTGAACAGCTATGTTCAGACCGGCGCGACATTCACCCGGGCGAATGCGGTTCCGGGCGCGCTTCAGCTCGATTATCGGCTCAACCGGCTCAATCTTCCCACGGTGAAGTTCAACCACGACTTCACCAACCCGAACACGAACCGCTTCCAGGGATTCTATATCGTTCCGCAGGAGGATAATGACGAACTCACCGCCTATGCCGGTGACCTGACCTACAAGATCAACGGTTCATTCCTTGAATCCATTCAGATCGGCGCCCGCTATTCGACGCGCACGGCGCAACGCACGGTCACGACGTTCAATTCGTTCGGCATTGCCAGCCCGGTGGCGCTTACACCCGACATGTACAAGGTCGGCGGCTTCAAGGGTGACTATGCCGCCGCCGGATTCCCCAATTTCCTGGCCGTGGATATCGACGCGATCCTCGACAAATATGTCGGACCCAACCGCGAGGCGCGCCAGGATTACCCGTTCCTCAGCTTCACCTACGACCAGAGCTTCCAGATCCGTGAAGAGGTTTGGGCAGGCTTCGGACAGCTCAACTTCAATACGGTTGCCGGCGGACTCAATTTCAAGGGCAATATCGGGCTGCGGGTCGTCCATACCAATCAGAAATCGACATCGTCGCTGACCAACCCGACCAGCCCGACCGGCGCCCGCTATGAATCCACGATCGGCGGCGAATTTACCGAGTTCCTGCCTTCGGCGAACTTCATCCTCGACCTCAGCGAGAGCGACAGACTGCGCCTCAGCTTCTCGAGACAGATGTCGCGGCCGCGCTTCTTTGAACTGCGCAACTCCATCTCGGTCAACGTCAACCCGATCGGCAACGGCGTGTACAAGCCGAGCGGAAGCGGCGGAAACCCGCGGCTCAAGCCGTTCCTCGCGAAGCAGTTCGACTTCGGATACGAACATTATTTCGGCACGAGCGGCATCTTCTCCGTGGGCGTGTTCTACAAGGACCTCGAAAGCTTCATCCTTGGCGGCACCGTCGACGAGTTCGACTATCGCGCCGCCGGCCTGATCTTCCCGCCTTTGCCGTCGAACGCGCCGCCGGGATCGACCGTGCTCGATACCGGTCCGCTGTTCGCGCCGATCAACGGCAAGGGCGGCAATATGCGCGGCGTCGAGGTTCAGTTCAGCCGCAGCTTCCGATCGCTTCCGGCTCCGTTCGACGGCTTGGGCGTCATCGTGAACTATGCCTATACGGAAAGCAGCCTGAACGTCAGGAGCGCCCTTTCAGGCCAGGCGGTCTCGATCCCGCTGCCCGGCCTGTCGCGGCATGTCGTCAATCCGACGATCTTCTACGACAAGGGTGGGTTCGCGACGCGCGTTGGCGTGCGTTATCGGTCGGGCTTCGTCGCGCCGCAGTTCGGGTTGAACGAACAGATCACCGGCAACGCGCCGGAAACCATCGTCGATGCGCAGATGTCCTACGCGTTCCAGCCGGGAAGCGCGCTTAACGGGCTGACCTTGTACGTTCAGGGCAACAATCTGACCGACGCGCCGACCCGGTCCTACTTTGGACGGGAAGCGCAGACGGGGACGCTCCAGCGCTTCGGCCGGGTCGTCTACGCCGGCGCGACGCTGAAGTTCTGATCCTGCCACGCTGGTGCACACCGGTCACTCCGGCAGCATGAATCCGACAGTTTTTGACCGGGTTCGTGACAGCGATACGCGCAGCGCGGCGCCGCCCGCATGCTATTCTCCATCATTCGCAGCGACCAACAGGTGCGCCTCATGACCGAAGATCTGAATACCCCCTACCCCGTCACGGCAGCGCAGGTCGCGCAGTTCAACCGCGATGGTTTCATCCGCCTGAAGGACGTGCTCTCCGCCGAAACGCTGCACCGTTATGGCGAAGAAATTACGCGACTGACGATCGCGCTCAACACGCAGACGCTGCCGCTCGACGAGCGGACGACCTATGACAAGGCATTCCTGCAGGTCATGAACCTGTGGGAAGAGAATGAGACGGTGCGCGAGTTCGCCTTTGGCCGCCGCGTCGCCGGGATCGCAGCTGCGCTGCTCGAGGTCGAAGGGGTCCGCCTCTACCATGACCAGTCGCTCTACAAGGAGCCCGGCGGCGGCATCACCCCCGCCCATGCCGACCAATATTACTGGCCGCTCGACAGCGATCGCACGGTGACGGCGTGGATCCCGCTTCAGGCGGTCCCGCAGGATATGGGGCCGCTCGCCTTCTTCGAAGGCAGCCAGTCGGTCGAATTCGGGCGCGATCTGGGTATCTCGGATGAAAGCGAGCGGATGATTACCGCCGACATGCAGCAGCATGGCTTTCCGGTGATCGACGGACCGTTCGATCTGGGCGAGGTGAGCTTTCACCTCGGCTGGACGTTCCACCGTGCAGGTCCGAACCGTTCCGATCAGCCGCGTTCGGTGATGACCATGATCTATATGGATCGCGACATTCGCCTGAAGGCGCCCGAGAACGCGATGCAGGAAGCCGACTGGGCGCGCTGGTGCCCCGGCGCGACGATCGGTGAAGTCATCGACACACCGAAGAACCCGGTGCTGTTCGAGAAGCGGGCGGCGTGACCATCGGGCCGGTAACCGGGCCGGCAGCGATCGCCGATGGCCAGGGCAGCTTCGTGATCGACGAGATCAGCGTGGCGCCGCCGGGTCCCGGCGAGGTTCGCGTCCGGCTGCGCGCGGCCGGGGTATGCCATACCGATCACGCCTCGCTCCGCTGGCCGGGGCCGCTTGTGATCGGACATGAAGGGGCCGGCGAAATCGAAGCGATCGGCGCGGGCGTTGCGCATCTTTCGATCGGGCAACCCGTTCTGCTCAATTGGGCCATCCCGTGCGGCACCTGCTTCCAGTGTTCGCGCGGTGATGAGGCGCTGTGCGAGCGAACCCATGAAGTCGCGCCTGCGCGGCTCGGTACCAGCCGCGCACACGCCGGTCACACCCGCTGGAAGGGGCAGAGCGTCGAACGTGCGTTCCATCTCGGCACCTTCGCGCGGTACGCCCTGGTTCGGGTCGAAGCGGTCACGCCATTGCCCCCCTCGTTGCCGGTCAGCGAGGCATGCATTCTTGGATGTGCGGTGATGACCGGGGTCGGATCGGCGGTAAATGTCGCTGCCGTGCGGCACGGCGACAGCGTCGCGGTCATCGGTCTGGGCGGTGTCGGTCTGAACGTCATTCAGGGCGCCCGGCTGGCCGGCGCAACAACGATCATCGCGATCGATCGCCGGCCGGCGAGTCTCGAGCGGGCCCGCGCGCTCGGCGCCACGCATACGGTCCTGACCTGTCCCGACGATGCGGGACACGCCGCATTGATTGCGCAGATCAAGGCGCTCAGTGACGGGCGCGGGGTCGATCACGCCTTCGAAGCCACCGGGGTCGCCGCGCTCGCGTTTCTGCCCCTGCTGCTCGTGCGCAATGGCGGCAACGCGCTTCAGGTGAGCGGCGCGCACGGCGAGGTGAGCGTGCCGATGCCGGATTTCTTCTGGAACAAGCGGTATCTCGCGCCGCTCTATGGCGGCTGCGTGCCGTCGCGCGACTTCCCCCGGCTGTTCGACTGGATCACGCAGGGCTCGCTCGAGGTGGCTTCGCTCATCACGCACCATTATCCACTGGCTGACCTTGGCCGCGCGTTCGACGACATGCTCGCCGGAACCAGCGCCAAGGGCGTGGTGCAGATCGATTGAGCATGTTCCTGACCACCGAACTTTCCGATCCCGCAACGCCCCTCAACGGACTGCGCTTCATGACCGTGAAGAGCAAGGCGCTGGGTCACCGCGCCGACCTCACGCTTTATGCGACCGCGGGGGTCACCGCAGAATCGCCGGTGATCCTCCTGCTGCATGGCGTCTATGGATCGCACTGGGCCTGGGCGGCCAAGGGTGCTGCACACCTGACCGCCGAGGCCCTGGTCGCCGAACGTGTATTGCCCCCGGTGATCCTCTGCATGCCCTCGGATGGGTTATGGGGTGACGGATCGGGCTATGTTGCCCATCGCACCCAGGATTTCGAGGCGTGGGCGCTGGAGGAAGCGCCGGCTGCCGCGCGGCTGGCCTACGGGACCGGCCCCTCACCTCTGCTTGTCTGCGGGTTGAGCATGGGCGGATTCGCAGCACTCCGATTTGCGGGAAAGCATCCGGCGCGCATAGCCGCCGCATCGGCGCATTCCGCCCTCACCCGGATTGAGCAGATCGACGGGCTCATCGCCGAGTCCCGCGCGGGTTGGAGCGATGCGCCCGCGGACCGGTGTGTTCTTTCCGCATTACGCAACGCCCCCGGCGCGCTGCCGCCGTTCCGCTTCGACTGCGGTGTCGAGGACGCCTATCTCGACGCCAATCGTGAGCTGCATGACACACTCAGCGCCGCAGGGATCGCGCATGGCTATGCCGAGCGCCCCGGCGGGCACGAATGGAGCTACTGGCAGCGCGAGCTCGCCGAGAGCCTCCGTTTTTTCGGCACCGTACTTGCCCACCCCGACAGGAGACCTGCTGCATGACGATCCTGGCTTCGCTTGCCCTCGCTGCGTTGACCCCCCACGTCGCACCTCCGGCAGAGGTCAAATCCTCGGACCGGCCGGCACTGACGGCTGAGGCTATGCGTGAAGAAGTAATCTATCACATCTTCGTGCGCAGCTTCCGCGACGGCAATGGCGACGGCATCGGCGATCTCAAAGGCATGACGGAGAAGCTCGGCTATCTGAAGTCGCTGGGCGTCACCTCGCTGATGCTGACCCCGCTTCAGCCATCGCCTTACTATCACAACTATTTCGCGACCGACTTCGAGGGCATCGACCCCGCCTATGGAACCATGGAGGACTATTTCGCCTTTGTCCGGGCTGCCCGCACACACGGGCTGAAGGTCTATCTCGACCAGGAGATCCAGTATGTAGCTGAAGGCCACCCCTGGCTGAGCGAATCTCGCGGAAAGCCCGGCTCCCGGTTCAGCCGCCACATCCTGTATGATCGGCCCAAGACAAACGAGGAACCGCAACCGTTTCTGAAGCAGCCCGCCTGGCCGGGCTATGACGGCAAGTGGATCGGCATTTCGATGGTCGATATGCGCACGCCCGCGGTGAAACGCTATTTCGAGAAGCTGTTCCTCCACTGGATCGACCCGCATGGCGACGGGTCCCTGCGCGATGGCGTGGACGGTTTCCGCATCGACCACATGATGGACGACCTCGACCACAAGGGTCGCCTGACCAATTTGTTCGCCGATTTCTGGACCCCCATCTTTCGCGCGGTAAAGGCCCGCAACCCTTCCGCTCGCATTCTCGCGGAACAGGCCGACTGGGGCTATGGCGACGACTGGCTCAAGCGTGGCAACGCCGATCTCGCCTTCGCCTTTCCGCTGCGCGGCGCCCTGACCAAGCTCGACAAGCCCGCGATCCTGAAGGCGATCCGCACGATGGACGCGGTGACCCCTGCCGCCAAGGGACAGATCCTGTTCCTAGAGAACCACGACACGGATCGCTTCATGTCCGAAGTCCGCGACGATCAGCGCAAGGCAAGGATCGGAGCGGCACTCACACTGCTTCTTCGCGGCACCCCGCTTATCTACTACGGGCAGGAGTTAGGGATGCGCGGACGAGTGGACGAAACCGCGCGCTCCGATGCGGCGCATATCCCACTCCGCGAGGCGTTTCGATGGGATACCGACCTCTCCGCACCGGGCTCCGCCATCTGGTACAAGGGCGAACGGCCGTCCTGGATCCATCGCTACAGCCGCAGCGGCGACGGAATCTCACTTCAGGAACAGCAAGGGCGGCCCGAGGCGCTTCACGATTTCTATGGCAAGCTGCTCGCACTTCGAGCGGCCCGGCCCGAACTACGCCAGGGTACCCAACAAATTCTGTGCGACGATGCATCGCCTGCCTTGTGTTTCCTGCGCGAGCAAGGAAACGCGCGAGCGCTGATCCTCGCCAACACAAGCGCTGATGCTGCCCGGGTCGCGCTGCCCGCGCTGGGCGGTGGCTGGCGCGACCTGATGGACGGGAGCAAGGCAGTCGATCCTGCGGCGCTGACACTCGCGCCGTACGAAATTCGGATCCTCGGCACCCCCTGATCTTGCATGCATGCCGGCGGATGGAGACAGAAGAGGCGATCAAATGGCTCGCGCACCGATGCCCATCCGGCCCATTTGCGAACCCGTCATATTGCCGCCGGGCGCGACCTTGCGGGCCGAGCGTATTCGGCACCCCGCCCACGCACATGCAACCGAGCCGTTCCCGCATGTTCATGACGTCTGCGAGTTCGTCGTCTTTCAGCAGGTGACGGGAAGCTTCATCGCCAACGGCCTCCGTTACCCGTTGTCGCCGGGCTCGATCGCCTATGTGCCATCGATGGAGGTTCATGATTTTACGCTCGATGCCGGCCCGAAGGACTGGGTGCTGGTACAGATCGACGCTATCAGCGCGGAAGCTCTGGCGCGCCAGCCGGGGTTCGAGCGGCTTGCCCATTCCTTCTGCGTGCGGCCGGACGGCGCTCTGGGCGAGCGGATCGCGGGTATCGCCGACTGGCTCGCCGGTCTCGACCCCGCAGATCCGCTTGCATCGCCATTGATCAAAGTACTGGTGACGGCGATCGTGCACGCGCCGGGGATCGCAGGCGAGCGGACCGCGCGACGGGAGACCGGCGTGGACCGACTCCGCCCGGCGCTCGACCGGCTTCACCGCGATCCCGCCCGCCCTGCCACGCTCGAGGAAGCGGCTCAGCGATGCCATTTGTCGCCAGCCTATTTCAGCCGGCAATTCAAGCGGACCCTCGGTATGGCCTATGGCGACTATGTTCGCACGCATCGCCTTCACCTTGCGGCACGACGTTTGCTGGAGAGCGACGTCACGGTCGCGGAACTTGCCTACGGCCTGGGTTTCTCGACGCCCTCGCACTTCACCGCTGTGTTTGGTCGTCGTTTTGGCGTGTCTCCCAGCGCCTACCGCCTGATGAGCCGCTAAAGACAAGCTCCGCATCTGCGCAGGCTCACCGGCAGGCGCACGAGTCGGGATCAGGTTGCCACCCGAAACCGCGCTGCTGGCCTTTGCGCCAAAGGGAATAATGAGGACCTTGCCCCGGTGGTGGGACTGACAGACTGTCCCACGCGTGATAGCCTTCGATAGCGCGTCGCGAACCGGTCCGGCTGGAAGGAGAGCGTTACATGCCACGCCTCACCGCTCTCGATATACGCCTTCCATTGGTTGTTCTCGCGCTCATGCTGCTGATCGCAGCGGCATTTGTCGCGGCGAGAGGAACCACGCCGGACACGAGCGAATCTGACCGGGCGATCGCCTTTGTCGGCGTCAACCTCGTGCCGATGGACCGCGAGCATGTGCTGCCGAACCAGACCGTGGTTGTGCAGGGCGGGCGGATCGTGTCAGTAGATCCGGCGGCTACCGCACGCATCCCGGCGGGTACCCACCGGATCGAGGGCAAAGGCCGTTGGCTGATGCCCGGCCTGGCAGAGATGCATGGCCATGTACCCGGCCCCGAGGACCCGGTCTATCGCGACGCCATGCTGTTTCTCTATGTCGCGAACGGCGTCACGACGGTTCGCAACATGGCCGGGAATGCATCGCACCTTTCCGTGCGCGACCGTATCACCGCGGGGGAGCTCTTTGGGCCCACGCTCTATGCCGCGAGCCCATGGCTAAGCGCAACGGTCGCCGCCACGCCCGAAAAGGCGCGCCAGGCAGTGCGCGACTATCGCGCGGCGGGGTACGACCTGATCAAGATCGGCAGCCTGCCGCGAGACGCCTATCTCGCGATGGCGGAGACCGCAAACGCGATCGGAATGCCGTTCGGCGGACATATTCCCGAGGGCGTACGGCTCACCGATGCGCTCGGGAGCCGGCAGACATCGATCGACCATCTCGACCGCTATGTCGAGTTTCTGGTTCCGGAAGACAGCGATACCGCGGGACGCGCGCCCGGCTTCTTCGGCAGCGGCTGGGTGCAATTAGCAGATACGCGCCGCATCCCCGATGCCGTCAAGCGCACGATCGCGGCTGGCACCTGGAACGTGCCCACGCTGAGCCTGGTCGAGCATCTCGCTTCACCTGAGGCACCCGAAGCGATGATCGCGCGACCGGAAATGCGCTACATGCCCAAGCGCGTGCTGGATGGCTGGGTAAAGGCGAAGCGCGACTTTGCCGCACGCCCCGATTTCCAGCCGGATGCGGCACGGCGGCTGGTTGAGCTTCGGCGCCGTCTGGTACGCGATCTTCATGCCGAGGGCGCACCGATCGCGCTGGGCTCGGACGCGCCGCAATTCTTCAACGTGCCCGGCTTCTCGATCCACCACGAGATGCGGATGATGCACGCGGCGGGGCTCACGCCCTATCAGGTGCTGGCGACCGGAACGCGTGAGGCAGCCCGCTATTTCGGACCGAAGGCAGGTTTCGGGACAATCGCTCCGGGACAGCGCGCCGACCTGATCCTGCTGACCGCCAATCCGCTTGAGAATCTGGCCCATGTCGAGCGCCGTGCCGGTGTTATGGTGCGCGGGCGCTGGCTGGCCGAGAGTGCGATCCGGGCGAGGCTCGAAAAGATCGCCGCCGCTGCCAATTGAGCGGTGACAGCGCCTGCCTAGAACCGCACTGTCTCGCTACCAACTGACCGGGTGCTGTCGCGGACAATGAGTTCGTGGGGCAAGGTGATCTGGCGGATCGGACTTCCCGGATCGCGCAAAATCTCGACCAGCAATTCGACCGTCCTCTGGCCGATCAGCCCCTTGGGCTGGGAAATGGTGGTAAGCGCAGGCTGGAAAAAACGGGCGGTCGGCAGATCATCGAAGCCGACGACCGAGACATGACCGGGGCAGGTCAGGCCCGCCGCGCCGATCGCACTGATCGCGCCCATCGCCATCTCGTCGCTGAAGCAGAAGATTGCGGTAACGTTCTGCTTCAGCAGATCGCCCGTCAGCTCAAACGCCAGCTTCGCTGAATAGTCGCCGTTCTGCACCCGCAGGCAATCCCTCAGGCCATGCCGTTCGACCGCCTCCATCGCACCAGAAAGACGGTCACGGCTGATTGGGCTGATAAGCGGACCGGTGATGATGCCGATATCGCGATGGCCCAGCTCGATCAGATGCTCGAGCGCATCGCCGCTCGCGGCGGCATTGTCGATATGCACGCTTGGGACCCCAAGATCCGGACTATATTCGCACCCGTTCACGACCGGCGCCGCAATGCCCGGACGGGACAGGAGCGGACTCAGATTTTCCGGCAGGCGATGCCCGAGAAAGATAAGCCCGTCCACTTCGCGGCGCGACAGCATCTCTGCATATTGGTCCTCGACCTGCGGATCGTGCCGGGTGTCACCTACCACCACTGCATAGCCCGCATCGCGCGCCGCTTCCTCCGCGCCGCGGATAATGCTCGCGAAGAAGGGATTGGAAATGTCGGGCACTGTCAGGAGAATCTTGGCGGCGCGCAGGGTACGCAACGTCCGTGCGGCGACGTTCGGTGCGTAGCCCAGCGATTGCACGACCTCGAGCACGCGTTGACGCGTTGCTTCCGCCACGCGTTCGGGTTGGCTCAATACGCGCGAAACCGTGGCAGTGGAGACGCCCGCGACCGCGGCGACGTCGATAATTGTGGGCATCATTGCTTCATGTCGCCTGCTGCGCACCCTGTCGACAGATTTCGATGTAATCCTTTACATCGGCGCGCGACGTGCTTAGCCTGAGTCGCGAAAAGAACGAACGACATCGACGGGAGGGGATCGCATGGCGACGGCCAATGGGGTGCAGAATGCTGCCTCGCATCCGGTATCGACAATGCTCATGGGGCGGCTCAGTGCGCTCATGTTCATGCAGTTCTTCGTCTGGGGCGCATGGGCCGTCACGCTCGGTCTGGTGATGCAGACCGTCGGGATCGGCGCGCTGATCGGCAATGCCTTTTCGGTCGGTCCGATCGCTTCGATCGCCGGGTCTTTCCTGCTCGGCATGGCTGCGACCCGCTATCTCAGCCCCAAGGCGCTGATGGTGATCCTTCACCTCCTCGGCGGGGCGATCCTGCTGGCACTCCCGGCGCTGCTCACGCCGGAGACGGGCGGGACCTTCGTCTGGGTGCTCTTCGGCTACATGATCCTCTACATGCCGACCGTCGGGCTCGCTAACACGATCGCGCTGAAGAGCCTTGGCGCGCGCGACGATCGCTTCCCTTTCGTCCGGGCCTTCGGCACGCTCGGCTGGATCGTCGCCGGCCTGATCATCGGCTGGGCGGCGCTTTCGGCCAGTCCGGAGATCTTCCGCGTCGCGGCGGTCGTGTCGATCGCGCTCGGTTTCTACAGCCTGACGCTCCCTGCCATCGAACCCGATGCGCCGAGCGATGAGAGCCTGATGCGCCAGGTTCTGTGCGTCGAGGCGTTCGGCCTGATGCGGCAGCGCTCGTATCTCATCTTCGTGATTTGCGCGACGCTGATCTCTATCCCGCTCGCCATGTACTACGCCTATGCCTCGCCCTATATCGGTGCGACCGGCATTGAGAATGTCAGCGGCACGCTCGCGATCGGGCAGATGTCCGAGCTCGCGTTTATGTTCTCGATGCCGTGGTTGTACCGCCGGTTCGGCGTGAAGCCGCTGCTGCTGGTAGGCATGGCGGCGTGGGCGCTACGCTATGCGCTGTTCGCGATCGGCGACGGTGACGGATCGCTCTGGGCGGTCTATCTCGGCGTGGCGCTACACGGCGTCTGCTACGATTTCTTCTTCGTCGCCGGCGCGATCTATACCGGCACCATCGCTACGCCCAAGGGGGTCAACGCCCAGGCGCAAGGCATGCTGACGCTG
>CAZBYE010000011.1:0-28696 GCA_964496045.1 uncultured Stakelama sp.
AGCCCCGCGTCAGGAGCAGCTGGGTCACCAGGTCGTCGGGCGCGAAACCGGGGTCGCGCGCGTCCGCCTCCAGTCCGCGCCAGCGCCAGGGTTGGCCAAGGATCGAGCTGTGAACGTTGAGCACGGGATTCATCGCGATGCCTTAGCGCGGATCGGCGGGAAGGGGAATCGCCGGCTCAGTCTTCAAGGATACGGCTATGTGTCCGTGTGTCGCGCATGCGCAGATAGACGACCAGCGAGACGCCGATCATACCCGTCACATACCAGTAGAAGCCGCGCTCGAACCCCGCATTCTTGAACCACAGCGCAACATATTCCGCGGTGCCGCCGAAGATCGCGTTGGCGAGCGCATAGGGCAGGGCGACGCCCAGCGTGCGGATATGAGCCGGGAACAGCTCAGCCTTAACTACCGCGTTGATCGAGGTGTAGCCGGTGACGATCACCAGCGCGCCAAGCATCAGCGCGAACGCCGCCCAGACGCTCGTCACACTCTCCAGCGCGGTAAAGATCGGATAGGTGCACAGCACGCCCAGCACGCCGAACCCGACCATCAGGGGTTTTCGGCCGATGCGATCGGATAGCGCACCGGCAAGCGGCTGGAGGCACATGAAGACGAAGAGCGCCGCGGCGTTGATTTCCGACGCGGTTTCGCGGTCAAAACCTGATGTGTTGACCAGGAACTTCTGGAGGTAGATCGAATAGGCATAGAAGGCGAGCGTGCCCCCGGCGGTCAGCGCCATCACCAGCAGGAACTCGCCGGGATGTTCGCGCAGCAGCGCCAGCGCGCCGGTCTTGCGCCCTTCGGCCTTCGCATTCCGGAAGCTCTCGGTTTCCGAGAGTCCGCGCCGCAGCCAGAACACGATCACCGCCAGCGCACCGCCGATGAAGAACGGGATTCGCCAGCCCCAGCTCTCGAGCGCTGCTTCGCTCATCGACGCCTGCAGGATCAGCAGCACGGTCAGCGCGATGAGCTGGCCGGAGATCAGCGTCACATATTGGAAGCTGGAGAAGAAGCCGCGGTGCTTCTTTCCCGCCATCTCCGACAGATATGTCGCGCTGGCGCCATATTCGCCGCCGATCGACAGCCCCTGCATCAGCCGCGCGAAGATGAGCAGCGCCGGCGCCAGCCAGCCGATCGTCGCGTAGCCGGGCGTCATCGCGATCAGCAGCGATCCGGCACACATGAGGGAGACCGAAAGGGTCAACCCCGCTTTGCGTCCGTATTTGTCGGCATAGACCCCCATCAGCCAGCCACCGATCGGGCGCATCAGGAATCCGACCGCGAACACCGCGGCGGTGTTCAGCAGCTGGGTGGTCTGATCGCCTTTGGGGAAGAAGTGCGGCGCGAAATAGAGAGTGAAGGCGGCATAGGCGTACCAGTCATACCATTCGACCAGATTGCCCGCTGATCCGCCGAAGATCGATTTGAGGCGCTGGCGCGTGTCCAGTGTCTCGCTTGCCGTCGTCATCCTGCCCCCTCGTAACCGTCACCCCGGCCCGTTCGACTGCCTGCAAGGCAGGTGCTCAGGGCAGGCTTGTGCCGTGGTCCACGGCTCCCGGATAGACGTTAATATAGTCCCGGTACTTCACGCTGCGGGGTGGTCGGCCGGTCGGGGGCCAGCAACTCCATCGGGGCTTCGAGCCGTTCGCGCGCGGCCTGCGGACTAAGTCCCGGGGCGCTTGCCGATGCGCTGGCGCTGATCGGTGTGCAGGTTCGCCCGGCAAGGAAGTCGAGGGCTGCGCGCGTCGAGGCTTCGGCCGGGTCGCCGAGCGGGCGGCTGATATCGTCGCTCGCCCGACAAGTTGCGCCCATGAAGCCGGCAAGGCCATCATAATAGGCGCCCTGATGGTCGCGATTCTCCAGCGCGAAGGCGATGACGCGCAGCCGGTCGTCGCATGCCGCCTGGTCGAGCGCGATCTGGCCCACCGGCTTGCCATAGGTGTTCGTGCCGACCAGCGCCGAGCGATTGCCGAGATACGGGATGAAGGTGTTCATCACCAACTCGCTCGCCGAGGCCGATCCGCCGGTGCCGATGAAGGCGATCCGGGTCGGGGTGATCGATTGCGGCTGGGGTGCGAAATAGACGGTCTCGTTGTTCGAGGCCTTGGAGGGACGGAAGCTCACATAATTGGCGACGGTCGACGTCGTCTTATCCGCGCCCAGCAAATTGTTGATGAGATCCGCGACCGAAATCAGTCCGCCGCCATTATAGCGCAGGTCGATGATGATCTCGGTGACTCCCTGCGCCTTGAATGTAGCGAAGGCGTTGCGCAGCGGGGTTTCTGCCGTGTTGATGAAGGTGCGCAGGTTGATGTAGCCGACCTTGCGCCCGCCATCGTCGATCACCTTGGCGCCATAGCGGGTCGAGACCGGGGCCAGGCTATAGTCGGCCATCGTCACGTTGACGTTGCGCGTGCCCGCGGTGTCGCGGATCTGGAAGGTGCGGGTCGTGCCGACCGCGGAGGTGCCGAGCGCATTGTTGAGCCCGGCGGTGCCGTCGCTGGCGAGGATTGAGGCGACGGTGCGCAGGGTCGATCCGCTGGTGCCGATGGCGACGATCTCGGTCCCGCGATCGATTCCCGCGGTCAGTGCGGGTGCGCCCTCAAACGCTTCGGTGATGACCAGCCGGTTCGATCCGTCGAGGGCGAGTCGGAAGCCATAGCCCGCGCTGGAGCCGGAATTATAATAGGCTTCCTCTTCCTTGATCGAGGTGATGTAAGTGAAATAGCGGTCCTTGCGCTGCGTTCGCGCGGTCGCGGTGAGCGCATCGATATAGGATTGAACGTCGGTATAGGCTGCCGGGTTGAGGCTCGAGGGCAGCGTCTCGGGGAAGAGGTACCACTCGTTCATCCGCGCGGCGACCCAGTCCTGGCGGGACCGGAGCGAGCAGGTGCCGGTCGAGGGAGTCGGAGTCGGGGTGACGCCGCCAGTCCCTCCACCGCCGCCCCCGCCGACGACACCGGTTCCTGCGCCGCCGCAGGCGGACAGCAGGGCAACGATTGCAGTCATTGCCGTCATGCGGCGGGCAGCGCTGCTGGATACGTGTTTCATTTCAGTTTCTTACCTCAACTCTACACGTCCGCCAGCGCCTGCCGGCGTACCTGCGCCACAACAATGCGGCGATCATCGCCACCCGATGCGAAAAGGCAAGCGCGAACCGGGCGGGCACCCTTGTGTTTAGGACCCCTCCCTGCTAGTGGCGCGTCCCAACGCCCGGGGTAAATGCCCCGGCGAACCCATTTCTATTGAATATGATTCGGAGTTGAGACGAGCTTATGCAGATCATCGTTCGCGACAATAACGTCGACCAGGCGCTGCGGGCGCTCAAGAAGAAGCTGCAGCGTGAAGGCGTTTATCGTGAGATGAAGCTGCGCCGTCACTACGAGAAGCCGAGCGAGAAGCGCGCTCGTGAGCGTGCTGCTGCGGTTCGGCGCGCGCGCAAGCTCGAGCGCAAGCGCATGGAGCGTGACGGCGCCCGTTAAGGCTGCCGTGGCGCCATCCAGCGGATGGCGCGACTCTATTGTGACTTTTCAGCCGCAGTGCGCGGCAATCCGGGATAGCTGATCCATGTCGTCCGTCACCGCCGTGCCGATTCCGCCGACCAGGCGCAGCTATCTCGTCTGGCTCTGGGCCGGCATTGCCGCCGCGGTAGCCATTGCGGTGGCGCTCGCCTGGTTCGGGACGAATACCCCGGCGATTCGCGGCGCGTTGCCGAACGACAAGTTCATGGCGGCGAACAAGAGCCAGCCGGGCGTGATCGAAACCGCCTCGGGCCTTCAGTATGAAGTCCTGAAGGAAGGCGCTGGCGGTAGCCCGACCGACGGCGACATCACCCTGTCGATGTACAAGGGCACGCTGCGTGACGGTACGCAGTTCGACGCGAGCCAGCAGCCGACGCCGCTGCCTGTCACGGGCATGATCCCCGGCTTCACCGAAGCGCTCAAGCTGATGAAGAAGGGCGGTAAGTACCGCCTCTGGATCAAGCCTGAGTTGGGTTACGGTGCCGAGGCACGCAAGGATCAGCAGGGCAAGGAAGTGATTCCCGCCAATTCGCTGCTGGTGTTTGAGGTCGAGCTGTTCGAGTTCATGCCGCAGGCGCAGTTCATGCAGATGATGCAGCAACAGCAGCAGATGGGCGGCGGCGGGATGCCGGGCGGCCCGCCTCCGGGCGCCGAGCCGCCGCAGGGTCGCTGATCGCGCGCCCGATCCTCGGACATTGATCCGCGAGCCATCGCGCGCGTCGCATGGTTTGCCGCAAGTGCGAAGACGCGCGCAGTCGCCGGGTTAAGCTCAAACCCGATTCGCGACATGCACGAATCGCCGAAGGGGAAGAGTGATGCGACGCTATACGGGTGAGCTTGTCCCGGATGACGAACGCGCGCAGGTGCCGATGCTGTTCGATGGTTGGGGCTATGTCCCGCTCGACGTCGCAGCCGTAACGCGCTCGCCGGTCGAGCCGGATCCGAAGAAGCGATCTCTTGTCGAGGCAGCGGTGCCGGCTGCGCGTTAGCTGTCCAGACGCGGGGCGATCTCTCGCCGGTCGGGCCGCAGCCGCACTGCCAGACTGAGTACAAACGGCCAGAACAGGGTGCTGACCAGATCGGTCATGGTGTCGTCCCAACGCCAGGCGCCGTGGTTGATCCGGTCGATTCCCTCGTTGAAGAGTTCAATCACCAGCACCGCCGCAAAGGGTGCAAAGGTGCCGATTGAGCGTCCCGACACGAGGCGCGCGATCAGGAAGACCAGCATACCGCCGTGGATGTGAAGGATGGTGTTGCCGAGGCCCGTGTCGTTGGCGATCGCGTCTTTGATGACAGCATAGAATTCGAGCATGTAGCGGCGCTACGCGGGTTGCGGGCGATAGTCGAGGGGGAGGCCGGCCAGGCCCGGCCGAGACGGCGGGCGGGGCGATGGTCAGTGGCGCGCCCGCACGAGCAGGGTCTTCCAATCTCCGGTCAGGGGCGAGCCGCGTGCTGCGTGGAAAGCCGGAAGCGCGGTCTGCCCGGCGACGAGCTTGGCGGCTTCGGCCTCCATCGTTGCGATTCGATCCCTGGATGCGGGGTGCGAACGGCTCCGAACCTGTCCTTCGAGCAGTCTCGGCCCCGCCTCGCGCCAGAAACGGGCCGCGAGCGATGGTGGATAGCCCGCGCGGGCGAGCAGGTGGACTGACAGGATGTCAGCTTCGATCTCGGTCTGGCGGAAGAGGCCTACATTGCGTCCGAATCCTGACGCAAGACCGAAGGAGGCGTCGGCGGCGATCAGGCGGTCACGATGATGCAGGATATTGTGGGCCAGTTCGTGCGCGACCACCGCCGGAAACAAGGCGGGGTCAACCTCCTCGACATATTTCGAGGTGATCTGGATAAGTTCGCCATTGGCGCGTGCATCGAACGTGTCGGCAATACGCAGCTCATAGCGGGCGCGGCAGGCCGGCTGGGGGTGGATCGTCAGGCGAAGCTCGCGTCCGTCGCGGCGCACCACGGCGTCGATCGGCGCGCCAGGTGGGAGGGCGGCGAACTGGCGGTCGATCGATTCCAGCACCGCGGTCGATGCGGTGGCGGGAAGCTCGGCGGAGGGAATGATGGCGCCGAACTGCACGACCGTATCGTCGGCGCGGACGCCTGCTTGCTCGGCCGGGCTGCCGGCGACCACGCCCTCAACCGCCACCGCGCCGGACATGTTGAAATGCGCACGCACGGCATCGCGCGACGCCGGAGCAAATTGCGCGAGCGTGTGCAATTGCATGCCGGTGCCGGGTTCCAGCCTGTCGCAGAGCGGGGCGGCGGCAGTGCTGAGGCGAAAGCCTGTCGTGGCGACCCGCATGTCGGCCGCGCGCAACGCCTCGTGGAAGTCGCGCGCTTGTTCCGGAGATTGCTGTGCCTGCGCGGCAGTCGCGTAGACCGCGAGAAGGCAGGCGAGATGGCGTGCCACAGGGCTGATCGCGTTCATCATGCGGCGCGTATGGACGATGAAGGTTGCATGGGGAAGCAGGCTGCGGGTATTGGCCGCGGCGGTAACATCATGCTTCGTAAAATTCTTTCATCGTTGGCGCGGAAGCGCGACGTCCAATCGCGACCCTTGGGATCCATTCCTGCCGGTCAACGCGTTTATGCTGTGGGCGACATTCACGGGCGGCTGGACCTGCTCGACGACCTCTTGCGTCAAATGGAGGCGGACAATGTCGCGCGCGGTGCCGCTGATACGATAGTCATCTTCCTGGGAGATTTGATCGACCGGGGCCCCGATTCGGCGCAGGTCGTGCAACGCTTGCTGGAGCTTGGTGCGGAGACCGAGAAGGTCCGCTTCCTGCTGGGCAATCACGAAGAGGTGTTCCTGAAATCGTTGGCCGGAGAGAAGAAGGCGCTGCCTTTCTTCCTGCGAATCGGCGGCAAGCAGACAGTCCTGAGCTATGGAATCAGCCAGGGTGAGTATGACCGGTGCGACTATCCTGAGCTGCTCGAGCTGTTGCGGGAGCGTGTACCGCAGGCGCACCTCGATTTCCTGGCGGCGTTCGAGGACATGATCGTGCTGGGCGACTATGCCTTTGTGCATGCCGGCGTCCGGCCTGGCGTCGCGCTCGACGCCCAGAAACCTGAGACCCTTCGCTGGATCCGCGAGGAATTCCTGGACAGCGCCGAGCCGTGCGAGAAGATCGTGGTTCATGGTCATTCCATCACCGACGAGGTGGAGGAGCGCGTGCGCCGCATCGGTATCGATACCGGCGCTTATGCCAGCGGTCGGCTCACCGCGATGGGGTTCGAAGGCGCGGATCGTTGGATATTGCAAACCAGCGGTGAGCGCGCCGCGCGCTGATCCCCATGATGTGGGCCGGGCACAATATTGTCAGGAGCACGGAACCCTTCAGTTTGATTGGTGTTGTGCTTTGGCAACGGTCGGCCGGAGGGTTTTTGACCTCCCAGTTTTTTGGTTGCAGGGACTTGTGGGTTATGCCATGGCTAGAAGGTAATCTAGTTATGCGACAGAGAAAAGGGAGTATATTGATGCGGTTGGCGAAGATGATGATGGGCATTGCGGCCTGCTCGCTTGCAGTGTCTCCGGCGATCGCCTCGTCGGCGGCCTCGAAGCTGTCGCTTTCGACCTCTGGTGCCGCTCGCGCTTCGACCGATGCGGGCCGTTCGAACAAGGAAGTTGGCGGTTTCCTGGTCCCGCTGCTCGCAGTGGTCGCAGTGATCGGTGGCATTCTTGTCCTGGTTGACGGTGACGACACGCCCGATAGCAATTGATTTTCTGCTATTGATCAGAAAGGCGGCCCTTTGCGGGGCCGCCTTTTTTTGTGTCGGTCCCGTCCCGATCTTCGGGAGTCAGAGATTTCTGTGGATCACAAGCGTCCTGTCTCATTGGACGGGTAGCTATCCGGCATCCTGCTTTGTCGGCGACATGAGCTACAGATCTTATGCGTGCTCATGACGACGCCTGGTGGGATAGGTTTGGATCCTGAAAGCCACGCGGGTAGCGAAAAGGGCGTCGAGGAACTCTCCCGCCGACCCGCTGTGGCGAACCGCCATGTCCTGGAATCGGCACCTGGCCGCATGGCCGACGTCTTCCTCGCCGCTGTCATCACCTTCTGGTGCGATTGAGTCCTGGGTCAAACAGACTCGGACGCGGCGCCAATTGTCATCTCGCCGAAACTGCCCTCTATACAGCTGATTCAAACGACGCGCGCACACGGTTGCCAAAAGGAAACAACATGGATCACGAAGCCAGCGCGCTCCCGGCGTCAGAGAAAATTCGCGATGCGATTCGCTCTGACATTTCCGGGATCGTGAGGGTGCACCAGATCGCGTTCAAGGGGTTCTTCCTCGATCGGATGGGACCGGCCTTCCTGCGCGCCTACTACCGCGCGATTCTCGACTATGAAGGGGCGATTCTGCTCGTTCATAGCGACAGGCCGGGAGAGGTCGATGGATTCGCCGCCGGATTCCTGGAGCCGGATCACTTCTACGCTCATTTCCGCAGTCGCCGGATTCGCATGCTCCCAGCCATCGCGCTGGCTCTGTTACGGCGGCCGAACCTCTTTATTGAGATCGTCCGCAACACTGGCCGCGTCGCGCGCGCCGCGGAACTGAATGTTGCAGCTGCAGAACTCGCCTCGATAGGCACCAGCCGGCGGGGAGCCGGGGTGGGATCACATTTGCTGCGTGCCTTTTGCGAGCGCAGCGCTGCGCTGGGCGCTGACGAAGTGAGGTTAACCACCGACCGCGACGACAATGGCGCAGTCGTTCGATTCTATCTCGATCACGGCTTCGAACAAACTGGTGTCGAGTTTCGCGGTGAACGCGCGCTCTACAGTTTAGCGCGGCGGTCGAACGTCTAATCTCAGACGACTGGCTGGCGGGCGAGTTGGGCCTGCAACGCGGCGGGGAAATGCTGGATATCTGCCCATTGCGCCGCCGCGCGCACATCTCGCGCCGCGGGAGGGATCTGGCGTCCGAATGGCGCAAGCACGATCGCCACGCCGGTTCGCACCATATAGCTCAGGTCGCGTAGTAAGCTTGCCCGATCGAGGTAGGCGCGCTCAAGCGCGAGCTTGGCCGGAAGCATTCGCTCGACATAGGATTCTTCGGGTCGCAACGGGTCGAGCAGTTCGTCGCCATAGCTATAGCCGAACAACGCCCCAACGCTCGTCAGGCCGGGCGCGACGGCGAGTGTTTCGTGCATCCAGGCGGTGTAATGCGCGGCCACGATTTTGTCAGACTCCGGCCTGGGACCGACGATCGACATCTCGCCGCGCAAGATGTTGATCAATTGGGGAAGTTCATCGATCTTCAAAAGGCGGATCAGGTGTCCCAACGGAAAAACGCGGCTGTCCCCGGGCGCCGTGATCTCGCTTTGCCCCGCCGTTCCCACGGTCATCGTCCGGAACTTCACCATCCGAAAAGGCGCGCCGCCTTTCCCGATCCGGGTCGCAAAATAGAAGACAGGCCCTGGAGACGAAAGCCGGATCCCAATCGCGGCGGCCAGCCACAAAGGCGCCGAGAGAATAAGCGCGATGCTAGACAGCGCGATGTCGAACAAACGTTTAGCCATCGGACAAGATACTGCGGACAGCCTCGATCACTTCGTCCTGCTCGGCGTCGGTCATCGCCATGAAGAGCGGCAACGACACGCAACGGTCGAAATGATCATCCGCCACCGGGAAGCTGTTGCCTTGGCAGTAGGTCGACCAGAACGTCATCTGGTGAAGTGGCCGATAATGAACCGAGGTTCCGATCCCGCGGTCGCGCAGCCCGGCGATGAGTCCATCGCGGTTGACCGCGGCCCCATCCGCAACCCGAACAATGTAGAGATGCCAGCTATGCTCGTCGCCCGGCAGCGGATGTGGCGGCAGGATGATCGGCAGATTGGCGAACGCCTCATCATAGCGTGCACACAGCTCGGCGCGCCTCCGGGCGAATTCCTCACGCCGTGCCAGTTGGACGATGCCCATTGCCGAGGCCATGTCGGTGAGGTTGTACTTATAGCCCGCATCGACGACGTCATAGAGCCAGCTTGCGCGCGCATCGGTGAAGCGGTTGAATACATCACGGTCGATCCCGTGAAGCCGCATCGTCCGCGCCCGCGCCGCCAGTTCGGCATCGCGCGTGACAAGCATCCCGCCTTCGCCGGTTGTCATCGTCTTGTTCGCGTAGAAGCTGAACGCGGTGACGTCGGCCCCCGTCAGGCCGACCGAATGCCCCTGATGGCTCGCCGGCAGCGCGTGCGCCGCGTCGTCCAAAATCTTGAGGCCGTGACGGTCGGCTATCGCGCGCAACGCCGTCATATCGCACATCCGGCCCGCGAAATGGACCGGCATGATCAGCTTCGTGCGTTCGGTAATCGCGGCTTCCACGGCGTGCGGATCGATGCAGAAGCTGTCGGGCTCGATATCGACGAAAACAGGCTGAGCGCCCACATACCGCACCACCTCGGCAGTCGCGGTGAATGTGAGCGTCGGCACGATGACCTCGTCACCCGCCCTGACGCCGAGCGCATCGACGCCCAGATGAAGCGCCGCCGTCGCACTGTTGACGGCAAGTGCATGAACGCCCCCGCCGATCGCCTCCGCGAAAGCTTCCTCGAACTCACGCGTCTTGGGTCCGGTCGTGAGCCAGCCGGACTTCAAACATTCCACGACCGCGGATATCTCTTCGTCGCCGATCGATGGCCGAAAAAAAGGAACGGGCATTCTTTCCCCCAAAATGGCGGCACGCTGCCCGGATGGGCGCAGACGCCGCTTAACCGCTGTCGCTAAGCGTGACTAGCTGCCACGTCGTGTTGTGCGACGGCGGAAACGCTCGATAACGCCGATCGTCGCGTCCATGCCATGATGAAAGGTCAATTGGCGCTCGTAGAATGCGTGAGCACGTGCGCCCATCTCATCTCTGCCCTCGACACCCATGTCGGCCAGTTTGCGGATCGCTTCGACCAGCGCCTGCGGATCCTCGGGCTCCACTACGACTCCGGCTTCGGCTTCTCTCACCAGATCCGCCGCATCCCCTTCGACAGCCATCAATATGGGGCGACCGGCATAAAGATAGGCCTGGGTCTTGGACGGCACGGTAATCGCGAACAACGGATCTCGCGCGAGGTGGACCAGCAATGCGCCGGCTTGGCGAAGGATGTCCTGAACTTCGTGGAGCGGAACGCGGGGGAGGAACCGCACATTGCCGATGCCTTCGTCTGCGACGCGCGCCTTGAGCCGCTCGACATCGACGCCCCCGCCCATCAAATAGATGCCGATATCGCTGCGATCCCGGGCCAGCGCCTTCGCTGCGTCCAGGACGGAATCGAGGCGCTGCATTGCCCCCATGTTGCCGGCGAACAAAAGCGTGAAGCGGTGTTCGGGGGCAAAGGGTGAGGGGGAGGGCGCGGTCTCGCCTTCGGGCTGTTCGATTTCGTCCGCCCAATTGTAGATAACGGTAATTTTCTCCGCCGGAACGCCGCGCTCGATAAGGGTACGGCGAAAGCCGGGTGAAAGAACGACGATATGATCGACATGGCGGTACAGGAGCTGGCAAAACCACTCGACGATCGCGATCAGCCTGCCGTTCCGCATCATACCTGCGGCGCCCAGCGAATCCGGCCACATGTCCTGGATATCCACCACCACGGGTACGCGCCTCAACCATTTGACGGCAATGGCGGCGAGTCCGGCCGTCAGGGAAGGGTAGTAGACGTAGATCAGCTGCGCGCGGCGGCGAAAGAGGAGGTAGAAGAAGGACGTGACCGCAAAGCTGAGATAGGAAAGAATCCGGCGGACAGCGCTGCGATCGTGCGACGGATAGGTCGCTAGCCGTACCACCTTCAGGTCCTGTTCGGTTCCCTTGGCGATCGCCCGCATCTTGTATCCGTCATAAACGCGGCCGCCCGGATAGTTGGGAAACCCCGTAACGACTTCGACGTCATAACCGGCGTCGTCCAGACCTTTGGCGAAACGATCGCCCTTGAAGGTCGGCTCAGGCGTGTAGAGCTGGGTCAGGTAGACAATGTCGCCAGACGTCTCAGAGCTTCTCACAGATGATTTTCCTTGTCCCCGCGTGGCCAGGTCAGGCGATGGAACATCGCCTTTGGCGGCGTCGGAACCAGACCGGAGCGGATATAGCTAATGTCGCCATTGCAGCCGATAAACTCCGAGGGGCCATATGGTTGCAGGCTCACAGATGCAAAGCCGGATCGATCACCGAGAGACGCAAAAGGAAGTGACACGCAACGTGCGTTAATCTCGAATTGCGGAAGCGCCATAACCTTTGTCGCCGGACTTTATCGGAATGGGTGGCTTGCCGTCAGCACAGTTGTCTCGGTGTAGCCTCCCAATTCTGAAGGCTGCCGAGAGGGTGTGGTTGACGTGCCCTCGCCTCCAATGGACTCTAACGTCGCTCAAACTCACGATGGAGGAGTTCTTGCCGGGCCTGCCCGTCTCCCTCGTCGCCAGTGAGTACAACCGTCACAGCGCTTTGATAGGGCATGAAGACGATCCGGTTGGCCGGCTCAAATATGTTCAATAACGAAAAGGACAGACCTAAAGCAACTGCCGTTGATCTGGCAGCCAGGCGAAACGGAATGTTGCTCCGGGCCAGATAGATGCTGAAGATCAAAAACATCTCGTACGATATTCGGTCGCGAACAACGTCCAGTGAGTATGTACACAAGCACATGACTGCCAGAGCGACGATAATCCGACGATGAAATGTAGAAACCGTGTCAGGCGTTTGATCTGCGGGCCCGGCAAGAAGCGCGTAACCTGCAATGAATGCTCCCAAAATAAGGAAATAGATTTGCCATAAGCGGATGTTTTCAAATGATTTGTCGAGACCGTACCAAATTACCCGGCTTGCAAGATGATCCGGGAGGTAACTTGCAGCGAATGGTATAGCGAGGATCAAGCCGATAATAACGATCGACATCGCAGCTACCACTGTGGGGCGTGGCAGCTTCGAAGGGCGCACTAACGCATAGACCAAGGCCACAATGTACAAGATCGTGCTGATATGTATGCTCAGTGCAAACGTTGATAGCATTACCATCAGCGTCCACCGCCTATTTACAGCGGCGACAACGGCGAAGTTGAATATAGATACCGCGAAACATTGCCTGGTCGTAGAAAACAGTAGCGTGAGCAGGAGGTAGGTGGAAGCGATTGCAACCGCCATCGCTACATTCTGCACTCCAAGTGCCCGGCATAACTTGTACGTGGAAACAAGAAATACCAAAGCCACAATGGCTTGAAGGAACTCATATTCCGGAAATATCATTCCGGTGATACCGTTAACGACTAGCCACCCAAGTTCGACTTTAAACGTCTGGGAATATGCGAGGATGCCGTCTACCGAAAAATCGACTGCCATAACTTCGAAGGTGCGTTTGTAAACCGGCCAGTCGAACCCGGTCTCATATCGAAGTCCCACGAAAACGAATACTAGAACGCAGAACGCGATCTGCATCCAATTCGATTTTATGAAAGACGCGATCGCCAGCGCCGCTACCCAAAAGATGAGATAGATAGTCATGCGGTATACAGCCAGCCTAACATCGATGGGGATTTCCTGGGCACTTTATCGTGGTCGGTCGTTATAAAGAGGCCGGGTTGTGAAATACCCAGGTTGCCAACGCGGAATTCTATTCAGCTCGGGTAAAGCAGGTCCAAAATGCGTCGCGTTTGCTCGCGGGGGCCCTTATGCGCGCCGACATAATCACGGGCTGCCGCACCCATCGCGTTGCGAGAGTCGACGGGCATATCGATCGCTGAATTGATTGCAGCGCAAATGCCTGCAGCGCCTGAAGCTTCGATATGTAGATAGTGCGGATCATAGTCACCGGGAATGCCCGGCAGATTGTACATGATGACGGGACGGCCCGAGGCGAGATACTCCATGATCTTGGACGGGAAGCTGTACCGGACAAAATCGTCATCACCGCTGCGCGGGTTGATGAGGAAATCGGCCTCACGCTGCAACTCCCGTGCCCGCGACCGGTCAACCTGCCCGAAGAACAGGATGCGTGGATCGGCCTGCGCTGCCGCCGCCACATAATCGGCGCCTTCGCCTGCGCCACAAATCCACAGGGCGGCACTGGGGTCCTCGACTTGCCGGAACCCGTCCACCAGCGCTTCGATCCCATAGCGCCGCGCCAATGTGCCGGTGTACAGAAATGTGTTCCCTCGGCCTTCGCGCGTTGCCGCCGTCGTGCCATCCTCGCCCAGGGTCGCAATGCCTTCGACCACGGCCGCTTTTTCGGGGGGCACGCCGATGCGGGGGATCATGGCCTCGGTCAACACAACGACCTTGTCGAAATAGCTGACCAGGCGATAGAATAGCGCCCGATTGATTCCGCCCAGCAGCTTTTGAGCCAGTCCCGTCGCACCCATATATTCCGGCAGGTCGAGCACGATGATGGCGAGCTGTCGGCGCAAGAGCAGTCGCCCACACATGATCGCCGCGATCATGAAGGGAACATGGGCCGAATAGACCAGAATCGTATCGGCACTCCTCGCCCGTTTTGCGCGCAAGCCCGCAATTGCCGCGAGCATTCGGGCGGGGTAGCGGACCAGAAACGCATTCGCGAAGCTGCGGCCTTCGATCGGTACTCCGCTTTCGGAATCCTGCACGCTCGGGAACCAGGATTTCCGGAATGAGGCGGGCCATGCGCTGACGAACGGAATATTCACGACGACCGCATCCACGTCGGCATGGGTCGCCAGACCTTCGATAACGTTCTTCTGAAAGGCGTCCGCTGCGTTCTGAATGACGCCGATGGAATTTTCGACAATGAACGCATGTTGCTTGCGCGGAAACATACCGGCGAGAAACGCAATCCGGTGCTTCTGGGTCACGACGCGCTCGCGTCTGGACAATTGCTCGCCTGATCAGCCCGGATCACGTTCCGTGCAAGAAGGAAAAACAGGATACTGATCAGCACGGTGTACAACACTGCATCGACCAGCGGGAGCGCCCATGCACCCAATCGAGGCAGCAGGGCCCATTTCACACAAATCGCGATCGGGACGAAAACGGCCCAGGCCGCAATCTGAGCCTTAACCTGGCCGGCGGCGTTCAAGATCATGTTGAAGGGCGCCGTAAGGGCCATCATTGATGAAAATGCGGCGAGCCCGACAATGATCTTGTGCTGGTCGGGAAAAGAGCGACTCATCCATAGGGTCATGATCAAGTCGATCCCTATCGTCAATATCGCGCCGGCCACGGCCACGGCCAACAGCCCCAGCGCCGCCACAAGCAAGGCGTTGCGCCACACCCAGGCACGATCGCCACTTGAGAGCGCATTGCCGTATATCGTCCAGAGAGGCGTTCCGATCGTCCAGACGATCAAGAGAAGCAATGTTCCAATGCGTGCCGGGACGGCATATGAGGTCACCGCAGCTTCACCGAGCCGCAGCGCAATTATAATGTTGTCGGCGTTCATCGAGGCTGCCGTCAGGATGGCCAGGACAAAGAACTTCCAGCCGAGCGCCATCAGATCGAGGGTGACCCCGGTTTTGATGTCGATAACCTTCGGGCGAATTTCGGCCTCGCGCCACATCGTCCATACCGTGCAAACCAGCATGGTAAGGGGAGCGATGATCACGTAGGCGAACACGACCGCAACGGCGCTCCAGCCCATATGTATCGCCGCGAATGCCACTCCTATCGAAAAGAGGGCGCCGCCGACCTGCCATACATTTGCCAGGACGATCCGGTTCGTCGCGTATAATATTCGATAGATGATCGATCCCGGTAAGCTAAAGGCAAAGGCGATCAAAGTGATGCTGTAAATCGGTGACAGCCAGCTCGACAGGAAGAAGAAGAAGATCAGGCCTATCGACAGCAATATAAGCGCAACGACGCCAAGTGCGGCGAAGCTGCTCGCGACATAGGAGCGCAGCGAGCTCATGTCGTTTCGTGCATATGCGGCCGGCAGCTTCGTCAGCAACCCGGCTCCTATGCCAAGGTCGGCAAACTGCATGAATCCCGTTATCGCAATTGCCGTCATCCAAATGCCGAAATCATGCGCACCCAGATAGTTGAGCATGACGGGCATGACCAGGAAAGGTGCAATCAGAACCGCGATGCGGCCTCCGACACTACCGAGTATGGACCGGATTAGAAGATTGCCGCGTGTCATTGTATCTCTTCGAGGGTCATATAAGCCTCTTGGTAAGCAAGATCGGCCTCGATTGGCAGCCGGGCCGATCATGCGCTTACAATCACATGCAGAAATCTGTGCGGGTCAATTGTCTGCTTGCTCGGGCGGCGTCTCGAGCTGAGTATCAGGAGGCCGTTCAGGCCTTCGCTCGAGCATCATTTTGACATTACGCGCCACCCGGAATCGTGCCTGGGATAAGGCCCTTCCTTTCGTCTGATTTGAATGCGAAAGCCCGCCAGATTGACCAGGCCAGCCTCAGCTGGCCTTGTTCGTTCTGATGCCGTCCCAGTCGTTGGAGACCCGCGCAGTGCCGAGTATCAGCGCTGCGACACGCTCCGAGGTGTTTGTAACCGTATAGTCAACGGGCACCGGATGCGGCAGCCCTTGGGAAGCCCGCATTGTGAACATGCGGGTTACGGCTGCAACCCCCTCGACAATCGCAGAGCGATTGATGCCCGTCATGAGCAGGCATCCGACATCCAGGCCCTCCGGCCGCTCGATCGCGTCGCGCGGGGTGATCGCCGGGAAGCCGAGGATCGAACTCTCCTCGGCGATCGTGCCGCTATCCGAAATGGCGCAAAAGGAATGCATCTGTAGATGGTTGTAGTCGTGGAAGCCGAACGGCTTCATATATTCGACCTTGTCATTAATTTTCGCGCTTATGCCATCAAGCCGCTTGCGCGTACGCGGGTGCGTCGAAACGATGATCGGCATGCCGTGAATTTCTGCCAGATCATTCAAGGCGTTTACAAGGATCGAAAGCCGCTCAGGGCTATCTACATTCTCTTCGCGATGAAGAGAAACAATCAAATAACCGCGCCTTTCAAGGCCGAGCCGGCTCAGGATATCTGAAGCGTCGATTTGCTCACGATAATGCTCAAGCACTTCACGCATCGGGCTACCCGTATGATAGATGCGTCGATGCTCGATGCCTTCCGAAAGAAGGTGGCGTCTGGCGTGCTCGGTATAAACGAGATTGAAGTCGGACATGTGGTCGACGAGCTTGCGATTGGTCTCTTCCGGCACATTGCGATCAAAAGAGCGATTCCCAGCTTCCATATGGTAGACCGGAATTTTCATCCGTCGTGCCATGATCGCTGAAATTGCCGAATTGGTGTCACCCAGTACGAGCACGGCGTCGGGCCGCTCTTCGTTCAGAACTTTTTCGGTCTCGATGAGGATGCGGCCAAGGGTCTCGCCCAAGCTGCCGCCGCCTACTCCGAGAAAGTGATCGGGCTTGCGCGCGCCCAGGTCTTCAAAGAAGATCTCGTTGAGTTCGTAGTCGTAATTTTGGCCGGTGTGGACGATCACGTGTTCCGTATGCTCGTCGAGCGCGGCCATCACGCGCGAAAGGCGGATGATCTCGGGACGCGTGCCGAGCACGGTCATGACTTTCAATTTGCCCACCGATTTATACCTTTTCCTGGGTGGTGTCGGGGCGCTCACGATCGAACAGTTCGTTAGCCCAGAGAAGTGACACCAAGATGCCATCGCCGACATTGGTCACGTCGTGAGCCCATCCCGGAATCGTTTCGACGATTGTCGGGCTTTCAGCCGAAGTGCGCACCTCGTGAACCTCATCGGTAAGCACATGACGGAAGCGGAACAGCGCCTCGCCATGCACGATCAGGAACTTCTCGGTCTTCGTGTGATGATAATGCCCGCCTCGGGTCACGCCGGGCAACGCCGTGAAATAAGAGAATTGTCCGGCGCTGCGCGTTTTGAGCATCTCCGAAAATGCGCCGCGCGGATCACGGTGACTCGTGATCCCATAGGCAAACTGCTCCTTGGGCAAGTAGGAAACATAGGTTGCATATAGCGCACGCTTCAAGCCGAGGCCGACGTCATCGATCAGGTTCTCATCCCGATCGCTACGAAAGCCACGAATTATTTCCGCCACTTCGCCAACGGTGGTTTCGTAACGCGGGAGAACCTCGTGGAAGCCGCGATCAACGGCGCCCTTGGCAATCAGATCCAGAAAACATTCCGACACATCGTCGATGTAAACTAAGCTAAGGGCCGCGGCGGGGTCATTAATCGTAATAGGTAATCCGCGCGGGACATTGTGGCAGAAAGTCGCAACGGCGGAATTGTAATTGGGGCGACACCATTTTCCGAAGACATTCGGAAGGCGGAAAATCGCCACGGGTCGTTGCGTGGCTTCGCCGAACGCAAGCAGTCGATCCTCCGCGGCCTTTTTGCTCAGGCCGTAATCGCTATGCTCCTCCGCCTTCTGCGACGAAGCAAGGATCACGGGGATCGGGCGCTCCACCTTCCCCAATATGCGTACGAGGGTCTCAACGGCCGAAACATTTCCCTCGAAGCCCGAGGGATCGGGCGGACGATTGACGCCGGCAAGATGAATAACGGCATCCGCGCCCTCGATCGCAGCGACCCACTCATCCTCGCTGGAAGACCGGATCAAAGGCCGTGGTTCAAGCCCCAGTTCGCGCATCCGCAGAATCAGATTGCGCCCGATGAACCCATCGGCTCCGGTTACCGCAATGATTTTGGCAGCCTCCATCAGCACCCCTCCGGAAGCGGGCCGCCATTCGAGGAAAGTACCTGCTGCATATAGTCGATCTGGCGCAGGACCTCCATCATCTCAGAGCGGTCCAGCTGCTTGGCATTGTGAGAGTTGAAATCCTCATGCCGAGCGATCTCTTCGTCTCCGGTCTCTACGAAGTTTGCATAGTTGAGATCGCGATTATCGGGCGGAACTCGAAAATAAAGGCCTTGATCTTCAGCTACCGTCATCTCTTCGCGACTTAGCAGCGTCTCGAACAGCTTTTCTCCGTGGCGCGTGCCAATCGTCCTGATCGGATGATCCTGAGCGCCGATCAGCTCGAGGACTGCCTCTGCAAGGACTTTGATCGTCGCCGCCGGCGCCTTCTGTACGAACAGATCGCCATTGTCGCCGTGAACGAAGGCGTGGAGCACGAGATCTACCGCATCTGGCAGCGACATCATGAAACGTGTCATCGCGGGATCGGTGATCGTAATCGGCTTTCCGGCGCGGACCTGCTCCACAAACAGCGGCACAACCGAACCTCGCGAAGCAAGGACATTGCCATATCGGGTGCCCGTGATCACCGTGTCAGTGCCGATGGCAAGTCGCGACTTGGCGATGTAGACCTTCTCCATCAGCGCCTTGGAAATGCCCATGGCGTTGATCGGATAGACGGCCTTGTCGGTCGATAGGCACACAACCCGCGAAACGTGGTTGTTTAGAGCGGCCTCCAGCACATTGTCGGTTCCAACGACGTTGGTTTTGACTGCCTCCATCGGATGAAATTCGCAGGACGGCACCTGCTTCAGCGCCGCCGCATGGAAGATGTAATCTGCCCCGCGCGAGGCATTGGAGACGGAGCGCAGGTCCCGGACGTCGCCGATATAATAGCGCAGCCGTTTGTCCCGATAATGCAGGCGTTGATCTTCCTGCTTCTTCTCATCGCGACTAAAGATCCGGATCTCTCCAAACGGCTCGCTCATCAGCCGCCGGAGGACGGTCGAGCCAAAGGAGCCGGTGCCCCCGGTGATAAGCAATACCTTGTCGTTAAACATGGGCCTCGCAATGATGCTAGCGGCAATGCACGACGGCAAGTATCGTGCCGCACCTTGGGGAACGGAAATTTGGCGGACCTGTCGCCAACGGAAATGCCCGTTAGCGTGTCGCCCGATGTGAATCAAGCCGACCCCACCCCTGTGTAGACATGGGCGTGCCCCCGCTTCATCCGGACAAGCGGTGTAATATCCGGGGTGACCTGTAGGGCTGCTGTAGCGGTATATTCGGCGCGCGTCAGTCAGCCAAACGGTATGCGAGGTCGCCTCTCATTATGTTCTCGCGCCAGGCATCGATCTTGGCGCAGGCGTCGTCCATCGGTCTAACGGCGCGCGCCACTCTGAGGCCGGTCGTCATCCCCACGCACTCGATGTCAGTGACGCCGGCGTGGTTCAAGGCGTGACCGGGTAGCCCGCGTTGCGGGAAGAGCCTTCTTGTTGACGTTCGCCCGGTATCGACATACGGCCGCCCGGTATCGACATACGGCGCGACATGACGGCAAACGCGCAAGCCTAGCGTGGGCTTGAGGTCCGCTTCAAGCTTTAAAACACATCGAATCCTGTCCTAGGATAATGTCAGGTTTGATAAGCGTTAACTACAGGGCAACTGCGGGCAAGGTTAGATGGCTGATCTTTGGAAATTGACTGAAGCCTCCGTGATCGGAGCCTTGCGTTGGCTGCTGCGGTTGAATCGAGGCGCCAAGGCCGCCTTGCTTTTGGGTGCGGACGCAGTGCTTTGTGTCCTTGCGGTATGGATTGCCTTTTCGCTTAGGCTTGGTGTGTGGGACCTGTGGAGTTCCGCAGTCGCCACGGCAATTCTGGCGAGTTTGGCTGTGTGGTTTCCTATCTTTGCGGTCAGGGGCGTTTACCGCTCGGTGTTGCGCTTTGTCGGGACGCGCACGATGCTGAGCATTGCAACCTCGTGCCTGTTGATGTCGTTGGCACTATCGGGTTTCTTCAGCATTGTTCCGGGTGTGCCTCGCACCATTGGTGTCTTGCAACCGATGGTCTTCGGCACATTGCTCATGGTGAGCCGCCTGTTCGCTCGCTATGTGTTGTTCGATCTTCTCAACCAGCGCGGCTTCGACGGACCACGAAGCAAGATCTTGATTTTCGGAGCCGGCGCAGCCGGTCGGCAGTTGGCCATGTCCATGGCGCACGAACCAGGAATGCTTCTGCGCGGTTATGTCGATGACGATGAGCGGCTGGCGGGCCAGCACCTGGACGGTGTCAAGGTTTACAGGAACAGGAACCTCGAGAGGCTTGTCGAGAAACTGCAAATTGACACGGTGCTGTTGGCAATTCCGAGTGTGTCTCGGCACCAGCGCGCACGGATCGTCCGCGGCTTCGCCGAAATTCCCGTTCACGTCCTCACATTGCCGGCAATCGGCGATTTGGTCGATGGCTCGTTCTCGACAAACAGCCTCCGCGAGATAGAGATCGCCGATCTCCTCGGTCGCGATCCCGTGGCGCCTAATCACCTCTTGCTCCATCGCAACATCGCGGATCGTGTGGTCATGGTCACCGGCGCGGGCGGATCGATCGGGAGCGAGCTGTGCCGCCAGATTTCGGCATTGAAGCCCGCCGCAGTCATTCTTGTCGAAATGACGGAACATGCACTTTACCTGATTGATAGCGAATTGAGGGAAGCTCAGCAGCGCGGTGATCTCGATCCGTCGACTGCCATCCACGCCGAACTTGCAAACATCGTAGATCCTCTGACGATTCATCGACTGTTCGACAGGTGGAAGCCCGATACGGTTTTCCACGCCGCAGCCTACAAACATGTGCCGCTGGTCGAGGAAAACGTGATTGCGGGGCTGCTAAACAACATTTTTGGAACGCTGAGGTGCGCGCTTCAGGCCAAGCGGGTGGGTGTGAAGCACTTTATCCTGGTCAGCACCGACAAGGCGGTCCGGCCTACCAATGTCATGGGGGCAAGCAAGCGGGTCTGCGAGCTCGTCCTTCAGGGACTGGCGGCCGAGGGCGGGGCGACGCGCTTCGCCATGGTGCGGTTCGGCAATGTTCTGGGCTCGAGCGGCTCGGTTGTCCCGCGCTTCCAGCAACAGATCAGGAAGGGGGAGGCGGTCACACTCACCCACCGCGATGTAACGCGTTATTTCATGACCATCCCGGAAGCGTCCCAACTGGTCATCCAGGCAGGCGCGATGGCCGAAGGCGGAGACGTCTTTCTCTTGGATATGGGCAACCCCATCCGCATCTACGATATGGCTCGGACCATGATCCATCTGTCCGGTCTGACGGTTCGCGATGAAGAGAATCCCGAAGGTGACATCGAGATTCGCGAGGTTGGGCTGCGCAAGGGCGAAAAACTGTACGAAGAACTTCTGATCGGTGTTTCCGCACAACGTACATCACATCCCCGCATCATGCGCGCGCTGGAAGAACGTCTGACGTGGCCTGATTTGCAGAAACAGCTGGAAATCATGGAAGCTGCTCTCAGTGAGGGAAATCGCCAGGGAGCGCTCGAAACGCTGTGCGCGCTTGTGCCCGAGTATATCAGTCAGCAGGCGATCCGTTCGCAGGTGGCCTAGGTGCGCGACGAGCGTCGCGTACACTTCATCGCCGCTCAAGCCACCACTTTGCCAAATTCGATGTTGCTGTACCCCCAGTTGAGGCAAGGGCACGGCGGAGGTCGCGAGACGTGGTCAAAGATAGCTGCCTGGCTGCTCGCAAATAGGCTCTGGTGGCCAGGCAGCCGACTCTTTCGGCTCCAACGCGCGGCATGCAGCTAGCCGTATGGCCGGTTTGAGGGTTTCACCTCGGCGAGCGCACTTGCTCCGCTGCGACATTGAACGGCGCTGTCGCATTCGCGCGAGGATCATAGTAACGGTCAATGCGGTTACGAAAGCGCGATTGAACGCGGTTCGCGACGCGACTGTTGATACGGGTCATCGGGTTGACGCCTGCAATCGGAACAGCTTCCTCCCGGGTCTGGCGCTGGCCGACGCGGTTTCCGTTGACGTTCGATGTGAGCCCAACATCGGCGTCGATGACGACTGGGGGAGTGTCTTCGATGCCACCGTTCTGAGCCATTGCAGAGACGGATGTTAGAAGCACCAGCGACAAGAGGGATATTACCATCAGTTTCGCCCCAAGGGAATCAACTGTACAAATCTGATCTGTCCGGCCGCACCGCCAATTTCAGATGACGGCCGAACGACAAGGCGCAGCCTCTGAAAAGGGCAGTTGGCACCGACGGTGATTTCACCTGAAAACCGACCGTCATTCTCGTTTGAATTGGGAAGTTCGACCCGGCCGGCTTCGTGCCCCTCGCTACAAGCGACTTGCCAATAGGGCCGAGCGTCCTTGACCTGTTCGATACGGTCGCTGATTCCTTCGAGCCGGTAGCGACCGGCAGGCAAAACCTGACTCTGTTGCAGAACTACTCCGCCCACCGTCGGAGGGACGGCAAATTCGAAAATTCCACCTTCACGCATACTCTGGATCGACGCACTAACACCATCGACGCTGGTCATTGGCATCCAGTCGAATGTCGAGGGCGTGGTCAACTGGGCGCTAAAGCGGGGGTCGCGCGACCGATTGCGAAATGCTCCCTTGCGCAACGAGGCGTAATAGTTCCAGCCCTCTTCCAGCTTACCGGCGCTCACAAGCGCGTCGACTATGGTCATTTGGGCATAGTCGGGAACGCTAACGCCGCGATCGGCAAGTCGCGCAAAAAACTGGGCGCTTATGTAAGGCGCGGCCTTGGAGCTCGGCAAAAAATTGAAGAACGCTTCGCTCCATGGCGGACGCGTGCTCAATGTATTTCCAAGCGCCTTTGCCACCGCCGGATCTGCGATTGCGCTCGCGAGCACCGGGAACAATATGTCAGATGCCCCGCGTGAGGTCCGCAGCGCGATATCGTATTGCCGCAGCGCTTCCGGGATGTTTTCGCGCGCCACAGCATCTTCGATAAGCCATAGGCGTGTGACGAGTTCGCGCCGCGACAACGCGTCTGAATGGATAAACAGCCGGCGGGCCTGAGGCGTCTTATTCTCCAACTGAGTGTTCATCGCCAGCACCGCGAGTGCCTTTGCGTTCAGCGGCTCATCAGCCAATGCCTGCGCCGCAATCCGGGCGGCACGCGCGCGCTGGTTGGCGTTCGGGTTGCCCGCCAACAATTGTCCTGCCACCTCGCCGGCGATACGCCCGTCACCTGGGAACAGAGTGTAGGCTCGTTCCGCCGCAGACTTGGAAAGCGCGAAAGCCAGCGTTTGCGTCGAGGAGTAATAGCCTAGCGCTAACGCGCCGATTGCCAGTCCGCCACGCCATGCCCATTCACGCATCGACCGCCGCGGGGAGGAGGGGGCAAGCGCGACGGCCATCAATCGCTCGCGTCGACATTCTTGCGCCCATAGCCATAGCCGTATTCATAGCCATAGCCATAATGCGCCCTGCGCGCTTCGAACTTCGTAAGCACCGCTCCCAATATTCGCGCATTGGCGGCCAGAAGGCGCTGGAATGCTGTCTTGACCATGCTCGAGCGGATGCCGTGTGATTCAACGGCATAGATGACCCCTTCAACCCGGCTCGCGATGAGCGGTGCGTCAGCAAGGCCCATGACCGGAGGGCTGTCAATCACGACATGATCATAGGTTTCGAGCAGGCGTGAAATCAGCAATTGAAGCCGGTGGCCGGTCAGCAACTCGGCAGCATTGGGCGGGATCGGACCGGCCGACATGGCGGTAAAGCCCAATTGCTTCATTTCGAACGTCAGCGCGTTCAAATCGTCTTGTCCGGCAAGGAAGTTACTAAGGCCCCGGTCATGGTCAACCCCGCCCAGATGGTGGATCGAGGGCGAGCGCATATCACCATCGACCAGGATGACCTTCTTCTGTGAACGCGCCAACATGGTCGCGACCGCGAGCGCAGTGGTTGATTTGCCTTCGGCCGGTCGCGTCGATGTAACGGCGAGTGAGCGCGGCACGCCATGCTCGGTGGTGAAACCGAGGCTCGTCTGAATCGCCAGATAGGCTTCCACCAAGTCGGATTTGCGATCGAGCAGCGCTTCGCCCGGTTTGACATCTTTGACCAGCGGAACAGAACCTAGCAGCGGCAACCCGAGGCGGCGCTCGACCTCGCCCGGATCGGCGATCGCCTCGTCCATCTGCTCGAGTGCAAAAGCGAGCCCGGCACCGATGCCGAGACCGGCAAGCAGCGAGAGCAGCAGGTTAATCAGCAGGCGCGGGCTGGAAGGCCTCTGGGGTATGTCGGCGGGATCGACGATTGAGACATTGTTCACCCCGACGCCGCCCGCGACCCCGATCTCCTTGAAACGCTGGAGCAGGCCATCATAAAGCGCGCGGTTGGTGTCCACTTCTTGCTGATAGATATTATATTGGATGCTGCGCCGACGCAGGTCGAGATAGCTGGATTTCAACTTTTCGACGCGCGCGCGCAGATCATTCTCGCGCTGGGCTGCCTGGCGATACTCCGCTTGCACAGATCCTGACACCCGGTTCTCTTCTCGAGTGATCGAGAGGTCGAGCTGGTTAATTTGCGACTGGACGGCGCGGGCAGGCGGGTAGCTAGGCTCGAACTGCACCATCAGCCGCTGATATTCACCGGCGAGTTCAGCCCGCCGCTGGCGCAGCGCGTTGATCGCCTGATTGCGCAACGCTTCGCTCGACTGGCCACCGCGCCCGGCTTCGTTGAATCGGGACTGAGCTGCGATTCGATCGGCGATTGCCTGGGACAGTGCGCCGTTCAACGACGCGAGCTCATCGGCAACAATCGAACGTTCGGCGGTCTGTTTCTCACCGCCAACTTGACTCGGCAAGTTGATGATACGCTGCCGCTCGGCATAGGTGACCAGCTGTCGCTGGGATTGATCGAGCCGCTCCTTGGCTTGGGTAAGCTCGCGTTGCAAAAGATTGCGGCCATAGGAGGTTGCCTGGACTTTGCGCTCCAGGTTGGTCTGAATGAAGTTTTCCGCCCAGGCTGTGGCTACTTTCTGAGAGAAAGAGGCTTCGGTACTGGTGAAGCTGATAGAAACGAGGCGGGACAGGCGAGTGGGATTTATAGAGACTTGGCGCAGCAGCACCTCGCCAGCAATACGTACCCGCTCCGGGCGGCCAGCGGCGGTGTATTGACCATTGATCTCGCGAAACGGCAGATCATCCTGGTTGATACTGAAGCGCTCAAAAAAATCCTTGTTGTCGACGAGGCGGAGCTGCATCGCGACGCGTTCGGCGAGAATGCGCGAGCGAAGCAAGCCATACTGGGTCTGGTAAAATTCCTGGTCGGCGACACTCGTCTCGCGCTCAATACCCTGGAAATTGGTGACTTGACTCGATTCGCGCGAAATCTCGATCGTTGATGTCGCTGTGTATTTAGGCGTCATCAACAGCGTGACCAATAGCCCCAGAATGAAGCATGCCGCGACCGCACCCAGAATGACATAACGCCACCGCATCGCAATCCGCATATATTGGCGGATCATCGGCAAGGTGTCGCCGTCGGGCATGGCGCGCGGCATGGCTGGCGCGGCCGACGAGGTACCGGAACTAAAAGTTGCATTCACCAGGTTCATTAAAGACGCCCTATTGCAAGACGGCGATCAGCGGCGCCGCAATGATGGGCGACAGCGACACAAAATCACGGAACAGGCGGCGCTGCGGCGAGTCGCCCACGACGATCACGTCATTCGCATAGACAGGTGGATCATCGTACACCCCGCTGCGGATCGCGGAAATATCGTAAAGACCGGCCATGCGCTTGTCGGCGACAGTGCGCAAGATCACGACCTCCTTCTCACGCGCGAATTCGGTGAAACCCTTGGCCGATGCGATGGCGCGCAGCAGCGTCATCTGGTTGGTGACGGGATAGAGGCCGGGTTCGACGACCGAACCGTCGACGGTCACCACCTGACTGACCGAACTCTTGATATTCACTGTGACCTGGGGGTCTCGAACATAGCGCGCCTTGAGAGCCACTTCGATCGCATCGGCAAGTTCCTCGGCAGTTTTGCCGCGTGCGTCGACCGTGCCGGCGAGCGGCATGGCGATGCGTCCGCTGGCATCCACCTGCATTTGGCGTTCCAGTTCGGGGATGCCGAATACATTGACTTCGATTGTATCGAGCGGTCCGATCAATGCCGGTCTGTCGGCAGCGATCAAATCGCTGCGGCCAGGCGGCGGTAGTACGTTGCTTCCTTGAACAACGGTCAGGCGATCGGTCGACTGAAGCTGCTTCGGTCCGCTACATCCGGTTGCGGCAAGCGCGAGGCACAAAATCGGGATTGAGTAGCGCATGCGCGTAACTATTCCTCAGAAACGAGAACGTGCCGGCCCTATAGGTTGAACGCTCACACCGGTAAAGCGGTCAGTGGCTTGCGGGGAGTTGCATGGGCCAGCCATATCGCCGCGACGACCAACAACGCCATGACGGTCGGAGTGCGCGCCGGATAGTCCATGATGCTGGCGATCAGGACCAGGAAGATGATCGCGGACCCGAGCCTCGCCCGAAGGACCGCATCGTCAGCTTCGGCCCGCCAGACGCGAATTGTTCCCACCAGCCACCACAGAATGCCCAACGTCAGGACCGTCACCCCCGCTATCCCACCGTCAAGCGCGACGCCAAGATAGTCGTTATGCGCCTGATTGAAATAAGTGAGCTTAAGCAGGTCGAATGGTTCGTGAATACGAAAGACAGGATCAAAGCCGCCGAAACCAGATCCCCACGGCATGTAATTGCCGATCATCGCCAGCACCGTCGGTAGCGCGCGCGTGCGCATATCTTGGTCGCTTTCGAGCACGATCAGCCGGTTAATCGCTTCCGCACGATCGGCTGTGAAGCTGAGGCCGATAAAGCCGCCAATCACGATGATGCCCCCGACGACGAGTGCCGGAAACGCCCAGAAAGGCGCGCGACTCAACTGGCGACGCAAGCGGCGGCCGACCAGCACCAGTGCCAATACGAGCGACAGAGCGCCGAGTAACATACCACTGCGCGAACCTGTGGCCAAAATCGTCAGCACGAACAATAGCACGAGCCCCGCTGCCAGGGGGCCCCGCCAGCCCAGCTTGCCGCGGTCCGAGAATGCCCAAACCGGCGCGATCAGGCAGCCGATCGCGATCAGCAGCGCAAAATGATTGCGGTTGGCAAAGATGCCGCTCACTACGCCAGGCGTATCGTTGAGAAGCGGACTGTTGAACTGTGCGCCGGAGAATTGGAGCAGCCCCAAAAACACCGCTGCACTGATCATCGCTAGCAGGGTCGGCAGCAACCAAACGCGAACGCGCTCATTGGCCTGTATCAACAACAGCAGCATCGTCGCCGGCACGACAAGCGAAGCCAGTGCATTGCGCGTTGCGCCCGGCGTCATCGTCCATGGCCGCCAGGGCGGCGCTTGACCCGGTATCTGGAGAATCTCGCGTCCCGGCAATGCTTGCCACCATGTAGGCGGCATCGGAATAAGCTGGATAAGCGGAAGGATCACTGTTGCGATCAGCAGAAACACGACCGGCCGTGCGCGCGTTAGCTCCGGCCGCGGCCCGGCGAGGATCGCAACGACCATAATGATCCAGCACCCCGCGCGCACGACGACTTGGCCCATAGCGTCGGCTCTCGAAGCCCCTCCCGCGATCCAAAGCAGCACAATCAATGCTATCGTGAGGATCAGGGGAAGGTCGGGCTGAAAATGCGACCGTGGAGCCGAACGTGCGTGAGCCATGATCCGTTCGTTAGCCAGTTAGCGCGATGTGCGAAACCCTGAGCGTCATCCGACCGGTTGGTGGCGCAGCGAATCAGGGCGGCCTTTACCCAGGGTTCCGTAGAAATGCCTCGCGCCGGCGCTCTATCGCCAGCCGCCAGAAACCGGGTGCTTGGGAACCAACACCTCTCTTCCGGAATCCCAAAATCACAAAGGCCTCAAAATGACGTTGGAAGGTCGGGACGTGGCGCCGACCGTGCCCTACACGGCGAGGCTGGGCCCCGTGGAACGTTCGCCCAGGATGGGCTGGTCGGGCCAGATTCCGCGCGTGTCGTATACCAGCTTGTCCGCCCGCTCCGTGAGCGGAACCGATCGAAACACGTCATGGTCAACGAGCACGATCATAATCGGGCAGGATTCGAGCGCCGTGTCGAGGTCAACTAGATGTGCGCCTCTCGCCGACAGCGACGCGGGCAGGGTATCCACATACGGCTCGACGATGCGGATGCGCGATCCGTGCCGCGCCGCCAGTTGCTCCGCAACGTGCAGCGCGGGGCTTTCGCGGAAATCGTCGATATTCGCCTTGAAGGCGAGGCCGAGGCAGGCGACCGGTGCATCAGGCAACGCCGCGATCAGGGCATCCGCGCGGCCGACCGTATAGCCGACCTTGCCGTCATTCACCTCGCGCGCGGTGCGGATCAGCGGCGTGTTCTCACGGTCCGCGGCGACCAGGAACCAGGGGTCGACGGCGATGCAATGGCCGCCGACGCCGGGGCCGGGCGACAGGATGTTCACACGCGGATGCCGATTGGCGAGGCGGA
>CAZBYE010000012.1:0-27546 GCA_964496045.1 uncultured Stakelama sp.
CATCGCGGCGCTCCGCGCGCGGGCGGAGAAGGCGCTGGGGCCCCGTTTCGACATTCGCGATTTCCACGAAGCGGTTCTGAGCCAGGGCGCGTTGCCGCTCGATATCCTCGAGGAGCAGGTCGACCGCTACATCGCCGCCAAGCGCAGCTAGGACCCTGCGCCCCGGCGGGGCGACTCACAACGCTGAAGCGGCCGGTCGGGAAACGGGCTCAACCGCAGTTCATTTCCTGTCCGGCCGCTGCTAGATGCGGGCGGTGAGCGATGCCCCGGTCCGCAAGATCATCCATATCGACATGGATGCCTTCTTCGCCTCGGTCGAACAGCGCGACCAGCCGGAGCTTCGCGGACGGCCCGTCGCGGTCGGCTATGCCGGGCCACGCGGGGTCGTAGCAGCAGCCAGCTATGAAGCGCGCGTGTTCGGTGTGCGTTCGGCCTTGCCCTCGGTGACGGCATTGCGGCGCTGCGCGGAGCTGGTGTTCGTGCCCCCGCGCTTCGAGGTCTATCGTTCGGTTTCGGCGCAGATCCATGCGATCTTCGCCGATTATACCGACCTCATCCAGCCGCTTTCGCTCGACGAGGCCTATCTCGACGTCACCGCCAATCGGCGCAGTATCGCTACCGCCTGGGTGACGGCGAAGGAAATCCGCGCCCGTATCTTCGAAGAGACCGGTCTCACCGCGTCCGCCGGCATTTCGTACAACCGGTTCCTCGCCAAGCTCGCCTCGGATCACCGCAAGCCCAATGGGCAGTTCGCCGTCACGCCGGAGATGGGCGAAGCCTGGGTCGAAGGGCTGCCGGTGGCGAGGTTCCATGGCGTCGGGCCGGTGACCGCAGCCAAGATGAAACGGCTGGGTATTGAGACCGGTGCCGACCTCAAAGCGAAGCCGCTCGAATTTCTGGCCGCGCATTTCGGCGGCTCGGCCGAATGGTATCATGGTATTGCGCGCGGGATCGACGACCGGCCGGTCAATCCCAATCGCGAGCGCAAGTCGTCAGGGTCGGAGACGACCTTCGATCGCGACCTTCTCGACCCGGACGAGATCGAGGCAGGATTGCTGCGGATGGCGGACGATGTCGCCGCGTGGTGCGATACCCGGCAGATGTTCGGGCGGACCGTCACCATCAAGGTCAAGTTCGCCGATTTCCGGCAGGCAACGCGCAGCCGGACCTGTGCGCAGCCGGTACGGGATCGGGCCCTGTTGCGCCAGACCAGTCTGGAACTGATCCGCCTGCTCTATCCGCTCAACCAGGGCATCCGGCTGGTTGGCGTGACCGTGTCCAATTTCGACCGGCCCGGGAGCGAGACGATGCCGCTGTTCGATCATATCGACAAGGAACCGTGACCGCATGGGGATCAGCCGTCACCGGAACGGCTGATCCCTTTGGTTCAGCGCTTCAGCAGCATTTGCGCATTCTCGAACGGCAGCCCCTGATCGTCGATCGGCCGGCGTGTGGTTTCGACAAAGCCGAGAGACTGGTAGAAGGCACAGGCGCGCGCATTGGCGGTGTAGACTTCCAGCCGAAGCTGCTCTTTGGTCTCCAGTGCGCGGGCGATGAGGTGGCGGCCGATGCCGGCACCCTGATGACGGGGCGAGACGAACAGCCCGCCGATAAAGTCATCGATCAGACTGATGAAGCCTGCCGGCTCGCCGCATCGCGCCGCCACCAGCGTCTCGGCTTGCGGCAGGTAGATGGTTTCGATGAGGGTACGCTGCTCGCGCAGGCGCGCTTCACCGATGAATGCGTGCGCGAGCCGCGATGCGTCGAACCAGATCGCCGACAGCGCTTCCATGTCCGCGGTCTCATAGCCGCGGATCACCAGATCCATTTGTTCCATGGTATTTCCTGAAAACAGAATATGCGTAGAAAAACGGCGCCGGAAGGCACCGCGCAATCGCCGCGATATGCGGCCTGATTATCAGCTTCTGCGCATCAAACTCCTGCTTTGGATTTCAGTCACATGGCTGGATCGCTGGTGGAGATCAAGCCGGTTCGACAGAAGGTTCGCACCCCCGGCATTGCCGGTCATCCGGCTCCGACCAGAGCAGCGTGAACCTCGATCCCGGCGGCGATCCAGGCGCGGCGCGCTTCGGCGGCGGCTTCCTGGGCCTCGACCAGCCCGCGTTCGGCATCGATCTGGTCGATGCGGCTGGCGGCGCCGCGGGCGAAGCGGTCGCTGACCAGCTTCAGGCGTTGGCGCGCATAGGCAACCGCGGTCGTCGCAGGCAGCTGGCGATCATGGGTGGAGACCAGGGCTGCGAGCGCCGTCGCAAGCTCCTTTTGCGCCGTGACCGATGCCTTGAGGTACAGGGCCTCGGCTTCGGCGGCTTCCGCCGCTGAACGGTCCGCACGGGCGCGCGATTTTCCGCCGTCGAAGATGGCGCCTTCCAGCCGGATGCCGGGAATCAGGCCGAAGCCGGGATTCTTGAGAAAACTCGCAAGGGTCAGGTTGCCGCCCTGTCCGCCAAGGCTCAGCACGATCCGGGGGCGGGCGTTGCGGATCTCCCCCAGTCGCCGCGAATCCGCTGCTTCGAGCCGGGCGGCCGCTGCCCTGACATCGGGCCGGGTATCGAGCGCGTCGAGCGCGACTGTTTCGGGATGGAAGCGCTGAAGCGCATCGAGCGTGCGGGGCGCTCCGAAGGGGGTTATCGAGCCAAGTCCCGCGAGTGCCAGCAGGCGCAGGCGCGTCGCTTCACGCTCGTTGGCGACGGTCAGTTGCTCGTCGGCCAGGCGCGCGAGCGCCGCCTCGCGCGCCAGCAGTTCGTCCTGCGCCGCATAGCCGGCAGCGATGCGCAGACGCGCCAATGCGCGCCCTTCGCCCTCCATCGCGCGCCGCCGCTCGATGCGCGCGAGCCGGTCGTCCGCCGCGACGAGCGCGAGCCAGCCGCGGGCGAGATCCGCCGCCAGCACGGCGCGGGCTGCTTCGACATCATGGCCGGCAGCGCGGGCTTCGGCGCGTGCGGCACTTGTCGCCGCGTTCACCGCGCCCCAGAGATCGGGGGTCCAGCTCGCGCTCACGCTCATATCGACGCCGCGCGCCTGGCGGTCCGCGCCGGCGAGCGAGCCCTGCCACCCGGTTGCGCCGTCGATCGCGGGCAGCCTCGCGCCGCGTTCGAGACGGACTGTGGCATCGCGCGCCGCGGCGCGGGCGAGGGCGGCCTTGACGTCGAGCGACCCCAGGTCGGCGCGCTCCAGAAAGGCAGCGAATGCGGGGTCGCCAAGGTCGTAGGTCCAGCCCGGCGGCGTTTCGGCCTGGAGGTCGGCGACGCGGACGATCCGGCCGCCACCTGCCGCGTCGGGAAAGCTGGCGCAGGCGGGCAAAGCGAGCGCCATCCCGAGCAGTGCAAGGTTCGCAGCGCGGCTCATTTGTGCACCTGAACCTGAACGCGTTGCCCGATACGGAGCGTCTGGCCGTTCCGGACGTTGACCACCATCTCGATCACGCGCGTATCCTGGCGTTCGTTGGGATCGTCGCTGGCGAGCTTGCGTGCGCCGAAGACCTCGCCGAGGCGCGATACCTTGCCCTCGAATGCCTGCTTGTCGTCATAGTCGAGCAGGATGCGCGCGCGCTGGCCGGGGCGGACATTCGTCACGAACTGCTCGTCGAGCTCGGCACGGACGATGCGTTCGGTTTCGGGCGCCAGCAGGAAGAGTTCGGTGACGTTGAAGGTGGAGGCACCGTCGCCCGGTTTGGCGGAGCGGCGGACGATCCGGCCGTCCAGCGGCGCACGGATGCGTCGTGCCTCGATCTCGAACAGTTCGCGCCGGAGCTTTTCCCGTGCGACGCCGATCGCGGCGGCGGCGGTCGCCAGTTCTCCGCGCTGAACGCGTGCCTCGTCGCGGGCCTTGTCCGCGTCCTGCACCGGAACCGCATTGGTCGCGGCAAGGCCGGTGAGGCGCCTCGCCTCGCGATCGGCAGCCAATGACCGCGCGCTGGCGATGGTCTGGCGCGCCTGCGCCTCGGTAAGGTCCGCGCGCGCCTGGGCAACACCCAGTTCCGCCTGGCGGGTATCGATCTGCGCCAGTATCTGTCCCTTCTTCACGCGATCGCCTTCCTCGACGAAGACCGCCTGGATCAGGCCCTCGCGCTGTGCAGCTAGGCGGATGACGCCGCCTTCGACATCGATCTTGCCCTTGGCGATCGCCACGACATTGCGTGGCGTGGTGGTCGCCGCTGCGGGCGCTTCTGCGTCGCCGCAACCGCTCAGCGCAGTCGCGGAGAGCAGCAGCAGGCTCAGGCTCGGGAAAAGAGAGCGGATAGACATGATCAATGTGTCTCGTTCTGAACGGAGGATTGGGGGGCAGGGCGCTCGTCGCCGATGATCCGGCCATCCTCCATGCGGATGATCCGGTCGGCGAAGCCGAGCAGCCGGGGGTCATGGGTCACGCACAGGACTGCGGCGCCCTGATTGTGCGCAATGTCGCGCAGCAGCGCGATCACCGCATGGCCATTCTGGGAATCGAGCGCGCTGGTCGGCTCGTCGGCGAACAGGATGCGCGGTTCCTTGGCGAGCGCGCGCGCGATCGCGACGCGCTGCTTCTCGCCGCCCGACAATTCGAACGGTCGCAGCTTCATACGGGGACCAAGGCCGACGGCTGTGAGCGCGGCGCGCGCGCGTTCCATCGCCGCGCCCGGCTTCACCTTCATGCACTGCAGCACGTAAGCGACCTGCTCTTCGGCGGTGAGCGCATTGAACAGGTTGAAGCCCTGAAAGACGAACCCGGTATTCGCGAGCCGGAACGCATCGCGCGCGCTGGCCTTCATCTGCGAAAGCGGCTGGCCGAGTGTATGGACCTCGCCTTGATCGGGCGGGGTCAATCCCGACAGGATCGCAAGCAGCGTGCTCTTGCCGCAGCCCGATGGCCCCACGACCAGCGTCAGTTCTCCGGGCATGATCGAGACGCTGACGCCGAACAGGATCTGGGTGCGAATCTGGCCGACCGTATAGGATTTGCTGATCGCGTGCGCATCGATCGCAATCGCCGCATTGGGTTTGGTCATGAAGTTCACCGGAGCAACGCGGCCGGGTCGGCCTTGGAGAGTTGGCTGAGCGCGACGAAGCCGGAGAGGATCGCGACGCAGAGGACGAGTGCGCCACATCCGGCGGTGATCGGCAGCGAAATCGCGACCGGGATATAGGCGAGCTGAGCGAGCCACAGGATGAGCGCGGAAAGGATGCCGGCGATCACCAGGCCAACGATCCCGACCCACAGTGCCTGTTGCAGCACGACGCTGCGCAGGTGGCTGCCGGGTGCGCCGAGCGCGCGCAGCGTCGCGAACTCACGGATCGATGCGGCGACCGCGGCCATCAGTGTCTGGCTGGTGATAACGATCGCGACGATGACCGCGACGAGCGAGGAAAGGCCGAACGCGGTCCCCATGCCTGATTCAAATAGCCAGTAGTTGGTCGAACGGTCGGCAAATTCCTTTGCCGTCCACGCCTCATAGCGGGCGGTCACGCCCTTCGGTGAAAGCGCTTCCTTGACCTTGGCGGGATCGGCTCCGGCGCGCAGCTTGACGAGGTAGTAGGCGACGTCGTCGGTATGCTGGAGGCCCGGATCGAGATGCCGTGCGGTGCTGAGTGAGGAGATGACGTTGACGCTCCCGATGCCGCGCAATCCCTCGGTGAAGCCTGCGACATGGACCTTCTTGCCATTGATCTCGGCATGCGATCCGATCGTGACGCCCAGTTTCGCGCGGTCGGCTATATCGACGAGTACTGCACCCGGCATCTTGAGCCGTTCGCGCAGACCGGGCGAGACGGTGTGCGCAAAGGTGAGCGAGCCGGGGCGGGGATCGATGCCGGCAAGAACGACGCTGACGTCGCCCGCGCCGGGCCGCGACCGCCAGACGCCGCCCGCCCAGGAGAAGGGCTCGGTGCGATCGACATCGGGGTTCATCCGCACGAAGGATTCTGTGCGGTTGGAGATGTAGCGCCCCTGATCGACACTGGGCGTGCCCGGAAACCCAACCCAGAGTTCGGCATCGGACTTCTCGATATAAACCGCGACCGTGGCGAAGATGCCGACGGCAAGCGCCGCTTGGATCACCAGCAGGATGCCCGAAAAGGCGATCGCGAAGATGGCGGGCGCAAAGCGGCGCCATTCGTGCAGGATGGATTTGCGGGCGAGCGATATCATGACCGTGCCGATGGCGGTGGTTCATGGAGCTACGCCCCGCGAAACGTGGAGGCGATGTGGAGCGTGCCCTCAATGGGGCAGGCGAACCTCGAAACAGGCGCCGCCGCCCTCGCGTGGTGCGGCGGAAGCCCGGCCGCCATGCGCCTCGGCGATAGCCTTCACCACGGCAAGGCCAAGCCCGGTACCGCCGGAATCGCGCGACCTGGAATCGTCGGCACGCCAGAAACGCTGGAACAGGCGTTCGGCGTCTTCGGCGGCAATGCCAGGACCCTGATCGAGCACACGCAGAAATGCCCCGTTGCCGTCGGACCCCGTCTCGACCCTGACAACACCTCCCGATGCCGCGTAGCGGCGCGCATTGTCGAGCAGCGCGAGCAGGATCTGCCGCAAGCGGGCGCCATCGGCGGCCAGTCGGACAGGGTTCAGATCGCGTTCCGCAACCATGCCCGCGTCGGCCAGTTCTCCGTTGAAGGCGTCGATCGTCCGGTCGGCCTCGAATGCAAGATCGATCATCGTCGGTCGCATCACCAGCCGCCCGGACATGGCCAGGCTCAATGTTCGCAGATCCTCGATGATCTGGGCGAGGGCGTTGGTCTGGAAGATCAAACCCTCGATCCCCTTCGCATCGGGGGCGAACACCCCGTCTGCCATGCCCTGAAGCCGACCGCGCAACACGGTCAGCGGGGTGCGCAGCTCATGCGCGATCGCAGCGATGCTCTCACGCATTTCGCGTTCGGACCGTTCCATCTCGCGCGCCATCATGTTGAAGTCGGCCATCAACTGATGCGTTTCGCCCGCACCGTTTCCGGTCACGGCAACTCTGACGGTCCGGTCTCCGGCTGCCACGCGCCGGGCGGCGGCAGCGACCCGATGCACCGGATCGCTGATCCGCGCTGCGAACCAGCGGCCCGCGATGATGCCGACCAGCAGTGCGACGACGCCGAGCACGGTCACTGCGATCAGTTCCTGAAATTCAAAGCTCGCTTCCCATCCCCGATAGGCGTTGAGGAGCGCTTCCAGATCTGCCTGCGACGGCAGCTGGTTGTTGTCGACCAACTCCTGCGCGCGACGTGCGTCGGCTGAGAGACCGCTGACGAACAGGTCGATCGACCAGACATAGAAGGTCAGCATGCCGCCGAGCATCACGACGACGGAAAGAAAGGCGACGACCGTCATCGCCGCGGTCAGCTGGGTGGTCAGCCGGGCGCGGCGTCTGCGATGTCTTGCGCGCCCGATCATCCCACCCAGTCCGGCAAGGCTCGTTGGACTGGGTCGACCCTTCCGGTGTGTCTGTGCGGCTGTGTCAGTCGTCATCCGATCCTGCGCTTTCCGTTCATCGGTAGAAGTCCCTGCACATTGGCCTGAGCCGCGCGCCCATCAACTCTCCACCGACTCTCGACGCGCGGGTCGTGATTGTCGCCGCGCGCACCCGGCTGGCGTCTTGCGAGGAGTTGTGCATGCAGATGCAAAAGCGATGGTGGCTCGGTTTTGTCGGCCTGATCGGATTCTACAAGGTGCCGGACATGGTCCTCGCCTGGCACGGCCGCGAGAGCGCGTGGGAGTTTCTTTCGCTCGGCTGGTTTCTTTGGCTGCTCTACTTCGTCCCCGAACTGCGCCGCGATATCTGAAGCGTTGCGAAAATCTTCAGCGCATGGTCGGCCCGCGCGCAGCGCGGCGGCGCGGCTCATGGCGGCAGCAGACGATAGCCGATGCCCCGCACGCCACCCAACAGATCGTCGGCACCCGCCATCAGCAGCTTACGGCGAAGGTTACTCACATGGCTATCGACGGTGCGTTCGAGCGCATCGCTTTCGGGCATGCAGGCGTCGAGCAGTTCGCCACGTGAAAAGGCCTTGGTCGGCGCCCGCATCATATGCGCGAGCAGCTTGAATTCGGTTGAGGTCAGGTTGAGGAGCTGCCGCCGGTCCGCGACCAGCACATAGGCAGCATGCGCGGCGCCATCGAGCTCAAGCGGTCCGTGACGGACGAGCGCGTCCTGACTCATCCGACCGCGTCGCAGAATGGCCTTTGCCCGTTCGACAACCTCAAGCGGATTGAAGGGCTTCACGACATAATCGTCCGCGCCCAGCCGGAGCGCTGAGAGCTTGTCGAGATCTTCGGTAAGGGCGGTCGCCATGATCACCGGCGTCCCGCCGCGGCGACGGACTTCAGCAAGCACTGCAAAGCCATCAGCCTTGGGCAGCTTGACGTCCAGGACCATCAGGTCTGGCGCGAGCATCAAATGGTGCTGCAACCCGATTTCGCCGTTGGCCGCAGTCACGGTGCGGAAGCCGTCGCGCGTAAAATAGGCATCGAGGATCGAGGCGATTTCCGGCTCGTCCTCGACAATCAGCACCAATGCACTTTCCACGTTCGACTCCTTCTCGGGATGTTTCACTGCCCTGAAGTCGAGATTAAGTGAACCAATTGTGGAGAATTGATGGAGGCCTGCTGCAGGATATGCATCCTGCGCTCCCAATCCGGCCGAGACGAGCGGACGATCTCGTCCCGGCCGAAGCAGGCAAGCCGCGAGCTCGCCCGGTAGAAGCCCGCATCGGGCCGTGTTCCGCCGCCCTGCAGTAGGGATGCAGGACGGCGAAACCTCAGAAACGCATCACGCCGCCGAGCAGGAAGCGATCGCGCTTCACCTCGTCGCTGAACTTCACGCGATCATACTCGCCACGGATCGCGAACTGGGGGGTGAGCGCGACTTCGGCGCCGCCGCCGAACAGGAACCCGCTTTCCTTGATCTTGGTGGTGACCGGCTTGGCGCCGATCGCCGTCGGGGTCGCGGTCAGATCGAAATGCTGACGGGCCCAGCCGGCCTTACCGAAGACGAGGATATTGCCCAGCGCATAGCCGGCGCGTGCCGTTGCGTCGAACGTGCGGCCGGGATTGACCTTGACGTTGGTTGCGCCGACCTTCTGAGTGAAGGTCTTGCCGCCGCCGCCCAGACCCAGCTCGACGCCGAGCACGATGTTGCTGTCGGTTTGAATGTCGTAGCCGGCATAGCCGCGCCAGTCGAAGCTCTTCTTGGAAACGTCCAGCTCGGCTTTCTCACCTGCGACCGGCTTGTCGATGCTCGTACGGCTGATGCCCGCCGACGCGCCGACCTTAAACCCGTTGAAGGGCTTGTCCGACGAGTCCTGGGCATGCGCGGTCCCAGCGGCGACAAGCGCCATCCCGCAAAGGAGGGTTTTGATCTTCATGTGAAACTCCAAAGCACTGCGGTCTTGATCGACCGGGAGAGTGCATCTGGCGCCGTATTGTGGAGCTATGGTGGAGGTCGTGCCGATGCTGGGTCGAGTCCGGGCGATCCACAAGATCTCCATCCTTCGCGGACAATGCCTGCACCAAACCGGCCCAGCCCAAGAAGACATGATCGGGACATCGAATAGCGAGGCGAAATGGCGGCGTATCTGATGGAGCGGGCGCATGATCCGCTATGGGCGCGTAGCTCGGGATTGCGGGTTGCGCTGTTCTCCGGAAATTACGACTGCGTTCGGGACGGCGCCAATCAGGCACTTAACCGGCTCGTCGGCCACCTTCTCCACGAGGAAGGCGCTGCAGTGCGCGTCTATTCGCCGGTTGCGTCAGAACCGGCGTTCAATTCGGTCGGCGATGTCGTGCCCGTCCGTTCGCTCGCGATTCCGGGGCGCGATGAATACCGGGTCGCGCTCGGCCTTCCCGCGAAAATCAAGCGCGACATCCGGGCGTTCGCACCGGACATCGTGCATCTGTCGGCGCCTGACTGGCTCGGTTGGAGCGCGCAACGCTTCGCGCGCGAGCTTGGTGTTCCCGTTGTGAGCAGCTTGCACACACGCTTCGAGACCTATCTGGACTATTATGGACTTCGGTGGTTGCGGGGGCCGGCCGAGCGCTATCTGGGCCGCTTCTATGGGGGGTGCGATCACGTGCTCGCACCGACCGAGGCGATAGCCGGCGATTTCCGCCAATCGGGACTGGACGGGCGCGTTTCGGTCTGGGGACGGGGGGTCGATCATGACCAGTTCAACCCCAGATGGCGCAGCACGGCGTGGCGACGTGAATGGGGCTATGCGCCCGACGAGGTCGTGCCGCTATTCTTCGGACGCCTCGTACGCGAAAAGGGAATTGGCCTCTTTGCCGATGTGATCCGCGGCATGCGTGAGCGCGGATATCGCCTGCGGCCGGTGATCGTTGGGGAGGGCCCGGCACGGGACTGGTTCGCCGACCAGCTTCCGGATGCGCAATTCCTCGGGCATCTGACTGGCGAGCGGCTCGGCACGGCGATCGCGAGTGCGGATATCCTGATTAACCCGTCGGTCACTGAGGCCTTCGGGAACGTCAATCTCGAAGCGATGGCGTCCGGGATCCCGATTATTTCTGCGCGGGTCGACAGCGCTACCGCGCTGATCGAACACGATATCTCGGGGATACTCGTGCAACCCGATGATGTGACGAGTTATGTCGATGCGCTGGAACGGCTCGTCCTTTCGCGCTCGGCCCGCGTCGCGCTTGGAACAGCTGCTGCGCGGCGTGCGCTGGCCTATGACTGGCACGGGCAGCTTTCGTCGGTTGCGAAGGTGTATGCTGCATGCCTCGACCGGAAGCGGCGAAGTTCAGGGGTGTGCGTCCGGCCCGCCCTCGCTGGCGCGGCCTAGAACGGGCGATCCGCCTCGATCATCCGCCGTGCGACCTCAGACGGCAAGGTCACGGACGCGATAGCCATAGCGTTCGTCCAGTCCGAGATCACGGATCGCCCGGATCCCTGCCGACAGCGCAGCGGCGTCGAGCCCACGCAACGGTTTGCGCAGGCTGCCCACGGGCAGACTGCACGCCTGCATCAGCGACTTCACAGCGACCGGATTGATCGCCGAATAGTTGAAATGCATCAGCGGCAGCAGCGCCAGATACTGCTCGCGGAAGCGGGCGGCGTCGCCTTCGCCGCGCCACGGCGTCGACAGGGTCGCCATCTCCGCGGGCGCGAGGTTTCCGGTCATGTTGGCGGTGCCGTGTCCGCCCAGCGCCATCGTCGGCACCACCAGCCCGAGATTGGGGGAGTCGCAGCACATCACCGACACGTCGGGACGTGCAGCGAGGATGCGGCCGACCTGACCGACGCGTGCGGTCGATTCTTTGTGAACGACGATGTTCGGATGCGCGAACAGGCGCAGCAGCTGCGTCCAGTCGAGGTCGGTCTTCACCCGTGGCGGGTTGTTGTAGATGCCGAGCGGCAGATCGGTGGCGTCCGCCACTTCGAGGTAGAATTCGACGATGTCGCTCTCGGGCGCACAGATATAGGGCGGCGGAGCGATGATCGCGCCGTCGGCGCCATTGGCTGCCGCGAAGCGGACATTGTCGATCACCTGATCGGTGGTGGGGCCGCTGCAGCCGTAGAAGAAGAACATATCGGCGGGGCGCAGCTTCACCGTCTCGACGATCAGGCGCTTCTTCTCCTCAGGGGTTAGCAGCGTCGGCTCACCGGTCGACCCCATGAACAGCACCGCGCGGGTGCCATGGTCGCCAAGGTGACGGATCAGCGTGCGGAACGCGCCGAAGTCGATCGCCCCGGTTGAATCGAACGGCGTCACCGTCGCCACGAACGAACCCTCGATCCGCATCTTCGCCATCTGTGTGTTCCTTACCCTCTGGATTGTCGCAGGCCCTTCCAGCTACGACGGGCAAGCCGCGACGATCCGCTATGTCCGACTGGCGGAAATGCGCGCGCCGGACGTCGTTCCGGGCAGGAGGAGGGCACGCATGGGGATGACGCGCATCGGGAAGGTGATGGCGGCGGCGCTGGCCGGGGCTATGCTCTGCTCGGCGGCACCGCAGCGGGGCGTGCCGCCGGCGGGGGAGGGGCTGATCGCGCTCAAGGCGGCACGGCTGTTCGACGCGACCAGTGAACGGATGCGTGATGACGCCGTGGTGCTGGTCCGCGAGGGCCGTATTGTCGGCGTCGGCGCCTCTGCCGACATCCCGGCGGGCACGCAGGTGATCGACTTGGGCGATGCGACGTTGCTGCCGGGCTTCATCGACGCGCATTCGCACCTGACGCTCGAATCCGATGCGGATTACTATCGCCACGTCTTCAAGCAGATGATGCGTACCCAGAGCGAGCAGGCTTTCTATGCCGGCGCCAATGCCAGGCTGACGCTGGAGGCGGGCTTCACCACCGTGCGCCATGTCGGCGCGCGCTATTTCATCGACATCGGGTTGCGCAACGCGATCAACGCGGGTCTTACACCCGGTCCGCGTATCCTCGCTTCAGGAAACCCGATCACCGCGCGCGGCGGAAGCTGTGACCAGCCGCCATTCCCCGCCGAGCGCGTTGCGCCCAAGACCGCGATCGACGGTGTCTGTTCGGGCGGCGCTGAATGCCGCGAGGCGGTTCGCCACCAGATGAACAACGGCGCCGACGCGATTAAGATCTGCGTCTCCGGGGGCGTGCTGTCCTGGGATCCGGTCGATGTCCCGCAGCTGACGCGCGAGGAGATCACGGCAGCTGTCGAGGAGGCGCATAACTGGGGCCGCAAGGTCGCGGCGCACGCCCATGGCGATACCGCGGCGCGGATCGCGATCGAGGCGGGCGTGGATTCGATCGAGCATGGCAGCTTCCTCAGCGAAGCGACGCTCAAGCTGATGAAGGCCAGGGGCGTGTTCCTGGTGCCGACCTGCACCGCGATCGACTGGGTAGAGACCCATTCCGGCAACTATCCGCCCAATATCGCGGAGAAAGCGATCACCGCATCGAAGGCGCATCACGACATGCTGCGCATGGCGATCCGCATCGGCGTGCCGATCGCGGCGGGCACCGACATGAGCGTGGTCGACAAGGGGCATGGCAAGAACGCGATCGAGATGGTGCTGCTCACCCGCTACGGGATGCGCCCCGCCGCCGCCCTGATCGCCGGCACGCGCGAGGCGGCACGCCTGCTCGGCGTCGCCGATCGGGTCGGGACGATTGAGACCGGCAAGGACGCCGATATCGTCGTCGTCGCCGGAAATCCGGTTGCGGATATCGCCGTGACCCAAAAGCCGGTGCTTGTGATGCAGCGCGGGCGGATCGTGATGCGAAAAACAAGCTGACCGACTGGCGGAAACCGCCTTCGCATCCATCCTCCCTTTGAAGGGACAGTTTTGCGAGGGGGGATGCACGTGATCGGTCTGGGTTCGGCAATCGGCAGGGGGTGGCGCTTGATCGCTGCGCTGGTGTTCGTCACACTGGCGCTTCCCGCCGCGGCGCAGCTCAATTTCTCGGTCCAGCTTCCGACCGATGCCGGTGGCCCGGTGACCGGCCGCCTGATCGTGGTTGCCGCGGGCACCGATGTCGCCGAGCCGCGCACCGCGATCGGCATGCTCGGCCCGCCGTCCTTCGCGGTCAATGTCGACGCGATGAAGCCCGGCGCGAGCGTCACCGTCGGACAGGATTCGATCGGCTATCCGATCGACCTCAAGAGCCTGCCGCCCGGCGAATACAACGTCCAGGCGGTGCTGATCCGTTATGTCCAGACAAAACGGTCGGACGGCCATACCCTGTGGGTACCGGCACCCAATCAGGCGCGCGCGCCGGCGTATCTGAGCGGCGGCAACCTGTTCAGCAAGGTCGCCAAGGTCCGCATCTCGCCGATCGCGAGTGCACCGATCGCGCTGGCGCTGACCGAGACGATCCCGCCGCCTGCGGCGCCGGTCGAGACGCCTTGGCTCAAGCATGTCCGCATCAAGAGCAAGGTGTTGTCGGACTTTTGGGGGATGCCGATGACGATCGGCGCGACGATATTGTTGCCCAAGGGCTTCGACGCCAATCCCAACGCGCGCTACCCGGCGGTCTATGCGCTGAGCCATGGCGATATCCCGTTCGGCTTCAGCACCGATGCGAGCACCGATACGCCGCGGGCGCGCGAACGTGCCGCCGACGGCGCGCTCGAGACCGGCTACCAATTCTACAAGGATTGGGATGGCGAGGGGATGCCGCGCTTCGTCGCGATCACGCTGGAGCAATACAGCCCCTATTTCTTCGAATCCTATGTGCTCAACTCGGCCAATAACGGGCCGTGGGGCGACGCCATCACCAAGGAGCTGATGCCGTATCTGGAGAAGAAGTTCCGGCTGATCGACCAGCCCTATGGCCGGATCGTCGAGGGCGCTTCGACCGGTGGGTGGGAGTCGCTCGCGCTCCAGCTCCACTATCCCGACATGTTCGGCGGCGCTTGGATCTTCAATCCCGATCCCATCGACTTCACACGCTGGGGCGTCGCCGACATTTATCGCGAGCCGAACATGTTCGAGTATCGCGTGAGCGAGTGGCAGACCGCCGAGCGCCCATTCCGCCGGACGCGTGAGGGGCTGCCCGGCCTGTCGATGCGCGACCTGTCCAAGCTCGAGCTGATGCTGGGGGATCGCGGGCGCGGCTTCTATCAGCTCGCTGTCTGGCAATCGACCTATGGGCCGACCGACAAGGACGGTTATCCGCGCGCGCTGTTCGATCCGCTGACTGGCGTGATCGACCGCGAAGTCGCCGAATATTACCGCACCAACGGCTTCGACCTGACCCATTATGCCAAGACGAACTGGGCGAAGCTCGCGCCGAAGCTGTCGGGCAAGCTCAACTTCTTCGCCGGCGAGCAGGATGAGTTCTTCCTCAACCTCGGCGTCTACAAGTTCGAGGAGATGGTCCGCGAGGTCGGCGGCGCCAACTATCCGATCCGCTTCGAATATGGCCGGCCGAAAAAGGGCCATAACTGGCACCACACCGACTGGACCGGGGTGATCAAGGAGATGGGCGCGCATGTGCGCAAGAATGCCCCCGCCGGTGCGCCGGTGGCCGACTGGAACTATTGAGGAGATAGAGCGATGAAGTCACCCTCCTGGAAAATGGCGGTAGCGGTCGGCACCGCGCTTGGCATCGGTACGCTGCTGCCCGGCGGATGGGCGGTCGCCACTTCGACCCCCGCGGCGAAGGCGCGCATCGCGACCTTCGACGAGATCAATGTCGGTCGCGTCAACATCGTCGAGCCGAACGGCAAATATCGGTTGGTCCTCTCGAACAAGCCACGCTTTCCTGGCCTGTTCATGGACGGCAAGGAGTACAAGCATCACAACCGCAGCCAGGGCGGGATGCTGTTCTTCAACGACGATGGCGATGAAGTCGGCGGCATGGGCTTCGGCAACCGCACCGTCGACGGCAAGAACTCGGCCAGCGCCTCGATGATGTTCGATCAGTATAAGCAGGATCAGACGGTGGGGATGGTCTATTCGGAAAATGACCGCAAGCGCGTGGCGGGCATCCGCGTCTGGGATCGCCCCGATGCGTCGATCCGGCCGCTAATGGAGATGAGCGACCGCGCCTCGCGCGAGACAACCGAGGCGGGCAAGGCGAAGATCCGCGAGGAGATGCTGGCGCATGCCAAGGCCAATGGTGGCGTTGGCGCCGAGCGTTTCTTCGCTGGCAAGCAGCTCGAGGACGCCGTTGTCCGGCTCGCCGACAAACAGGGCCGGCCGCGGCTGGTGATGAAGGTGGGCGACGACGGCCTGCCCGTGATCGAGTTCCTGGGTGAGGATGGCAAGGTGGTGAAGCGCATCACGCAATAGGCGCTTCTTGAAGACTGCAAACAGCCGGCGTGGCGGGTACTTCGGTGCCCGCGCGCTATTTTCCTATGTTATCAATATTTTACTCTGGCATTATTTAGATTTTATGACGGTTTGTTCTTGACGTCGGGGCGGTTTGCTGTTGCTCTGCCGGAATGGACCATCAGGCCCGCCTTCTCTGGTTTGCACGTGAAGTGCTCCCGCATGAGGGGGATGTGCGGCACTGGCTTGCCGGACGCATTCGCGGGTTGACCTCGTGCGAGCTCGATGAGGTGATCCAGGAGGCGTATGCCCGGATCTGGACGGTCGATGTCGAGCGTATCGTCAGCGGGCGCGCCTATCTGTTCGTCACTGCCCGCCATATCGTCGGCGAGCATGTTCGCCGGTCGCGGATCGTTTCGATCGAACTGGTGGCGGATTTCGAGTCGCTGAACATCGTTGATGATGAGATCGGCGCGTTTCGCCGGCTGAGTGGTCAGCAGGAACTGGCGCGGCTGCACGCTGCGATCGCCACCCTGCCACCCAAATGCCGGCAGGCGTTCCAGCTCAAGAAATTTGAGGAGTTGTCGCAACGTGAGATCGCCGGGCGTATGGGCATCTCGGAAAGCACGGTCGAGAAGCACCTCGCAAAGGCGCTGCGGCTGTTGATGGAAGCGATGAAGGCGCCACAGACAGGCGCGGAGGATGACGAGCGTGGCAAGCGTAGGTTCTGGGGATTCGGATAACGCCGAGTCGCGCGCTGCCGCCTGGGTCATCCGTTCTTCCGAAGGTCCGCTGACCGCTGAAGACCAGCAGGCGCTCGACGCATGGCTGGCGAGTGACACGCGGAACCTCGGGGCATGGGTGAAGGCTCAGGCGGCGTGGCTCGATGTCGATCGGCTCGTCGCGCTGGATACCGGCACGGCGAACGAGCCGGTGCGTGTCACCAAACCGCTGCCGTGGCGCAAGATGGCGATCGCCGCATCGGTGCTGTTCGCTGTCGGGGTCGGATTCGTTGCCGAGGATCAGCTGCCGGGCCGGATCGAGACAGCGCGCGGCGAAGTACGCCGCGTCGCGCTCGACGACGGATCGACGATGTTCCTCAACGGCGACACGCTTCTTCAGGTACGCTTTTCCAGCGGCCAGCGCCGCATCGTGCTGCGCCGGGGAGAGGCGTCGTTCAAGGTCGCACACGATGCTGCGCGGCCATTCGTGGTTGAGGCGGGGAACGTCTCGGCACGCGCGGTCGGCACCGACTTTACGGTCGGCAAGGCGACGGACGGTGACATCGCGGTGACGGTGGCCGAGGGGCGGGTGAAGGTTACCGATGCCGAGCGCGGTGCGCCGCGCCAGCTTGTGCTCGACCGCGACGAACAGTTCGTGGCCGCGACGATCGGCCCGCGCCGTGCGCGGCTCGACCCGCGTGAGGTTCAGCGTCAGCAGGCCTGGCGCAGCGGCCAGCTCGTCTTCCGCGGCCAGATGCTTGCCAGCGCTGCGGCGGAGGTCAACCGCCACGCGGCCAAGCCGGTGGTGATCAACGATTCCTCGCTCGGTCGCGCTGAATTCATCGGCGTGTTCCGCGTCGGCGATTCCCGTGCCTTCGCCAACGCCGCGGCAGCCGCATTCAACGGCGAGGTGAGCGAGACTCCCGACGCCTTCGTCCTCGCACGCAGGCAAAACTCCCCCTCGCACTAAGGTCGGTTGCCGCTACGGCGGCGGAACGATTTTGATCCGGAGTGGGGGATTTCTCGCATCCACCCCTCTCTTCCCCATGAGGCCGGATAACCGGCGATTAGGGGGAGACAGCCAATGGTCGAGCAGCGGAAAGTGCGGAGCGGAGCGCGGGCCATGTTTCTGGCCGGAGCGGCGATTGCCAGCCTCGGCACCGGCATGGTGGCGACGCCTGCCTGGGCGCAGGCGGCGCGGCAATATTCGGTCCCGGCAGGCGATGCGGGCGACGCGGTGCAGACCATCGCGCAGCAATCCGGTCTTCAGGTCATCGCCCCAGCGGCGGATCTGGCGGGTGTGCGCACCCATGCGATCAAGGGCAGCTTCAGTGCGGTCGAAGCGCTGCGACGCATGTTCGCGGGGACCGGCCTTGAGGTCGTCCAAACCGCCGGTGGTGCGGTGATGGTTCGCCGTGCCGCGGCGGTGCAGACGGAGCAGGAAGCTCCAGTTCCCGCGGCGAGCGAGGACGTCGTCGTCACCGGATCGCGTATCCTGCGGCCCGGCTTCGACACGCTGCAGGCTGCGACCTCGACCGATGCCGAGGAGATCGAACGGCGCAGCTATACCAACGTGCTCGAAGCACTTCAGGACACGCCGGGCTTCGCGCCCGCGGCGTCGAGCCAGATCGGCACCAGCCAGGGCACGCTCGGCATCGCGCAGAGCTTTGCCAACTTCTTCGGGCTGGGATCGCAGCGCACGCTGAGCCTCGTGAACGGCCGCCGTTTCGTGTCGTCGAACACCGTGTCGGGTTCGGGCGGCTCGACCTCGCCGGGCTCGCAGGTCGACCTCAATCTTATCCCGGTGGGGCTGGTCGAGCGCGTCGAGACGGTCGCGATCGGCGGCGCGCCGGTCTATGGTTCGGACGCCATCGCCGGAACGGTCAACGTGATCCTCAAGGAGAATTACGAGGGCTTCCAGCTCACCGGCCAGACCAGCATCAGCGAACGCGGGGATGCCGGCAACCAAATGGTGCGCGCGCTGATCGGCAAGAACTTCGCAGGCGGGCGCGGCAACATCGTGCTTGGCGCCGAATATGTCCGCCAGGACGGTCTCTTGCTCAACCGCCGCTTTCCGTTCCGCTTCCTGACCCCGTCAGGCAACACCAATCCCAGCGACGGCATATCCTCGCTGATGGTGGTCAATGACCTTCGCTATGCGCCGCTGACCGATGGCGGCCTGCCGTATACCGCAGGCGTTCCGATGCCCGGAAGGTATATTCGTGATGCTGCGGGCAACCCGCTGCAGTTCGGGACCAATGGTGATCTTGTCCCGTTCAAGCTGGGTGCGCCGTTCCACGAGTCGACGGTTCAGGGGATCCCAGTCTACACCAACGGCGGGGATGGGATGAACCCTGCCAAATATACCAGCCTGTTATCGCCCAACGAGCGATACCTCTTCAATCTCAACGCCAATTTCGATGTGACGGACAGCATCAACTTCTTCGTTGAGGGCTCCTATGCCCATACCAGCGGCACGAAGCTGTCCGACCTGTTCCAGTTCGCGGCCCCCGGTATTCTTGGCGGGCCGGCGATCTCGATCAGCGTGAACAACCCGTTCCTTACACAACAGGCGCGTTCGATCCTGGCCGCCAACGGGATCACGACCTCATTCAGGCTCAACCGCAACTTCAACGACATCGTCGATCGCTTCCCGGCGCGGTCTGAATTCGATGTGTTCCGCATCGTCGCGGGGCTGAAGGGCGACTTCAAGCTCGGCGCCGAGAACTGGAACTGGGACGTCTCGTACAATTACGGACAGAGCCGCAACCGCTCCGAGTTCAACTCGATCAATCTTACGCGACTGCAGAATGCGCTGAATGCGACGAGCACCACGACCTGTGCGGTTGGCGGGAACTGCGTGCCGATCAACATCTTCGGCGAGGGCGCGGCGAGCGATGCAGCGGTCAACTATGTACTCGATCGCGGCGTCGGCATCAGCAAGAACTCGATGGAGGTGTTCTCGGCCAACCTAGGCGGTACCTTGCCGTTCGGCATCGCCGGACCGATCTCGGTCGGTGTCGGCTATGAGCATCGGCGTGAGGCAGGGTCGTTCGACGGTGACGCGATCCTCAATGGCGGACTTACATTGCTGGGCGGCGCGATCGCCTATCCCGACGCGCCCGAAGGCAGCTTCAATACCGACGAGCTTTATGGCGAGGCGATCGTCCCGCTGCTCAACGACGGGATGAATCTGCCCTTCATCAAGACGCTGCAGGCCGAGGGCGCGATCCGCTACGTCGATCATTCGGTCTCCGGCGGTGACATCACCTGGTCGGGTGGCGCGCGGATGCAGACGCGCCTCGACGGGCTTACGCTGCGCGGCGTCTATACGCGCGCGATCCGCAATCCGTCGCTGGTCGAACTGTTCCTCAACACTACGCCGGTGGCACGCAGAGCCGACGATGTATGCGCATCCAGCCGGGTCAATGCCGGTCCCAACCCGGCAGTTCGTCTGGCGAATTGTACCGCGGCTCTCGCTGCGGCCGGCGGACCGGCGCCGGCGGCGTTTTCCCCCACCACCAATGGCGCCTCGCCCTTTGGTCAGCTCGCCGGCAATCGCGAGCTCGAGAACGAGAAGGCCCGATCCTGGTCGCTGGGGCTGGTCTATCAGCCACCGTCGATCCGCAATCTGCGGCTGTCGATCGACTATAGCCGGATCCGGCTGGCCAACGCGATCTCACGCTTCGATCTCGTGGGTGCGCAGGCGGCCTGCTACGACAGTCCCAACTTTCCGAACGAGAATGCCTGCCAAACCTTTCGCCGGCTGAACGCGGCCGAGGCGGCAGCCCAGACCGCAGCCACGGGGCGGCAGCGTATCGCCGGCGATCTCGCCGACGGCTACAAGGAAACCTACTACAACAGCGCGCTGCTCGACTTTGCGGGGATCATCGGCGAGATCAATTATGCCTTCGCTGTGCCCAATATCGCGGGCACCGAGCCCGGGCAGCTGCGGCTGGGGCTCAAGGCCTTCTACATCGACTATTTCCGGAACCAGACCTCGGTCGGGTCAACCGTAACTCAGGCGGCTGGCACCGTCGGTTCGCCGCGGTGGGACGTGAACGGACGCATCGGCTACAGCTTCGATCCGTTCGACTGGGATGTGCAGGTCCTGTGGAGCAGCAAGACCGTCAACAGCCGGACCGCGACGATTGAGAACACACCGATCAACGACTATCCGTCGTACACGCTGGTCAACACGACCTTCAGCGCCAAGGTCACCGAAAACTTCTCACTGCAGTTCACGGTTCGCAACCTGTTCGACCGTGCAGTCCCCTATGCGGCGACGGTGACACGCTCATTCGGGGTGTACGATCCGATCGGGCGGACCTTCACGGCGCGCGCGGCGGTGTCGTTCTGATGCGGGCAGGTCTGATTGCCGCCGCGCTTCTGCTTGCTCTGCCCGCCGCTCACGCGGCGGAGCAGACCAAGCGCTACACGATCGAGCAGTTGATGGCGGCGGAGACGTTCGGCGGCATCTCCTTCTCGCCCGACGACCAGCTGCTGCTGACCACCAGCAACCGCACCGGCATCGCCAATCTCTATACGGTGCCGGTGGCGGGCGGGCCGATGCAGCAGCTTACCCATTCGACCAAGGAGACGGTCAACGCGATCGGCTTTTTCCCCGACGACCGCCGCATCCTCTATTCGAGCGATCAGGGCGGTAACGAGCTTGCGCACATCTATGTCCGTGAGCTTGACGGCAGCGTGCGCGACACGACGCCGGGGACCAAGCATGTCGCGCGCTTCGTCGAATGGGCCAAGGATGGGAAATCCTTCTTCGTCCAGACCAACGAACGCGATCCGCGCTATTTCGACCTCTATGAGATCACGACCGACGGCTATGTGAAGACGCTGCTGTTCGAGAATGACAAGGCGTATCAGATCCGCGCCGTCAGCGCCGATCGCCGCTATGTCGCGATGAGCCGGATCCACGACAACGCCAACAAGCGCGTCTATGTCTATGACCGCACCGAAAAGGCGCTGCGCGAGGTGACTGCCGGGTCCACCCCGGTGTCGGGCGAGCCGGAAACTTTCGCGCGGACCGGCTCGGTGCTCTACTTCACCACCGACGGTGGCGGCGAGTTCGTCAAGCTCGCCCGCATCAACCTCGCGACCAACCGGCGCGAGACGATCTTCTCGCCCAATTGGGATGTGGCGGGCGCCGCGCTCAGCCGCGACGGGCGCACGATCGTCGCCACGGTCAATGAGGATGCCCGTGGCCGGCCCTATCTGTTCGACGCCACGACGCTCAAGCCGATCCCGCTCGCCGACCCGGCGCCGGGGGCGAGTGTCGGCCTGCGCCTCGGCAATCGCGGTGCGATTGCGGCGATCTCGCTGACCAACGGCGCGACGCCCGGCGATATCGCGATCCTCGACCTCAAGACCGGCAAGCGCCGTCCGCTGCTCAACGCGCAGGCGCCGGGCGTCGCGCAGGGCGATCTCGTCCCCGGCAAGATGGTCCGCTTTGCCTCCTATGACGGGGTCAAGGTGCCTGGCGTGCTCTATGTCCCGCACGACGCCAGACCCGGCGACAAGCGCCCGGCGGTGATCCATGTCCATGGCGGCCCCGGTGACGAAAGCCGGATCGGCTACCGCCCGCTGATGCAGTATCTGACCAACGGCGGCTATGTCGTGTTCGAGATCAACAACCGCGGCAGCTCGGGCTCGGGCCGCACCTTCTATCACATGGACGACAAGAAGCACGGCGACGCCGACCTCGACGATGTCGTCGCGGCGAAGAAGATGCTGGTCGCGACCGGCTTCGTCGACGGCGACAAGATCGCGATCGAGGGGCAGAGCTATGGCGGCTACATGACGCTCGCCGGGCTCGCCTTCCGCCCCAAGGAGTTCGCGGCCGGGGTCGATATCTACGGCGTGTCGAACTGGCTCCGCCTGCTCAAGAACACCCCGCCCTGGTGGGAGGATCTGCGCCGCTTGCTCTATACCGAGGTCGGCGATCCCGCGACCGACGAGGCGTATCTGACCAAGATCTCGCCGGTGTTCCACGCCGACCGGATCGAGCGACCCTTGCTCGTGCTTCAGGGCGCGAACGATCCGCGCGTGCTGCCGATCGAGTCCGAGGATATCGTCGCCAAGGTCAAGGCGCGCGGCGTTCCGGTCGAGTATATCTCCTTCCCCGATGAGGGGCATGGCTTCCGAAAGAAGGCCAACCAGATGGTCGCCTATCGCGCGATCCGCGACTTTCTCGACAGGCATGTCGCCAAGCGGGGCGATGATCCGGATGCGGCGCGCGGCGGCCTGCCGATCGGCGAATGAACGGCTCGACGATGAGCCGGCGGGCGCTGCTCGCCGGCGGCACCGCACTTGCGGCATTGCCGGGGACGGCGGTTGCCTCGGATGAAGCCGCACGGCTTGACGCGTTCTTCGAGGCGTCGTTCCGCAAGCGCATCGCCCGCAATCCGCTCAGCCAGTCGGGCCTCGGCATCAAGGACGGACAGGATCGCTGGCCCGATCCCGGCGATGCGCGTGCGGTCGAGGACGCCGGACTCGTCCGCGCCGAGCTGGCCGAGCTTGCCCGTTTCGATACCCGCGCGCTCGATCCCGAACGGCAGCTCAGCGCGCGGCTGTTCGACTATGCCGGGCGGCAGGCGCTCACCGCGCATCGCTGGCGCGGCAATCGCTATCCGGTGTGCCAGATGCGCGGGCCGCAGCGCGTCATTCCCCAGACGCTGATCAACAACCACCCGATCGCCGACCGCGCGGACGCACAAGCCTATGTCGCACGCCTGCGCGGCGTGAAACCCTATCTGGAGGGGATCGTGGCGGGCCTCGACGCGCAGGCTGCGGCGGGGGTGATGCCGCCCAATTTTTCCTACCCGCTGGTGATCGGCAATTGCGCGGCGCTGATCCGCGGCGCCCCGTTCGCCGGCACGGAGGACAGCCCGATCCTCGTCGATTTCCGCGAAAAGGTGGGCAAGCTCGCGATGGCCGAGGGCGAGCGTTCCCGGCTCGTGCAGGATGCCGAGGCGGCGATGCGCGACGGCTTCGGCCCCGGTTTCCGTACGCTGATCGGTTGGCTCGAACGCGGTCAGGCGCGGATGGCGCGCAACGACGGGGTGTGGAGTCTGCCCGGGGGCGACGCCTATTACCGCGCCGCGCTCGAACTTGAGACGACGCTGCCGCTCACCCCACAGGAGGTGCATCGCACCGGACTGGAGGAAGTGGCGCGGCTCCATGCGGCGATGCGCGCGGTGATGGCCAAATCGGGCTTCACCGGCTCGCTGACCGATTTCTTCGCGTTCGTCGGCAAGGACGACCGCTTCTACTATCCCAATACGCCAGCAGGCAGGACCGCCTATCTCGACGCGATGCGTGGGCATATCGCGGCGGTCGAGGCCCGGCTGGGAGAGGTGATGACGCGCGTCCCCAAGGCGGGGATGATCGTCAAGCCGGTCGAGCCGTGGCTCGAACGCTCGGCCGCGACCGCGGGCTATTTTGCACCCGCGCCCGATGGGTCGCGGCCGGGAATCCTCTACGTCAACACGGTCGAGATGCGGAACCTGCCCAAATATGAGCTGTCCGCGCTCGCCTTTCACGAGGGGGTTCCGGGCCACCATCTCGAACGCGCGATCAGCCAGGAGTTGACGCATCTGCCCGCCTTCCGGCGGCAGGGCGGCTATACCGCCTATAGCGAGGGCTGGGCGCTCTACGCCGAGCAACTGCCCTATGCGATGGGTCTCTACACCGATCCCTATCAGGAATTCGGCCAGCTCTCGCAGGAGCTGATGCGCGCCGGGCGGCTGGTGGTCGATACCGGGCTGCATCACCTGCGCTGGAGCCGCGAGCGCGCGATCGACTGGCTGCTCGCCAACACGCCGGGCGGCCGCGCCGATCATGTGACGGCGGTGCAGCGCTACATCGTCACGCCGGGGCAGGCGACGGCGTACGAGATCGGCAAGCTCAAGATGGTCGGGTTACGCGAGCGTACGGAGAAGACGCTCGGGCGCGGGTACGACGCGCGGCGGTTCAACGATGCGCTGCTGGGCAGCGGACCGCTGCCGCTGGCGCTGCTCGACGAAGTGATGACGCGCTGGATCGCGAATGGAGGCAAGGCATGACGATGACGCGGCGCGGGGTGATGGGCGCGCTCGCCGCGGCGGCAATGCCGCTGCCTGCCTGGGCGTTGCCGGATGACGAGGACGCCCGGCTCGACGCCTTTTTCGAGCGCGTGTGGCAGCGCGGGATCGACCGTAATCCGGTGCGCCAGTCGCAGCTCGGCATCAAGCGCGATCAGGACAAGTGGAACGATGTGAGCGAGGCGTTCGCGGTCGAGAATCTGGCGCTGCTGAAACAGGATCTCGCGGCGCTTGCGGGCTTCGACCGTGCGAAACTGTCGCCGCAGGCGCGGATCAGTGTGCGCATGTTCGAGGACGATGGCCGCAAGGCGATCGCGCGCTTCGCTTTGCGCCGCGACGACTATCTCATGACCCAGATGGGCGGGATGCACACGCGCGTGCCGATCACCCTGCTCAATGCGCACAACATCGCGGATCGCGCCGATGCCGAAGCCTATTGCGCGCGGATTGAGCGGGTCGCGCCGCTGATGGATCAGGTGGTGGCCGAGCTGGCGAAACAGGAAGCCGCGGGGGTGCAGCCGCCGCGCTTCGTCTACCGGCTGCTGATCGAGCCGAGCGAAAACATGCTCAAGGGCGCGCCGTTCGAGGCCAGCGAAACCGACTGTCCGATCCTCGCCGATTTCCGCGCCAAACTCGCCAAGGCCGGTATCGCCGATGCGGATCCGCTGACTAACCGCGCCCAGGCGGGGCTTAGCGGGCCGTTCGCCACCGGCTATCGCAAGCTGATCGCGCATCTGCGCGCTGCCGAGGCGCGCGCGGACAGGCGTGACGGGGTGTGGAAGCTTCCGCGCGGCGACGCCTATTACCGCCAGCAGCTGGAGGCCTATACCTCGCTGCCGATCACGGCGGAGGCGATCCACAACCTCGGTCTCGAGCAAGTCGCGCGCATCCATCGCGAAATGAGCGTGATCATGCGCAAGGTCGGCTTCGCCGGGACCTTGCAGGCGTTCTTCGAGCACGTCCGCACCGATCCGCGCTTCTTCTATCCGCAGACCGATGCCGGCAAGGCCGCCTATGTCGCCGATGCCGAACGGCTGCTCGCCGAGATAAGCGGGCGACAGGGGGAGATGTTCACGATCATCCCCAAGGCGCCGGTGGTGGTGCGCCCGGTCGAGGCATGGCGCGAGCGCTCGGCGGCCAAGGCCTTCTACCAGAACCCGCCGCAGGACGGGTCGCGGCCGGGCGTGTTCTATATCAACCTCTACGACATGAAGGCGCAGCCCAGATGGCAGCTCGCGGCGACGCTCTATCACGAGGCGATCCCGGGCCATCATATCGAGACCTGCGTCGCGCACGACATGGCCGGGCTGCCCAAGTTCCGGCGTTTCGCGAGCGCCACGGCGTTCAGCGAGGGCTGGGGGCTGTATTCTGAGCGGCTGCCCAAGGAGTTGGGGCTTTATGCCGATCCCTATGACGATTTCGGGCGCTTGTCGCTCGAACTGATGCGCGCGTGCCGGCTGGTGGTCGACACCGGCATCCACGCCAAACGCTGGAGCCGCGAGCGCGCGGTTGCCTATATGGATGCGAACATGCCGAGCAGTCACTACGACAACCAGCGCGAAATCGATCGCTACATCGTTCTGCCGGGCCAAGCCTGCTCCTACTATGTCGGGATGCGCAAGATCCTCGAACTGCGTGAGCGGGCGAAGGCGAAGCTGGGCGCAAGGTTCGACATTCGCGGCTTCCACGACACGGTGCTCGGCAACGGGCCGCTGCCGCTGCCGATCCTGGAGGAACAGGTCGACAGCTGGATTGCGCGGGGAGGGCGCCGGGCATGAAGCGGTCGTTGATCAGCCTGACGGCGCTGCTGCTCGCGAGCGCGGCCCATGCCGAAGCGCCGCATTATGAGGTGAAGGCGAAGTTCGCTTCCGACGGCGCCCTCACCGCCGACGTCACCGTGACGCTGACCGAGGCGCTGCCGGAAAAGGCGTTCCTCCTCTCGAAGCGCTTCACGCTCGAGCCGATGCAGCTGCCGCGCGGCGTGACGATGAAGAGCGAGCCGACAGCCTCGCCGATGCCCGATCTCGTCAAATACAGCTTCAGCTTCGACCGGCCGAGCGTGCAACCACGCAAGCTGCGCTTCCGCTACGCGGGGCCGATCGTGACGGCGAACGACAGCGGGAACCCGCCGCTGCGGCCCGAAGGCTATGAGCTGTTCATCGATCATATGTGGTTCCCGGTCGGTGCCGATATCCAGACGCGCTTCACGGTCGATGCGACGATCGACGGCCTTGCGCCCGATCTGGTCGTGGTCGCGCAGGGGGATGTTACGCGCACTCCGACGGGCGCGCGCATCCGTCGAGACTTCGTCGATATCGATTTGCCGATGGTGGCGATGCGCGGCCTCAAGCGCGCCGACGCGCATGGCGTCGAATTCTACGCCCGCGATCTCGATACGCGGCTGTCCGGCTTCTACGTCAAGCATGCCGAGGGCGCGGCGCGCTATTTCGAGGCGATGTTCGGACCGCTGCCGCGCAAGGTGCGGATCGCACAGGTCTGGCGGCCCAAGTCGCTGGGTTATGCCCGGACGGCCTATACCGTCGTGTCCGAAGGCGGGCGCAGCGGGCCCGACGTCGCTGAGATCAACCCGGCCGCCTATGTCGCGCACGAGATCTCGCACGTCTGGTGGATGCTCGCCAGCCCGCTGACCGACGATTTCTGGCTGGTTGAATCGACCGCCTCCTACATGGCGCAGCGTTATCGCGAAGCGGCGTTCGGCGTCGCCGAGGCCGAGAAGGCGCTGGCCGAGCTGCGTAAGGCTGCGGCGACCGCGGGGGCGGTGATGGGGCATGGCCGGCCGAACCGGGTTCAGCTCTATGCCAAGGGACCGGTGCTGCTGGTCGATCTCGAGCGGCGGATCGGGCGTCCGGCGATGGACCGGCTGATGGTCACGATGGCGCGCGAGCCGGTGCACACCACCGCGATCTTCCTCAAGCACCTGACCGAAATCGGCGGGGCCGCTGCCGCGCGGGAGTTCAAGGCGGCGCTGCTCGCCGCCTGAGCCTTGGGGCTAGTGGGTGGGCGGTCCGTAG
>CAZBYE010000013.1:0-27424 GCA_964496045.1 uncultured Stakelama sp.
GTACACCGTCTTGCCCGGCAAGTCGAGGCTTGGATGCCGAAACACGGCCGGCATGACGACTCGATGCGCGTGAGCGTGCCCTTAGCGGGTGCGCCGCACCCACAGGAACACGGGCAGGCCGAGCGCGAGCAGGCCGACGCCCCAGAGATTGGCGCGTAGGCCAAGGCCGTAGATCATCCATAGCACGAACAAAGCGGCGACGATCGCCGCCAGCGTCACCGCCCGATCGCCGGCGAGCAGCTTCAATGCGGCGAGCGCGCTGACGAAATAGGCGAGCATCCCGGCGGCCAGGCTGATCGTGGCGATGTCGGCGAACAGCGTGCCGGTGCGCCCGGTATAGTTGAGCGCCATCACGATCGTGACCAACACCCCCGACACCAGATGGGCGCGTGCCGGGGTGCCGTGGCGGCTTTCCTTGCCGAACCAGGCAGGGAAGACTCCGCCGCGCGCCATCGCCCAGGGCATCTCGCCCTGCAACAGGATGAAGCCGTTGAGCGCGCCGAGTGCGCTGATCGCGGCGAAGATCGCGGCGATCTCCAGCGCCCCCGTCCCCCAGGCGCGGCCGAGGAAGACGGCAAGCGGTGCCGGCGAGGCGGCGGTGACGTCCGCCGGCATCATCAACCCGATCGCGCCTGCGACAAGCAAATAGACCAGTCCGGTCAGCGCGGTGCCGAGCAACGTCACAAGCGGCACGACCCGCGCCGCGTCCTTGACCCGATCAGCGGGAACCGTCGCGGATTCGACACCGAGGAATCCCCAGAAGGTGAGTGCTACGGCGGCGGAGATCGCACCCGCGCTGATCGGCACCGACGGGTTCGCGACGATCGCTGACTGGCCGTCCGCAAGCAGCAGCCACAGCGCGAGCAGGATGATCGCGACCAGCGGGACGAGCTTCGTGATCGCCGTCACGAGCTGGATACGGCCCGCCAGCGCCACGCCGCGGATGTTGATCCCAACCAGAACCCAGATCAGCAGCAGCGCCGTCACGAAAGCCGGCAACCCGCTCGCGATCCCCGGGAACGGCACGCTGAGAGCACTCACCACCGCGATCGCCAGCGCGCCATTGCCCGCCCAGATCAGGATCCAGTAGCTCCAGGCGACGGCGAAACCGACCACTGGGCCGAACGCCGCATCGGCAAAGGCATAGGGTCCGCCCGCGCAGGGCAATTTCGCCGCGAGCCGGGCGAACACAAAGGCCAGCGTCATCGCACCGGCGATGGTTGCGCCCCAGCCGATCAGCGCGTTGGTTCCGAGCGGGGCGAGCGTGGCGGGCAGCAGATAGATGCCCGATCCGATCATGTTGCCCACCACCAGCGCCAACGCCGGCCAGAAGCCGAGCGCGCGACGTGGCGTTGACGGGACTCCATCGGCCATGCGCCTTTGTCGTCACGGCGATGGCATCCGTCCAGCGGGAAAAATGCGGACGGTGCTTGATCGCCGAGCGGCCGCATGATCATCATGCGGCATGGCTGCGACGCGCTTTCCACCCGACCTCATGGACGCGGCGCTGGCGCTGCACGACAATCGCCTGTCCGAGGCCGAGCGCGGCCTCAAGGCCTATCTCAAGCGCGATCCGTTCGATGTGCGCGCGATCCGCATGCTGGCGGAGCTGGCCGGGCGGATCGGGCGGCTGAAGGATGCCGAAACGCTGCTGCGCCGGGCGGTCGAGCTTTCACCCGCATTCACCGCGGCGCGCGCCAACCTCGCACTGGTCCTCTATCGCCAGAACCGCGCGGAGGAAGCGCTGGCCGAGTTGGATGCGTTGATCGATGCGGAACCCGATCATCCCGGCCACGCGAACCTGAAGGCCGCAGCGCTCGGCCGGCTCGGCGCGTTCGAAGAGGCGATCACGCTGTATGCGCGGGTGCTGGCGGAAGCGCCTGCGCAGCCCAAGCTGTGGATGAGCTATGGCCATATGCTCAAGACCGTGGGTCGGCAGGCCGACGGCATCGCCGCCTATCGCCGCGCGATCGAACTGCGGCCGGAGCTGGGCGAGGCATGGTGGAGTCTCGCGAACCTCAAGACCGTGCGATTCGACGATACCGACATCGCCACGATGGAGGCCGCGCGCACGGCCCCGGCGCTTGGGGAGGAGGACCGCTTCCATCTGGATTTCGCTCTGGGCAAGGCGTTCGAGGACTGCGGAGAGGCCGATCGCGCCTTCGGCCACTACGCCTCCGGCAACGCATTGCGCCGCACGCAACTCGTCTATGACGCGGATGAGACCGAGCGTTTCGTCGACGACTGTATCGCGCTCGCCACCCCGGACTTCTTCGCCGATCGCGCGGATTGGGGGAGTGATGCGCGCGATCCGATCTTCATCCTGGGAATGCCGCGCGCGGGTTCGACGCTGGTCGAGCAGATCCTGGCCAGCCACAGCGCGATCGAAGGCACGACCGAGCTTCCCGACCTGCCGGCACTGGCGCGGCGCATCCCCGACTATCCGCACGGCCTGGCCGGATTGACCGCGCCGCGCGCGCGCGAACTGGGCGAGGAGTATCTGCGCCGCACCGCCGTCCAGCGCCGCAGCGACCGGCCGTTCTTCATCGACAAGCTGCCCAACAACTGGGCGCATGTCGTCCTGATCCGCCTGATCCTGCCCAACGCGGTGATCATCGACGCCCGCCGCGAGCCGCGCGCCTGCTGCTTCTCCAACTTCAAGCAGCATTTCGCTCGCGGTCAGGCTTTCAGCTATGCGCTCGACGATATGGGTCGCTATTACCGCGACTATGCGCGACTGATGGCGCATCTCGACCGCGTCCAGCCCGGCCGCGTACATCGCGTGATCCATGAGGCGCTGGTGGCGGACACCGAATTCGAGGTGCGCCGGCTGCTCGATGCCTGTGGCGTCGCGTTCGAACCGGCCTGCCTCGCCTTTCACGAGACCGAGCGCGCAGTGCGCACCGCGAGCTCGGAACAGGTGCGCCAGCCGATCTTTACCGGCGGCGACCGCGCGTGGCTGCCGTTCGCCCCGCATCTCGCGCCGCTCGTCGCCGCGCTCGGCGATTTGATCGACCGTTACCGGGACATGCCCGGCGCGAAGTAACGTTGCAGAAACATCACTGTCATCGAAGATTGTGAACGCCCCGTTTCGTGACGATTGACGTTTATTGCGCTGAACTACAGTCTTCTGAGACATAAATATATTCAGGGGGCCGCAATGATCATTTCAATGCGTCGTGCTGTGATGTCCGGGTTGCTTGCGTCGACAGCCCTGATCATCCCCGTCTCCGCCGAAGCGCAGCAGCGCACACAAAGCACCACCCCTGACCTGCCGCCCGATGTGGACGAGATCGTCGTCACCGCACTGAAGCGCGACGAGAACATCCAGTCGGTTCCGATCAGCATCCAGGCGATCGGCACGCGCAAGCTCGATCAGCTCAACATCTCGAACTTCAACGAATTCACCCAGCTGCTGCCCTCGGTCGCCTTCCAGACCTCGCAGCCTGGCTCCACCACCGTCTATATGCGCGGCGTCGCATCGGGCGGCGACGGCAATCATTCGGGTTCGCTCCCCTCGGTCGGCAGCTATCTCGACGAACAGCCGGTGACGACGATCGGTGGTACGCTGGACGTCCATATCTACGACATTGCGCGCATCGAGAGTCTCTCCGGACCGCAAGGCACGCTCTACGGCGCGTCGAGCCAGGCGGGGACGATCCGCATCATCACCAACAAGCCCGACACGGCCGGTTTCGATGGCCGGGTTGATGCCGAGGTAAACACCGTCAGGAATGGCGGGCAAGGCGGCAAGATCGAGGGCATGATCAACGCGCCACTGTCCGGCAATATGGCGTTGCGCGTCGTCGGCTTCTACCAGCGCGATGCCGGCTATATCGACAATGTAGCAGGCACCCGCAGCTTCCTGCCCACCCCGGGCGGTATCACCGTCAACAACAACGCGTTCATCAAGGACAACTATAACGAGACCGATACCTGGGGCGGGCGCGCCGCACTGAAGATCGATCTCGACGACAATTGGACGGTCACGCCGACCGTGCTGTACCAGGAGATGCGCGCCCACGGCGTCTATGGCTACGATCCGCGGGTCGGTGATCTCAAGGTGCAGCATTTCTATCCCGAATATCGCCGCGACCGCTTCATCCAGGGCGCGCTGACGATCGAGGGCAAGGTCGGCAACTGGGATGTCACCTATGCCGGTGCCTATCTCGATCGAAAGACCTATGCCTCGAACGACTACACCGATTATTCCGAGGCTTACGACAATCTCTATGCCTCGGTCGGAGGGCTGGCCGGCTATTTCTACTATCAGGACAATACCGGCAACACGATCGACCCGCGCCAGGTCGTCATCGGCAGCGATCACTTCAAGAAGACCAGCCAGGAACTGCGCGTAGCGTCGCCGTCAACGGATCGCTTCCGCGTGGTCGCAGGCCTCTTCTATCAACGCCAGTCCAACCTGATCCATCAGGACTATCAGATTCCCGGACTGGGCTCCGCCGTCTCGGTCAATGGCTCGCCAGGCACGTTGTGGCTGACGCAGCAGCATCGCGTCGACAAGGATTATGCGATGTTCGGAGAGGCGAGCTTCGACCTGACGTCGCAGCTGACCTTCACCGCCGGCGCGCGCGGCTATATCTACGACAACTCGTTGATCGGCTTCTTCGGCTTCGGCCGCAATCCCGCCATCGATCCGGCGGATGGGCGTCCCTACACGGCGTCGCCATTCAACGCCGCGGGCAGCTCACGCACGGGTGTCGCCAGCTGCTACCTCGCGGACGGGCGGACCCTACGCGACGCCTATCTCGACGGCAGCCCCACCAATACGCTGCTGCCAGCGATGGTCGCGGGCGGGCCGTGCACCAACCTCGCAACCTTCGCCAACGGCAAGCTCGTTCCGAAGAAAACCGAGGGACAGGGCGTCACCTATCGCCTCAACCTGACCTGGAAGCCGCGGGACGGACTGCTCTTCTATGCCGCCGCCTCCAGCGGCTTCCGCCCCGGCGGTATCAACCGGCGTGGGGATGTTGCGCCCTATTCAGCGGACAAGCTCTACAATTACGAGCTGGGTTGGAAGACGACACTGGTCGATGGCCTGCGCTTCAACGGCGCAGTCTATATGCAAGACTGGAGCGCCTTCCAGTTCTCGTTCCTGGGCCCGAACAGCTTCACGATCATCCAGAACGGACCCGACGCGCGCATCTATGGTGTGGAAATGGATGCCAATGCCTCGTTCGGCGGACTGAACCTGACCGTATCGGGCTCCTACACCGATGCTAAGACACGGCAGGATCTGTGCGCGACCCAGATCTGCGACGGCACCGGCACCGACGTGCTGGCACCGAAGGGAACGCGTCTACCAGTCACGCCGCGCTTCAAGCTTACCGGCACGGCGCGCTATTCGGTGCCGATGGGGTCGGGGCGCGGTTATGTGCAGGGGCTGGTCGCCTATCAGAGCTCGGCGGCGTCGGACATCCGTGTCGCCAAGGCAGCGGCGCTCGGACGGCTCCAATCCTATGCCACGGGCAATCTCGCGATCGGCTATGAGTTCGCAGACTATAGTCTCGAGCTGTTCGCTCAGAATATCTGGGACGAGCGCGGCCAGATCACGCGCTTCCAGCAATGCGGTGCCTGCGATCAGCGTCCCTATGTCGTACCGATCACCCCGCGGACGATCGGCATAAGGCTGGGAGCACGGTTTTAGGTGACGCGTCGACTTCTGTACCTTCTCGGTAAGGGATCCTCGCGAGCGGCCGCTTGCGGGCATCAGGTGACCGCCTCCAAATAACCGCCATAGGACGCTTATCTGCCGAAGCATTTCCTCAGGGCGGGTTGACGCGCTTCGCGGCGAGCGGCCAAGCAGTGCAAGGTGACAATAGGCCTTTCACCCGAAGAAGCGCGACGCATTGCCCTTGCAGCCCAAGGGTTCGGCATTCCTCGTCCCGCACGGCCAACAGCGAACCATTTGCGAGAAACGCTTGATCGCGTCGGGCTCTTTCAAATCGACAGTGTGAACGTGCTGACCAGGGCGCACTATCTACCCGCCTTCTCGCGGCTTGGGTGCTACGATCCCGCGGTGATCGAGCGGGAGGCCTGGGGTCCGAAGCGTCAGCGGCGCATGTTTGAATATTGGGCGCATGAAGCCTCCCTGCTTCCGCTCGGCCTCCACCCTCTGCTGCGCTGGCGGATGGCCCGTGCAGAACGTGGCGAGATCGGTTACCAGGGCTTGAGACGTTTTGCGACCGAGCGAAGCGCCGAGGCGCAGGCAGTACTCGATCGCATAACCGCGGAAGGACCGATGACCGCGGCGGACTTCGAAGACGGATCGAGCAAGAGCGGATGGTGGGAATGGAGCCACACCAAGCACGCACTCGAATGGCTGTTCTGGGCCGGGAAGATCACCACCGCCACGCGCCGCGGAAGCTTCGCGCGGGTCTACGACCTGCCCGAGCGTGTGCTGCCAAAGGCCATCCTCGATCTGCCGACCCCGGATGCGGCGAGCGCGCAACGCATGTTGATCGAACGCAGCGCACGTGCGCTCGGCGTCGCAACCGCTGCGGACCTGCGCGACTATTATCGGCTGAAGCCGGAAGAAGCAGATCACGCCATCGCGGCCGAAGTGGAAGCGGGCACGCTGGTCCCGGCCCGCGTTCGGGGCTGGAGTCAGAAGGCATGGCTGCACCGCGAAGCCCGCCTACCCCGCAGCGTGCGCGCTGCGTCGTTGCTCGCGCCATTCGATCCCTTAATCTGGGAGCGCAGTCGAGCCGAACGCTTGTTCCAGTTTCGCTACCGCATCGAAATCTATGTGCCGCCCGCTAAGCGCACGCATGGTTACTACGTCCTGCCCTTTCTCATGGACGAGGCGCTCGTCGCGCGCGTGGATCTCAAGGCCGATCGCCAGACCGGGACACTCCTCGCGCATCGCGTGACCCTCGAGCCGGGGGTGCCTGCCGAAACAATTGAGCGGCTGAGTGACGAACTTGATCAGCTCGCTGCGTGGCTTGGGCTCAATGGTGTTCAAATCAGCGAGATTGTTCAGTTATCTTGAGTCCGGGAGATAATATATCGGGTTGCCCGGCCCCACTCCCGAGTGGCTATCGTGTGACTATTACCACATCTTCGAGGATCGCATGCATAGCATCAAAACCGCGGACGGTGAGATCGACCTGAATCCGCCGGTGATCCTGACCATCGGTTTTCCGGCAGATCAGCCCCGCGGTTTGCAGTCGGTCGAGGCGCCGCACGGCACCGGCCGGGCTCGTCCCGCATAGCAAGGTCAGTTCCTTGACGCACAGCAGCCGGCCAGTTTGCCGCGCGATGAAGACCTCGAGCATCATGTCCCAGGCTGCGTCGCGTGGCACGTCGCCCGAGCAGATTCGTTCGAGCTTGCGCCGTGCCTCGAGCACGCTGCGGGCGACAGAGGCCAGCACCACATTCTTTTCCGCCCGAGTGATATCCGCCTGCTGAGCAGCACCGGTCAGGAGTGAAGTGGCCACCGGAGCGTTCATCGCGCAGGCTCCAGTTCTGTTTTTGCAGGCGATTCCATTGTGTGACTCGCCACGCGCAAGGCCGAGACGAGGCGATGGATGCCGCTGCCATGCGATCCCTTGAACAGAACGGCGTCGCCGTCGCGCAGTAGCCTGGGAAGCGCAGCGCCGAGCGCCTCGATGGACGGAGCGTGCTCGCCCCGCTGCGCGATTCCAACCCGCTCGCGAAAGCCGAGATAGAGATCGCCGACCGTATGTACGGTACGGATCGACGGAGTGACGCACGCGGCGAGCGCATCATGATAGGCTGCGGCATCATGCCCCAGCTCGAGCATCTCACCGAGTATTGCCATGCGTCCATTGGCCTTTGTCTCGGCAAGCCGCTCCAAAGCGGCCGCCATGGATGCGGGATTGGCGTTGTAGCTGTCGTCGATGATCGTGAGCCGCCGCCCGTCAAACGTGATTTCGAACATTGCTCCCCTGCCATCGAGCGCCTCGAAACCCTCGAGTGCGTGCAGGCCCGGCTCGACGGACAGGCCGAGGCCATCGAGCGCCGCCAGGACTGCAAGGCTGTTGCGTGCAATATGCGCGCCTCTCGCTGCAACGTGGAACCGGCGCTCGCCGTGCGGCGTCTGCGCCACAACGTTGCCTGAGGCTGGATCATACGCGTCGAGTCGATAGGCGGCTGCGGTCGAGGTGCCGTAGAAGATGAGCCGAAGCCCACGCGCGAGCGCGAGGGCGGCCACCGTATCGCATTCGGGCATGTCGTGATTGAGAACGACCAGCCCGCCCGCTCCCATTCCCTCGAAAATCCGCGCCTTGCGCCGCGCAATCGTCGCCAGATCCCCGTGATACTCGAGATGTGCGGGGGCAATATCGGTGAACACAGCAACGTCTGGTCGGGCCAGCGCCGCATTCTGGCGCATCCGCCCGATCGCGAGTTCGAGCACGACATATGCCGCGTTCTGTGGGACTGACGCAAGGTTCCATGCGACGCCGAGCGGCACATTCGCATTCGATCGGGTTCGCCCGACCTTGCCATAGGGTTCCAGCGCCTCGCCCAGCATGGCGACGAGCGTGGTCTTACCGACACTGCCCGTAACACCGATCACGTAACCCTTGAGGCGACTGCGAGCGTCGCAACCGAGTGCAGCAACCGCGGCGGCCGGATCGCTGACATGAAGCGTCGGGACGCCGCTGGCCGCGAACCGTGCCGGCTCGGACGTCAGGATCGCGGCGGGCACGACCGGAAGCCGCTCCACGGCCTCCGGCGGCATCCCGATCTCGCCTTCGCGGAAGCGTGCCGCGACCATGTCTCCCGGACGGAAGCCCGGCGCATGAATGGCCAGGCCCTGCGCCTGCCAGCCATCGCCGGGATCCTCGATCCATGCGCCACAGGTTGCCTGCGCGACGGCCGCAGCACTCCAGCCGGAAGGCGTCTCATGCCGCTCGCTCAGATGACGGCGATAGGCGACGAGGCCCGAGAGGTAATGCTCGACATCATCGATCCGTACGCGGAAGCCGTGATGGCGGATGAAGAAGCTGCCGGTGATCCGCGCGGGGTTGGCGAAGAACATTGCGAGTTCGGGCCAGAAATGGCCGTTGAGGAGATAGTGAGCGCGGGTGTGCATCGCGCGATTGAAATGCGCGAGATCGAAGCCGTCGAGCAGGTGCAGGTGCGCCGGATCGGCGCGCAGCCGGGCAATGACCTGCTCGCTCGCCATCATCAGTTCAAGCAGGGTCGGGAATGTGGTGACGCGCCTCTCGACGAAATCGAGATGATCGCGGACATTGTCGAGCGCGAAGCGGAACCAGCGCTCCTCCGGCCGATGCCGGATCAGCGCTGCAACGGCATAGCCCAGCCAGTGATCATGGGCCTTTGCATGCCCCGCCGCCTCGAAATACGCGAAGGCGCGCTCCACCGCGTCGAGCCAGCGCGCATCGCCGGTCAGTTCGTAGAGACGCATCAACCCGAATGCGGCCTCGCCGTCATAATAGATGATGCGGAACGGCTCGCGCACCTCGAGCCCGGGATAGCCGAGCACGTGCACGAAGCTGCCATCGGGCCGCTGCATGTGAACTACGCCTGCGGCCAGCCGCTCGAGCAGCGGACGATACCCATCGCTGCCGACGACCTCGGAATATTTGACCAGTGCCAGCAGGCACACGGCATTGCCGCCGAGCTTCACCTCGCCATCGGCTTCGGTGAGGAAGGCCGCGGGCTCTCCGTCCGGCAGCGTTGCCGAGCGGATCAGCGTACCAGTCAGATAGTTGAGCGCGCGGCGGATCGCATCGAGCAGAACCGGCGCGCGCGTGACTTCCCACGCTTCGAGCATGGCATAGACACTGCTCGCGTGGCGCAGCGCATTATATGCATCGATCGGCCGGTCGAAACAGGGGTGCCAGCCATAGTCGAACCGCCCGTCGAGTTGGACCTGATCGGCGAGATAAAGGCTGCCCGCATCGATCAGCGTGCGCAGCCGGTCGGGATCGAGACGGTCGATCCGCCGCCGCCCGCCATTGCGCCCTGTCGGCTCGATCGGATGGGTCATGCCGTCCTCGCCGACAAAGGCGCCGGCCGTGGCAAAGGTCCAGACCGGCACGTCATCGTCCAGATCGAGCTCCGTCGATCCGTATTTGAGGCAGGCGTAGATGGCGAAGTTGTCGGGATTGAGTTGTGCGCACGGCTCGGTCCGCCCGCCATAGAGCATGACGCTGGCGTTGAGCTCGGTTTCCAGGAATGCGCGTTCGAACGCTGCGTCGAGTGCAATTCCGAGACGGAAGTAGTTGCGTTTTGTGCGCGATAGTCGTTCGCGCAACGCGCCCCAGGTCGTGCAATCGCAGGCAATGATCCAGTCGGCACGCAGCAATCGCATCGCGGCAGCGTCCTGCGGCAGTTGCGCCGCGGCCTCGCTCCACGCTGCCTCGGCGGTCCCGCCCGTGCCGGTGACCACCCGGGCGCGCTCGTTTCCGCTGCTCCACGACAGGAACAGCACTGCCCGCCGGGCGCCTTCATGTGGGATAACGGGAGCTGTGACGCAGGCAGTGCGGAGGGCGGCGAGCCGGGCTTCGATCGGAGCGCTCATCGCTCGCGCAGCGCCTCCCGCGCGCGATTGAGCGGTTTGAGCAGATATTGCAGCACCGTCTTGCTGCCAGTGTGGATGTCGACGGTGGCAATCATGCCCGCGCCTATCGGAAATTTCCGGCCAGCCTTGTTGACCAGCGCGTCGCTGCGCGTGCGGATGAAGACGCGATAGTAGAAATGGTCGCGGTTGACCTCGTCCTGGATCGTGTCGGGGGAGATGCTGGCAACCTCGCCTTCGAGCCCACCATAGATCGAATAATCATAGGCCGAGATCTTGACGCTGGCGCGCTGGCCGGGGCGGATGAAGGCGATATCGCGCGGCGACATGCGCGCCTCGATCAGCAGCTTTTCGTCAAGCGGCACGATCTCCATCAGCCGCCCGTTGGGCGGCACCACACCGCCGATCGTCGACACCTCGATATTCTTGACGATCCCGCGCACCGGCGAGCGCAAGGTCAGCCGTTCGAGCGTATCGGAGCGCCCGCGCACCACCGGCGCCAGTGCTTCGGCATCCTCGCTGACCTTGGCCAGTTCCTGCCGTGCCTCGACTGCATATTGCGAGCGGATGTCCGATTTCTTGAGCTCGAGTTCGGCGCGTTGGCGCTGCAGGCGCAGCATCTCGACATTGCTCGCCGCGCCGACCTTGAACAGACGCTCGGCGATATCGAGCTCCTTGCTCACCAGCGCCATCGACTTGTCGATCAAACCACTCGAATCCGCGAGGCTGCGCCGCCGCGCGGCATAGAGCCGCTCTTCGTCCGCCTTCAGCTCAGGAAATTCGTCAAGCTCAGCCGGGAATTTGAGCGATACGCCATTGGCCTCCGCTTCAAGCCGGGCTGAGCGGGCAAGCGCCGCTCTATACTTGGCCGCGCTCTCGTCCATCGTCGAGACCGCCTGTGTAGGGTCAAGCTGGGCGAGCAACTGGCCGGGCTCGACGATATCGTCCTGACGCACCGCAAGCTTGGCGAGGATACCGCCTTCGAGCGACTGGATCACCTGCTCGCGCTTGGTCGGGACGACGCGTCCGGTGCCGGTGGACACTTCGTCGAGGCTGGCGAACCACGCCCAGCCGAGCGCCGCGGCGAACAAGGCGGCGATGACCCACACCGTCCGGCGCGAGGCGGCGAACTTGCCTTCTCCCTCGTCGCCGAATGCGTCGGCGTCATGCCAGGCCAGCGTCGTCATGCGGCACGCATCGGCGCTGCGCGCATCGCGTTGAGCGCTTCGGTCTTCGGCGCATCGAGCACGATCCGCCCCTGATCGACCACGATCACGCGATCGACCAGATCGAGCACGCGCATACGGTGCGTGGCGACGACCACCGTGCGATGCGTGCTCCATGTACCGAAGCGCTCAAGGAAGCCGCGCTCGGCAGCCTCGTCCATCGCCGCGGTAGGCTCGTCGAGCAGCGCTATGGTCGGATCGCGTAGCACGAGGCGCGACAGCAACAATGCTTGCAGCTGGCCGCCCGACAGGCCGCGCCCGCCCTCGAGCACGACATGCTCCAGCCCGTCGCGCAGGCGCCGTACGAACTGGTCGGCGCCGGTCATCGCCAGCGCGGCGAGGATATCGGCATTGCCGGCATTGGGCGCGCCGAGCAGCAGATTCTCGCGCAATGTGCCATGAAACAGCCGGCTGTTCTGGGTGAGCAGCCCGACGTCGCGGCGGACATCGGCCGGGTCGATCTGATGCAGCGTGAGGTCGTCGAGCAATACTTCCCCCGACAACGGCTGGAGCATGCCCGACAACCCCTGAAGAAGGGTCGACTTGCCGGCGCCGTTGCGACCGAGGATCGCGACTTTCTCCCCCGCCGCGATATCGAGCGAGTCGATCTGAAGTACGGGCGGGGCGTTGGCCTCGCCATAGCCGAACACGCCGGCACGGATCGTGAACTGCCCCGTAGCGGCGGCGAGCGGGATGCGCTGAGTCGCGTCGGCGGTATCGACCGGAAGCGCCATGATCTGGTCGAGGCTGCCCATCGCGATGCGTGCGTGCTGCCAGCGGCTGAGCAACTGGGTCACCTGCGCCATCGGCCCCATCATGCGCGACCCCAGCATCGATGCGGCAATGAGGCCGCCGGTAGTGAGGTCGCCTGCGATCACCATCGGCGCGCCGATCAGGATCACCGCGGCATAGGCGGCGGCCTGAACGTTCTGAGTCCATGCGGTGAGGCCGTTGGTGAGGCTGCGCAACTTGAGCTGCGCCTCACCCGCCACCGCATTGTAATGGTTCCACTGGCGCTGGAACCGTTCCTCGGCCTGCAGCGCCTTGAGATCTTCGATGCCCTGAACTGCCTCGATCAGCATCGCGTTGCGCAGCGAGCTTTCGCGCATCGCTTCGGTCGCGAGCGCGCGCAGCCGCCGCTGCAGCAGCAAGCCGGGCAGCGTCATCAGCACCAGCGCGGCGAGCGGGACCAGCGCGAGCAATCCGCCGATATAGAAAAGCACACCGGCAAACAGCAGGAAGAAAGGCAGGTCAGCGACCGCGGACACGGTGGTCGAGGTGAGCAGGTCGCGTACCTGATCGAGGTCGCGAAGCTGCGCGATGAAGGTGCCGGTCGAACTCGGCCGCTCGCGGTTGCGCACCCGCAGGGCATGACCGAAAACGACATCCGAGATGCGCAGGTCCGCGCGTTTGCCGAGCACATCGACCAGATTGGTGCGCAGCCGGCGCAACAGGAAGTCGAACAGCAGCGCGATCATCACCCCCGCGAACAGGATATAGAGCGTGGGCAACGATCCGGCCGGTACAACGCGGTCATAGACCTGCATCGAGAACAGCACGCCGGCGAGTCCGAGGCAGTTGGTGACGAGCGAAGCCACCGCAACATGGCCATAGGCATAGGCGTCGCGCGCAAGGATGCGGCGCAGCCAGCTTTCTTCGAACGGGCGGATATAGGTGTCGACCCGCGCATCAGGCGCCGAGCGCAGCGGGCGCGGCACGAAATAACTCGCCGCGAAATGCTTGATATCGGCGAGCGGAAGCCGGGCCTCGATTCCGCCTTCGCCCGCGACATAGCAGGCCGCGGCTTCATAGGCGTCGATCGCAGTGACCAGTACGAGATCGCCGCTCGACAGCTTGACGATCACCGGCAGGCGCCAGCTGTCCAGCCGCATCGCAGACGGATCGACCACGCGCAGCGAAAGCCCATTGGCGCGCGCGATCGCCCGCACGCATTCTTCCTCGCCGTTCTCGCTCCGCCATAGCCCGGCAAGCCGGGCGCGCTGCTCCGAAACGGGCAAGCGGAAATGGCGTGCGGCCAGACTCAACATCTCGAGCCAGCCTTCGATCGGCGCTGCTTCTTGCAGCGGCAGAAGGAAGGTGGCGTGCGCGTTCACAGTGTCACCCCCCGCACGGTCTTTCCGGTCAGCCCGAACATCTGCCGCGCGCGCCCCGAATAATGGAGGCATTCCATCTGCAGGCGGCGCAGGTCGTGGACCGTGTTGGCGGCGTCGAAACGCACCTGATGCAACTCCTGCTCGGCGTTGAGCAGGTCGACCAGCGTGCGCGTGCCCATATCGAGATACTGAAGCCGGTAGAGCTTGCCCGTCTGCTCCATGTTCTTTTCACGCGAGCCCAGCGTGGCGAGCAGCTGGCCGAGCCCGGCGACCTGCTGCTGCGCTTCGCTCAGCCGCTGGCCGGCCTCGGTCCGCGCGCGTTCCGCTGCGGCATCGGCGGCGCCGGCGGCATAGCTCGCCCCCCGCGCGCGGGCACGCGATGCGCCGCCGTTGAAGACGTTGGTCGTGACGCGCAGCCCGAAATTATAGGTGCTGCGGGTGCCGAACGGCGAGAGCAGGTCGGTGGCCGCGTCCCCGCCAAACGCGATCGTCGGCTTGCGCTCTGCCTGGCTGCGCCGCACGTCCGCGGAAGCACGTTCCTTGAGCGCGTCGGCGATCATCACCGCGGGGATCTCGTCCATCGACGGCGATGCACGCGAGCAGCTTTCACCCAGCCACGCCGGTACCGCGGCCGAGGCCGCTGGCGGCGCCTTGCGCCCGGTCAGATAGGTGAGATTGCTGCCCCAGCGGCGCTTTTCGGCCTCGATCTGGGTGAGCGTCGCTTGCGCGGCCTCGAGCCGGGCCTGTGCCTGCAACGCGTCCGACTTGGTCGCCGCCCCCAGCTCATAGCGGGCGCGAACCATGCGATTGATCTGACCGACGCGTTCGAGCTGTGCAATCGCGACGACGCGCAGGGCGTTGGCGCGCTGCAGTTCGATCACGGCCAGGCCAGTTTCGCGCAGCAGCAAATCGGTCGCGAGCAGCAGTTCGGCGCGTCCGGCACGCGTGTCGGCCTGCGCCGCGTCGACGGTGGCGCGAGTCTTGCCGAAGTCGAACAACATCTGCGACGCGCCGACTTGCGGGCGCGGGCGCCAGTTCGCGCCGAGGTTGTTGTCATAGCCCATGCCGACACCGGCGTTGATCTGCGGGGAATAGGCGGCGCGGGCGACGTTGACGTCCTCGCCGCGTGCGTTGAACGTGCCAGCTGCCTGGCTGAGCGAGGGGTGCCAGGCGACAGCCTCCAGCGCTGCCCCCTCGAGCGTTATTGTTTCGGACTGTTGCGCCAGTGCATTGGACACAAGCGTAGCAATTGCCGTCGCCGTTGCGCCAAGAACGCCGCACAGCCCGAAGCGACGATGAAAGCCAACCATCGTGCCGATCCTCTCTGACCGACACCAGATTTGCAAATGATCGTTAAAAGTTAACTAACGAACTAACAATTGCGCTAATATATAACCTTGATCGATTTAATCAATCAAGGATATCCACCCGTATTACTTCCGGCATTGATCTTATCAATCTCATCATTGATCGGAAGTTGACTTAGCACGTCCTGCGCATGGTATTCATGCACCAGATCATCGCGGGTCAGCGGCTTGTCCGTTTGTTCGGTGTCGCTGCGTCCGAGATAGGTTTCAAGTACCTTATCAAGTTCACCCTGCCCCTCGAACATTTCATGGGCCAGGCTATCGAACTTGCTGATACTTGCCAGATCGTCATTGGGTTGCACATGACCGCCGATCAGCGTGTCGAGCGTGATGGTATCGAAGCCCGAATCGTCGAGCACCATCGTGACCGAGAGCGGCTCGGCCGGCCCGTCGGCGGGCATGTCGATCGTCACGGTGAGCGTTGCGGTCGAGACCGCGCCGCCCGGCTGGACAATCTGGTAGGTGAAGCTCTCCGACAGGTCTGCCGGCGCGTAGGCGAGGTTGGCATGCGGGGTATAGACATAGTTGCCCGTCTCATCGACGGTCAGCGTACCGTACACGCCGCTGACGGTGACGGGGGTGTCGCCGATCTCGGTGAACCCGCCCGGCGTCTGGATACGCACGGTCGCGAACGCGCTGCCGACCGCATCATTGTCGAGCAGGTCACCGGTGGCCGGCGTCGCCCCGGTCGCGACGAACTGATCGAGATGCGTCACGCTCTCTGCGACATAGACGCTGGTGCCATAGCCGGTGCCGACGATATTGGTGCTGGACACGGTGTAATTATAGACACCGGGCGGAAGATCCTGGAGGGTGAAGCTGATGCCCGAGCCGAGCGGCAGCCCCGCCACCGCGGTCTGGGTCACCGTTCCGACGACGGTGCCGCCGGCGTCGTAGACCGTGATCGTGTAGGTCGGCAGCAGCGAGAGCAGGCCGGTGCGGATCGCAGTAATCGTGATGTCGGCGCTGCTGTTCGCGGCGACGGTGAAGGTGTCGCTGCCCTCGCGCGTGACCGGCAGCACGAGCGCGCCCGGGGTGTTGAAGCTGAACTCGAGCGCCGCGGGCACATCGGTCACGACATTCTCGTAACTCACACCCGCGACCGCGCTGTCGTTCGCCGCGACCGGCGCGGCGGTGACGTCGTCGCTGCCGATCGTGATCGACAACGTTGCGCTCTCCAGCTCGCCGTCGCTGGGATCGCGCAGCGTGTAGGTGAAGATGTCGGTCTGCCCGATCACCGACGCGCTCGCACTCGGCGTATAGCTGTAGCTGCCATCGCGGTTGATGGTGAGCGTGCCGTAGGCGCCGTTCACGACAGTCCCGTCGACGGTAACCTGCGTGGTCACGCCGTTGACGGTGACGCTGGTCACCACTGTGCCCGGGCTGACCACGTCGATCTCACCGCCGGAGCCGGGATCGGTGATGACATTGCCGGTCGCCGTACCCGGCGCGATGCCGCCGATCTCGGTGAAGTCCGAATCCGTGCCGCTGACGTTGAGGGTGCCGAGCAGCCCGACCCCGGCCGCGCCCTGGAAGGTCAGGAACGCGCGATAGTCGCCCGGCCCCAGCGTCTCGTTCGCGACAAGATTGCCATTGAGCAGACTAAGCTGGAGCAGCGTGCTGTTGCCCGGCCCCTCGACCGCGACCCAGTTGGTGCCGTCGAAGCGCTGCACGATCACCGTATAGCCGCTGAGCACGCCGATATTCAGCAGCGCGTCATAGGTGAAGCTCGCATCAAGGCTGTGCCCATCGGCCACGGTGAACTGGACGCTGGGCGTGCCCAGCACCTGCGCATCAAGGTCGAGCAGGCCGAGCGAGACCAGCGCCAGATACTCCGCATTACCATGGTTCACGCTGGTCGTGACGGGCAGCAGGTCGATATTGACGGTATCGCTATTGTCGAACGCATCGATATCGAACGGCGCGGCGACATTGGCGGCGCCCGAGCGATTGCCCGCGGCGTCGGCCTGAGTCACCCCGAGCGTACCGCCGGAGACCTGGGCCGGCGTAAGCCCGATCGAGAAGCTGCCATCGCCGGCGACCATACCGGTGCCGACGACGGTCCCTGCCCCGTTGCGCACCTGGACGGTCGCTCCGGGTTCGCCGGTGCCAGTCAGCGTGGTGCCGTCGGCCGAAACCGCGAGCGCTGACGGCGGCGGCGGGGCAGTGATGTCGGGCGCGACCGTACTGGCCGGCGTCGAGACATTGCCCGCCCCGTCAGCCTGCGTCGCGCTGACCGTTTCGCCATTGGCCTGCGGCGTGGTGAGCGTCGCCGTATAGCTGCCATTGGCGCCGACGATCGCCGTGCCGATCAGATTGCCGGCAGGATCGGTGATGCGCACGGTCGCGCCGACCTCGCCCGTGCCGGTGACGACGGTGCCATCGCCGGAGACTGCAAGCGTCGGAGCGTCGGGCGCGGTGAGATCCGGCGCGATCGCGGGTACGGGCGGCGAGACATTGCCCGCACCATCGGTCTGGGTGACGCCGAGCAGCTCGCCATTGCGCTGCGGAGGCGTCAGCGTTGCAGTATAACTGCCGTCCACGGCGACAATCGCGGTGCCGAGCACCCCGCCCAACTGGTCACGCACAGTGATCGTCGATCCGGCGACGCCGGTACCCGTGACCGCCCCGCCATCCGCAGTGACGGTCGCAGTCGGTGCTGGCGGCGCGGTGCCGTCGGGGGCGATCGGATTGGTCGGCGGCGAGATGTTGCCGGCGGCGTCTGCCTGCGTGACGGCAAGCACCTGTCCATTGTCTTGCGGCACGGTCAGGGTCACGCTGTAGCTGCCATTGGCCGCGACCACGGCCGTTCCGATGATCGTTCCGCCCGGATCGCGCACGGTCACCGTCGCGCCGGGCTCGCCGGTGCCGGTAACCAGCGCGCCGTCAGGCGATACCGACGCGGCCGGAGCCGGTGGCGCGGTGATGTCCGGCGCCAGCGCCGGGGTTGCCGGAGAGACGTTGCCCGCCGCATCGGCCTGCCGCACGGCCAGTTGTTCGCCATTGGCCTGGACCGGGGTGAGCGGCACGCTGTAGCTGCCGTCTGCCGCCACAATGGCGGTGCCCAGGACCGCGCCGCCCGCGCCGCGAACCGTGACGGTCGCGCCCGGCTCGCCCGTCCCCGTCACCGCCGTCCCATCCGGCGACACCGTCGCGACCGGAGCCGGCGGCGCGGTGATGTCAGGCGCGGTCAGCGGGATTGCGGGCGAGACATTGCCCGCAACGTCCGCTTGCGTCGCAGACAACGTCTGGCCATTGGCCTGCGCCGGGCTGAGCGTCGCAGTATAGCTCCCGTCGGCGGCCACGACGGCGGTGCCGACGATCGCTCCTCCCTGACCGGTAATGCGTACCGTAGCGCCGGGTTCACCGGTGCCGGTCACGCTCGTGCCGTCCGCGCTGATCGTGGCTGTCGGGGCATCGGGCGCGGTGAGATCGGGCGCGGTAACCGCCAGCGGCGGCGAGTCGTTGCCGGCCGCATCGGACTGTACGATCCCGAGTTGCTCACCATTCCTTTGCAGTGGAACAAGCGTTGCCGTGTAGCTGCCGTCGGCAGCCACCAGGGCAGTGCCGATCGTCGCGCCGCCGGGACCGGTGACGGTGATCGTCGCACCCGGCTCGCCGGTGCCGGTCACGCTCGCGCCGTCAGGCGCAACGGTGCCGGTCGGCGCGTCAGGCGCGGTCAGGTCGGGCGCGGTCGCCGTCGCCGGAGGTGAGTCGTTGCCGGCCGGGTCGGTCTGGACCGCAGTCAGCAGTTCCCCGTCGACCTGCGGCGGTGAGAGCGTCGCGGTGTAGCTGCCGTTCGGTGCCACCGTTGCAACACCGACGACCACACCATCGGGATCGGTAATGACGATCGACGCGCCGGGCTCACCAGTACCGGTCACCTGCGTGCCATCAGCCGAAACCGTGGCAGTCGGCGCATCCGGCGCGGTGAAGTCAGGCGCTGTTGCGCTCGCCGGAGGCGATGCGTTCGCTGCGGCATCGGTCTGCGTGGCAGTCAGCAACTCGCCATCGACCTGCGGCGGCGCAAGTGTCGCGCTGTAGCTGCCATTCGCCGCGACCACCGCCGTGCCGATCACGACACCCAGCGGATCGCGGATCGTGACCGACGCACCGGGTTCGCCGGTGCCGCTGGCCGTAGCCCCGTCGGCACCGATCACGAGCGTCGGCGCGGCCGGTGCCGTGATGTCCGGCGCAGTCGCCGAGGCCGGCGGCGAAACATTGCCCGCCGGATCGGCCTGGGTGATGCCGAGTTGCTCGCCATTGGCCTGAGCCGGAGTGAGCGGCACGCTGTAGCTGCCATCGGGGGCAACCACCGCGGTGCCAATCACGCCCCCGCCCGGCGCAGTGACGGTGACGGTCGCCCCCGGTTCACCGGTGCCGGCCACAGCCGTACCGTCGGGCGATACGGTTGCGGTGGGCGCATCGGGTGCAGTCAGATCGGGTGCGATCACGCTGGCGGGCGGGGAGACATTGCCCGCACCGTCAGCCTGCGTGACGCTCAGCGCCTCGCCATTCGCCTGAGGCGGAACGAGCGTGACGGTATAGCTGCCGTCAGGGGCGACCACAGCGGAGCCGAGCGGCGTACCGCCGGGGCCCCGCACGGTGACGGTGGCGCCCGCCTCACCACTACCGGTGACCGTCGTGCCGTCCGGCGAGACCGTCGCCGAAGGCGCCGGCGGCGCGGTGAGGTCCGGTGCGGCGGCGGATGCGGGCGGAGAGAGATTGCCAGCCGCATCCGCCTGCACGACGCGCAGGAGTTCCCCATTGGTCTGAGCGGGGCTGAGCGTCGCGGTGAAGGTGCCGTCGCCTGCGACGACGGCTGTTCCGATCGGCGTTCCATCAGGGTCGGTAATCGTCACCGTTGCACCCGGCTCACCGGTGCCCGTGACCGTGTCGCCATCGGCATCGACGGTCGCAGTCGGCGCGGCGGGTGCGGTGAAATCGGGCGCGGTCAGCGGGACCGGCGGCGAGATGTTACCCGCCGCGTCAGCCTGTCGCACGCTAAGCTGCTCGCCATTGGTCTGCGTCGGCGAAAGCAAGGCGGTGTAGTTGCCTGCAGCATTGACCGTGGCGGTGCCGATCACGACGCCGCCAGGCGCGGTAACGGTGATCGTCGCACCAGGCTCACCGGTGCCGGTCACGATCGAACCCGTATCGTCCAGATCCGCGGTCGGCGCGGCCGGCGCCGTCAGGTCTGGCGCAAATGCGGTAGCGGGCGGTGAGACGTTGCCGTCTCCATCGGTCTGCGTGACGCGTACGGTCTCGCCATTGGTCTGCGGCGGGACGAGCGTGACGCTGTAACTGCCGTCGATGCCCGCAGTCGCCGTGCCGAGTGGCACGCCGCCCGGGCCGGTCACGCGAACGGTCGCGCCGGGTTCGGCCAGCCCGGTCACCGCCGTGCCATCCGCCGACACCGCCGCGGTGGGCGCGTCCGGGCCGGTGTCGGGGACCAGATCGGGCGCAGGCGCAGTCACCGGGGGCGAGACATTGCCTGCCGGATCGGTTTGCCGCGCCTCGAGCAGTTCGCCGTCGATCTGCGGCGGCGCAATCGCCGCGACATAGGTGCCATTGGGCGCAACCGTCGCGGTGCCGATCACCACACCGAGCGGGTCGCGGATGGTGACGGTCGCGCCGGGTTCACCGGTGCCGCTAACCGACTCGCCGTCGGCAGCCACTGTCAGGGTCGGCGCAGCTGGTGCAGTGAGATCCGGTGCGGTCACCGGCGTCGCCGCGGATGGATTCCCGGCGGCATCGGTCTGCGTCACCGACAGCGTCTGGCTGTCGACCTGCGCGGGGCTGAGCGTGACCAGATAATTGCCCTGCGCATTGACGACCGCAGTGCCCAGCACGGTGCCTGAGCCGTCGCGAACCGTGACGGTGGCCCCTCGCTCGCCCGTACCACTGATGGCCTGGCCAGTGGCATCAATCGCTGCCGTTGGCGCCGGCGGCGGGGTGATATCAGGTGCAGCCACGCCGAGCGGCGGCGAGACATTGCCCGCGGCATCCGCCTGAGTGACGCTGAGTTGCTGACCATCGGCCTGTGCCGGGCTGAGCGTCACACTGTAGCTTCCGTCAGCGGCGACCGTCGCGGAGCCGATCACGGTGCCGCCCGGGCCGCGCACGGTGACCGTTGCGCCCGGCTCACCGGTACCGGTGATCAGGGTGCCGTCGCCGTTCACCGTTCCCATCGGGGCGGCAGGCGGGGTCAGGTCCGGCGCGACCAGCGGCGTGTCGGGCGAAGCATTGCCGGCCCCGTCGAGCTGCCGCACGGCGATCGCCTCGCCATTGGTCTGAGCGGGGCTAAGGGTGATCGTGAAGCTGCCGTCCGCGCCCGCCGTTCCCGTGCCGATCAACGTGCCGGCGGCATTGCGCACCTCGACGATCGCCCCGGGCTCACCAGTACCGGTAACCGTGGCGCCATCAGCGGAGATCGCGGCGGACGGATTGGCGGGGGGCGTCAGATCGGGCGAGGGCAGCTGGGTCGGCGGCGAGACATTGCCGGCCGGATCCGCCTGCACCACGCTAACCGGTGCGCCGGTGATCTGTGCCGGCGAGAGCGTTGCGCTGTAGCTGCCGTCGGCGGCGACCACGGCCGAGCCGATGGGGTTTCCTGCGGCGTCGCGCACAGTAATGGTGGCGCCGGGCTCACCGGTGCCGGTCACCACAGTTCCGTCGGCCGAGATCGTGGCGGCGGGCGCCCCGGGCGCGGTCGTGTCCGGCGCGGTCAGCGCCGCAGGCGGCGACTGGTTGCCCGCAGCGTCGGTCTGGGTGACGGTGAGCGCCTCACCATTGGTGCGCGGGGCAGCAAGGGTAATGGAGAAGCTGCCGTCGGCAGCGACAACGCCGGAGCCGATTGCGGCGCCGCTGCCGTCGCGCACGGTAACGGTGGCCCCCGGTTCGCCCGTGCCGCTCACCACCACGCCGGCGGCGTCGATATCGGCATCCGGCGCGGGAGGCGCGGTGAGATCGGGCGCGAGTGCACTGGTCGGTCCGGAGACATTGCCCGCAGCGTCCGCCTGAGTGACGGTGAGCCTCTCGCCATTGGTCTGCCCCGGGGTCAACGCTACGCTGTAGCTGCCATCCGCAGCCACCGTAGCGCTGCCGAGCAGCGCGCCCGCAGCAGAGCGTACCTCGACACGCGCACCAGGCTCGCCCGAGCCCGTGACGGCGGCGCCGTTCGCGCTGACCTGTGCGAGCGGCGGCGGCGGCGCTTCGGTGTCAGCATCTGCGTCAGCGTCCGCATCCGCATCCGCATCAGCGTCAGCATCAGCATCAGCATCCGCATCCGCATCCGCATCCGCATCCGCATCAGCGTCAGCGTCAGCATCAGCATCAGCATCAGCATCCGCATCCGCATCCGCATCAGCGTCAGCGTCAGCGTCAGCGTCCGCGTCCGCGTCCGCATCAGCGTCAGCGTCCGCATCGGCGTCAGCGTCCGCATCGGCGTCGGCATCCGCATCAGCGTCAGCGTCAGCGTCAGCGTCCGCATCCGCATCCGCATCCGCATCCGCATCCGCATCGGCGTCGGCGTCAGCGTCAGCGTCAGCGTCAGCGTCAGCGTCAGCGTCAGCGTCAGCGTCAGCGTCACCATCGTCCGCGGAATCCGCAAGCCCAATGGCGGTAACACCGCCAAAGCTCAGCAAGCCGAGAAGCGCCGATTTCGATGTGGACAAGGTGCCGCTGTCGCCAGCGGCCATCAGTTCGTCCAGGTCGTTGAGGAGTGTGTATTTCGTGCCGTCGTAACCGGGCGTTACCAGCCATTGACTGCCTTGATCGTCGAGCAGCACCAGGTCATTCGCATTGACCTGTTCAAGGGAATAAAAGCCTTCGACGCGGATGATTTCGCCATTGGTCAGGCGGATAAGAAGATCGTTACCCTCCCGACTGACATCGGCGACATCGGCTCGGTCAATATGGATCCGCAGAATGGTCGGCGAGTTGATTTGAATAGCGTCGCTGGACGCTAGGGTGATCATGCCGGTCTGCTTGTCGATCAGCTCAATCTTCATATCGTACCCCCGGACCCTAGCCAGGCATCATCCGAACATTCGAGCATTCAACGCGTGAAGCTGGCTCTGTCGTACGGCAACGAGGCGAGGGCGAGGAGGCTGCAACTATTTCAAAATCGAAATTAATTTCCTCGCCGACTCTCGAAACTTGAAGGCATGTTCGCCCACAGCGGTAAACTGAAAGTGTAGAAAACACGGAGATGCATCCGTTTTGAACAAAATCCTCTTGTTCTCATCTATCGGCGCGGTCGCGACGAGCCTCGATGAATCCTTGATTTTCATCGGAGAATGCCAGGTACCCGAGCCACATCTGAAGGAAACGGCCGCTTTCAGGATCGCTCACCGGCTGCAAAAATGACCGCTATGAGGGCGCGTAGCGGCCGTTTGGGGATCTATTTCTGATATCGGCTTCCCGCCCGATTGCTCCGGTGAATTCGGTACACCCAGTTACCAGAAGCGAACGCACCGGTCGGAGAGGAGACCGCCAGCACGCTGCGCTATCAACGTCAGCAATATTGCGATTTCCGTTTGAACTGCTCGGTGCGCGACACGGTGAAACCGATGCAGATTCGGCCGGGTTCGTTGTGAGCGAAGACCGATCCGCCATGCATGCGGGCGACTGCCTTGACCAGCGCAAGTCCGAAGCCGTGGCTTTCGCCATCGTTGAAGCGCGCGGGATCGATTCGGTAGAAGCGGTCGAAGATGCGGTCGAGATGGATGGGATCGATTGGTGCGCCAGGGTTGGAGACGTTGATGGAGGCGACTTCGTCTTCGTGGATGATCTTGACCGTGACCCGGCCGGGCGTTGCGCCGTGGCGGACCGCATTGTCGAGCAGATTGGTCATCGCGCGCCCGAATAGCGCGCGTTCGATCGGAACCTGCGCATCGCCGTCGATTTCCAGCGTGACGCCCGCTTCCTCGAACACTGGGGCCATGAACTCGGCGCTCTTGCGCGTCTCCTCGGCGAGCGAGCAGGTGGTGAGGTTGGCCGCCACCTCGCCCTGATCGGCGCGTGCCAGGAAGAGCATGTCGTTGACGATGCGGCGCATCCGGTCGAGCTCTTCGAGGTTGGACTGGAGCACTTCCTCAAGCTCGCGCACCGGGCGGTCGCGCGACAGCGCGACCTGCGTGCCCCCGATCATGTTGGCGAGCGGGGTGCGCAATTCATGCGCGACATCGGCGTTGAAGGTCGAGAGCCGCTGATAGCTGTCCGCGACGCGATCAAGCGCATCGTTGAGCGACAGGACCAGTCCCGAGAGTTCGGCGGGCAGCGTTTCCGTCGGCAGGCGCTGCGCCAGATTCTCGGCCCCGAGCAGCCGGGCATGTTCGGACAGACGATCGACCGGGGCGAGGCTGCGCCGGGCGATCCACCAGCCCAGCGCCGCGACGGCGGCGATGGCGAGGAGCGATATGACTGCGATGCCGATGGCAAGCCCGGTCTCGGTCTCATCGACATATTTGCTGCGCGACGCGATGATCAGGCGGACGTCCGGGCGCTCGCCGGCCGCGGGGACCGTGCGTGCGAGCGTCAGATATTTCTGATCGGACACGATGACCTTGCCGAACCCGTCGCGCGGCCCCTTCCACTGCGCGCCGGCAAGCGCTTCGGGACGAAAGGTGAAACGCGGGTCGACGCTTTCGACGACGAAATAGAGGCTGCCGTCCGGCGGCGTGAAATCCTGGAGCTTGGCGGCGATGAAGGGCCATTTATAGGCGTAGATCGAATCCTTCACCATGCGCTCGACGATCTGGAAGCGAGCGCCCAGTTCCTCGCGCTTGTGATGATGCAGCTGTTCCGACTGGAAGGCGAACAGCGCGATGCCGGCGATGGTGGAGACCAGGGTCACCGCCACCCCGAACATCAGCGCCAGCCGGCCGGCGATCGAGCGCGTCATGCCGCGGCCTCGTCGCGCGGTTCGAGCACATAACCCATGCCGCGCACCGTGTGCAGCAGCTTGTCTTCGCCCGGGGCTTCGAGCTTGGCGCGCAGCCGCTTAATCGCGACCTCGACAACATTGGTGTTGGTATCGAAATTAATGTCCCAGACCAGTTCGGTGATGATCGTCTTGGAGACGATCTGCGAACGCCGCCGGGCAAGCAGTGCGAGCAATGCGAACTCCTTGGCGGTCAGGTTCAGCCGCCGCCGCCCGCGCATCGCGCGCCGTGCGATCAGGTCGACATGCAGATCGGCGATCCTGACCTGCGTCGCCTCCTGCCCGCGGCCGCGGCGCACGATCGCCTGCAACCGGGCGAGCAGCTCGAGGAAGGAGAAAGGCTTGACCAGATAATCGTCGGCGCCCGCGCCGAGCCCGCGCAGGCGATCATCGACCGTGTCGCGGGCGGTGAGCATGATCACCGGCGTGTCGCGTTCTACACGCAGCGCTGCGAGCAGCGAGATGCCGTCGAGCTTGGGCAGCATCACGTCGAGCACGATCGCATCATATGCGCCGGTGCGCGCAAGGTGCAGACCGTCCTCGCCGTCGGTCGCATAATCGACGGCGTAACCCTGTTCCGCAAGGCCGCGGCGCAGATAGTGGATGGTCTTGGTTTCGTCCTCGACGATCAGAATCTTCACTGCACCGTGCCGACGCCTCCGGTTCCCGTTGCCGGCGCGGCGGGCGCGACGCCCAGCTGCCGGTGGAGCGAGACCAGCCGCGCCGACACATCCGCCAACGCCCGAGCATGATCCCGCTCCGCCTGATAGACAGTTCGGGCGGCGTCGAGAACCTCGAGCTGCGAGAGCGTCCCTTCGCGATATTGGAGCTGCGACAATTCCGCCGCCCGCCGCGCGGCCGCCATCGCCCGGCCCAGCTCGCGTTCGCGCACCTGACCCTGAAGATAGGAGACGATCCCGGTCTGCGTTTCCTGAAACGCGCCGCGCACGACGCGCTCATAATCGAGGCCGGCCTGACGCAGCTGCGAATCCGCGGCGTCGAGTTCCGCGCGCCGCCGCCCGAAGTCGAGCACCGGGAGCACCAGTGCGGCGGCAACCGAGGCGATCGTCGTGCCACCGTCGAGCAGGCTGCCGACCCCGCCCGCGTCCAGGCCGATCAGCCCCGACAACGACAAGGAGGGCAGGCGCAGTCCCGCGGTGCCGTCGCGCCGAGCGGCCGTTGCGGCATAGCGCGCCTCGGCCGCACGGATATCGGGCCGCGCGGCGAGAACGTCGGCGGGCGAGCGCAGCACCGCGAGCGGATCAGCGGCGGGGATCGTGTCGCTGGTCGCCAGCCGCGCGGTCATGTCCCCGGGCGTTGCCGACAGCAGATAGGCGAGGCGGAACCGGTCGGCGTCTGCCGCCTCGCTCGCCACGGCATGTTCCGAACGGGTCTGCGAGACGAGCGCCGAGGCACGCTCGACATCGAGCGCGCTCGCCATGCCGAACTCGAAACGGTCGCGCGTGATGCGCAGCGTTTCCTCCTGCGCCGTGACGGTGCGCGTGGTCAGTGCGATCAGCGCGCGCTGCAGGCGATAGTCGATATAGGCGCGAGCGATTTCCTCGATCAGCAGCAGCCGGACCGTTTCGGCATCGGCGGCGGTGGCGCTGGCGTCGGAGCGCGCGGCGCGGACGGCGGCGGACAGGCGCCCGCCGATATCGGGTTCCCAGCTTGCGCCGAGGCCGATGCTGGCGGAATCGCCGGTCGCGCGGCGGGCTGCGGTGACGCCGGCCTCCGCGCTGACCTCTGGGAATAACCCGGCGGTGGCGGCACGGCGGAGCGCGTGGGAGGCAATCACGCGTTCGGCCGCGATGCGCAGATCGACATTATGCTGCTGTCCGCTGTCGATCAGGCCGTCGAGCGCGGGATCATTGAAGCTCGACCACCACGCGCCGGGTATCTCGCCAGTCGGCATCGGGGTTGCCGCCTCCCAGCGGGCAGGCAGGTTGCCGGGAGTGAGGGGTGCGGCGGGGGTATGCGCGCAACCGGCGAGAATCGCGAGAAGGGGGAAGGAGAAAAGGAGGGGGCGGGTCATGCCATGGCGCCTTCGAGCATGGTCTTGAGGCGCGGCGTCCTGGCCGGGCGTGCCCGGTGGAAGAGACGGTCGAGCGCCAGATAGACGACGGGGGTGGAGAAGAGGGTGAGCACCTGACTGATGACCAGCCCGCCGACCACCGCGACGCCCAGCGGCTGGCGCAGTTCCGCCCCCGTACCGAAGGCGAGCATCAGCGGGATCGCGG
>CAZBYE010000014.1:0-27049 GCA_964496045.1 uncultured Stakelama sp.
CGCGGCAATAGTCCCGGATACCCCGCCACATGGGGCGGTACCGCCTGCTTCACGTATGACTTTGCCTGGGGAATCGACGCCGGGCTGCTCGATCGCGGCGCGTATCAGCCCGGGGCGATCAAGGGGTGGGATGCGTTGGGCCGCGCCGTCCAGCCTGACGGGATGCTCGGCTGGGTGCAGCTGGTCGGCGACCGGCCCGACAGCGTCTCTGCAACGGAGACGCAATTCTACGGATCGGGCGCCTTCATCCTCGCCGGCACCGCGATGTACGATCTGGCGCGCAAGGCGAAGCGCTGATGCGGAAGCTGGTTTGCGTACCCGTGTTTGCCGCGCTGCTCATGGCCAATGCGTCGCCGGCCGATCGCTGGGCGGGCAAGCCGCACGGCCCGGTCTATGCCGCCGATGTCGCGCCGATGGACCGCACCGTCCGCACCCGTCTGATGCCGCAGATCGAGACGCTGATCGAGCAGCTGCTGCGCGAGAAACGCGGCATGAAGCTCGGCGGTGTCGAGGTGTTCAAGAGCGGTGACAAGTTCCTGCCCGGCAAGATCGCCGCGGCAATGGCCTATCGCATCACCACGCTCGAGAAGGGTGATCCGCGGCTCGACCAGCGGCTGCGCGACTTTGCCGATATCGCCGAACTGACGCTCGAGGACACCAACGACAGCTGGGGCATCTATTATTACGTCTCGGCGCTGCACGATCTCAACGAACGCGGACTGCTGACCCGCGCGCTTCGTCCCGAAACGCTGGCGAAACTCAAGCAACGGCTCGACTGGCGCCGCTTCGTGCGGCCCGACCTGACGCTGATCGATCTGCCCAACAATTATTATGGCGTTGCCTTTTCGATCGCGCGCCTGCGCCATCTCATGGGCTGGGAGGACGCCAGCGGCGGCGATCAGTTGCTTGCCCGCACGCTCGATCATTACCGCAAATATTCGGGCGAGTTCGGCTTTGCCGACGAGACCGAGGGCAAGGGCCGGTTCGACCGCTATTCGGTGCTGCTGATCGGCGAGATCGCGCACCGGCTGATCGAGACCGGCATGACGCCGAGCGACGAGGTCAAGGGCTGGCTGCGCAAGTCGGTCGACCTGCTGCTGCCGCGCTTCAACCTGACGGGCGAGGGGTTCGAATATGGCCGCAGCATCGGCGCCTATGGCGAGTCCGCTTTTGTCGAGGTGCTGACCGCTGCCGCGTTGCTCAAGGTGCTGACGCCGCAGGAGGAGCGCATGGCCTATGCCTTCTCCAGCCGGATCAGCGCGCGCTATATGGACTTCTGGGTCAACCCGGTGACCGGATCGGTCGACCTGTGGGGGCAGGGGCGGCGCACCGACGCCTATCGCGGCATCCATCGCATCTTCGGCGAGAATCTCAGTCTCGCGCGCCAGCATATCTACACCAACGCGATCTGGAACCGGCTTGGCTATGCCGGTCGCGCGCCCGATTCCGGCTACGCGAAGTGGCTGGAGACGCTGCCGCGCTCGATCGTCACCTGGTTCGCGCGGGGCGCGTATGACCGCGCGCTGGTCACGGTGCGCGATCGCGGCCGGCTGATCGGCCTGCCGATGATCAACGGGGCCGAAGGGCAGCATCTGCACAACCCCTATTTCCCGGTGCCCTTCTCTCCCGGGATGCTCGCCGGATCGGCGGACGCGACCTATCCGCACCTGATCCCGCGCATCACGCTGACGGACGGATCGGTGCTGATGCCGCTCGCTTTCTTCAAGGATGTGCGCGTTACCCGCCGCGGTGCGGTGACCGAAGTTAGCTGGCGACAGGACGCGCTCGACCGAATGGGCAAGGACGATGCGCGGTCTGATCGCCGCGCGAGCATCGAGACGCGCTACACGCTCGCCCCCGGCCGGATCACCCGAAGCGACCGGCTCCGTCTCGCACCCGGTGCGCGCGTAGCGAAGGTCGAGCTTGAATTTGCGAGCTTCTCCGGCACGCCGTCGGTGCAGGCGGGGCGGGTCCGGTTCGCCAGCGGCGAGGTGCGCGGGTTCGCCGCCAATGGCTATGGCAGCTGCTCGGCAGGAACACCCCAATCCCCTGAGTATCGCGCCCCGACCGGCGCCTTTGCCACGGTGGTTCGCTGTGCCCGGACGGTGGTACCCGCACCCCGCGGCGTCATCGCGCTCGGCTGGCAGTTGTCGTACAACTAGGCACGCTCCTGATTGACAGAGTTGGTTTAGTTGTCATACACATCTGTGAAATCACCATTGGCCAGCTTCGGAGGATTCGGATGAAATCATGCTTCGGAGCGCGGCTGTGATCGACCTGGGCTGGACCATCCCTCTCTCGGTTCTGGCCGCCACCGCCGCTGCGGGTGTTCCATCCGCGGCGGCGGCTTTTCCTTCCACGCCGGTCTGTCACGCGAGCGAGGGCTATGCCGCGGCGTTCGGCGGGCGGCGCACCTTCACTTTGCGTCCCGACGAGTTGACGGCGATCAAGGCGTCGCTCGTCAGCGATCCCGTCATTGCCAAAGCCTATCGCGCGCTGCTTGCCCGCGCCGATCAGGCGCTCGCGCGCAAGCCCGGCTCCGTCGTCGACAAGAGCACCATGCCGCTCTCCGGCGACCGTCACGACTATATGAGCCTCGCGCCCTATTGGTGGCCCGATCCCGCCAACCCGGGCGGTCCCTATATCCGCCGCGACGGACAGGTGAATCCCGAACGCGAGACCGGCCGGTTCGATCGCGTCGCGCTGGGCCGGATGGCGGATGACGCCGACACGCTCGGTCTCGCTTATTATTACAGCGGCGACCGCAACTATGCCGACAAGGCCGCGGCGCTCATCCGGACGTGGTTCCTCGATCCGGCGACGGCAATGAACCCCAACATGACCTATGCGCAGGCGGTGCCGGGGCGGGAGACGGGCCGCGCCGAGGGCGTGCTCGACACCAGCGGCCTGATCGCGATGATCGACGCGGTCGGGTTGATCGGACCGTCCGGCGCGCTGTCGGCGGACGAGGTCAAGGCGCTGGAAGGCTGGTTCGCGCGCTATGTCGACTGGATGCGCACCAGCCCCAACGGCAAGGCGGAGGCCGCCGCGCGCAATAATCACGGCATCTGGTACGATGCCCAGATCGCGCGTTTCGCGCTGTTCGCGCGCCAAGACGATCTGGCACGGCAGGCCGTCGGCGCTTTTGCCAAAGCGCGGATCGAGCCGCAGGTCGATCCTTCGGGCGCGCTCCCGCACGAGCTGATCCGCACCCGCAGCTTCCATTATTCGATCTACACGCTCGACGCCGCCTATCACGTCGCCGACAGCGCCGCGTGCCTCGGCACCGACCTCTACGGTGCCGAGGTAGCGGGCCGGTCGTTGCGCAAGGCGACCGCCTATGTCGCGGCCTATCGCGGGCGGCAGACCGAATGGCCGTACAAGGAGATGAAGTGGCCCGCGCAGGGCCTCGACGCCCTGCTCACCCGCGCCGATGCGGCATGGGGGCCGGGCGCTTATCCGCGCGCGGCGGGCGGGGACATGGTGCTGCGCTACCGGCGATGATCCTCCGCCGCACCCTGTTCGCCGCACCGCTGCTTGCGCTGCCCGCGATGGCGCGCATGCCCGGCTTCGACCTGCGTGCGATCGAACGGGGGCGGGTCATCCCGCAGGCGCAGGCGATGCTTGCCGAGCCACCCCGCACCATCGCCGCGATCCCCGCTCCGCGCAGCCCGGCGGGGCGGCACGATTATTATTCGGAAGGCGATTATTGGTGGCCCGATCCGGCGAATCCCGGCGGACCCTATGTCCGCCGCGACGGGCGTTCCAACCCCGACAAGTTCGACGGGCATCGCGACGCACTGATCCGCTTCGGCCGGATCGTGCCGATGCTCGCCGCCGCCTGGGATCTGACTGGTGAGGCGCGCTATGCCGCCGCTGCGATCCGGCATCTGCGCGCCTGGTTCGTCGATCCGGCGACGCGCATGAACCCCGATCTCCAGCACGCGCAGGCGATCATCGGGGTCAATACCGGCCGCGCGATCGGGGTGATCGACACGCTCCAGATCGTCGAGGCCGCGCGGGCTGCCAGCCTGTTCGCATGCCGCAAAGCCCCCGGCTACGCTGCGATTCGTAAGGGCGTGGAGGACTGGTTCGCGCGCTATCTCGACTGGCTCACCACCTCACCTTTCGGGATCGAGGAGCGCGATCAGGCCAACAATCACGGCACCTGCTGGCTGCTACAAGCCGCCGCCTTCGCTAAAGTCGTTGGCCGCGCCGATGTACTGGCCGCCGCGCGCGAGCGGCTCAAGACCGTCATCATCCCCGCGCAGATCGCGCCCGACGGCCGCCAGCCGCTCGAGCTCGCGCGGACCAAGCCCTATGCCTATTGCCTGTTCAACCTCGACGTCCTCACCGCCTCGGCCTGGCTGTTGTCGGAAGGGAAGGGCGATCTGATCGGCTGGCGCACCCCGGACGGCCGCTCGATCGGGCAGGCCATCGCCTTCTTGGCGCCCTATATCGCCGACAAGTCCAAATGGCCGTTCGCGAAGGACATCGAGTATTTCGACGGCTTCCCGGTGCGCCACCCGGCCTTGCTGTTCGGCGCCCGCGCGCTCGACCGTCCCGATTGGCTGCGCATCTGGAGCGGCCTCAATCCCGATCCGGCGATCGGTGAGGTGATCCGCAACTTCCCCGTCCGCCAGCCGCTGCTGTGGATCGATCAGACGCGCAGATAGCGGAAGTACCAGGCCCTATGGTAAATTCTTACTAAGATATTGAACTATATGGATAATTAAGGCGACGTAACTATTCGGTAGGCGAGAAGTAATCACGGGGCAATCACGCCAGAACGTACAGAATCGTATATTTGGCGGCGTCTGGCGGTCATCGACCGAGAGTGCCGATGATAATCGCGTAGCACAGGTGTACCGAACAAGGTCGGAGCGCGTGACCAATCCATTTCCGGCCGTCTTGTGATGAGATCGGAAACCCAAACCCGGGCGTCCGCTACGCGCCCTAAAAGCTGTCGCTCAGCCGAGTGATGCGGGGTCCCGAAACGGACCGTTCGTTCAGGTTCGCTCTCGCAATCGCTGTCGTGTGGGAAGTGAGCGTTGACGGATCAAGAGCGATGCCGAGCAGGTTCGAAATGATCCTACACTTGCTCTGGCTGCGCCTCCTCCTGACGAGCTGCGGCGCCGAGGAGCAACCCGATCGCATCGGACGTTGCGGCTTACGAAGTGCCCCTTCCCACCGCTCGTGACAAAGCGCGATTCCTCGGCCTGGCGATCGACAGCAAGTTGCGATGCCGCAAGCCTCGCGGACCTGATCAATGCCTGTAGAAATTTCTTTCTTTAGGTCCGCCGCAAAAAGCAAAGGGCCTTGCGTGATGATGCCGATGAACGGGCTATCATCAATATATCACAACGGGCGTGGAGAAGAGGCCGCAATTCGGCATCCATGATTCGGCTAGCCGCAATCCAGGGGACACCAACGGCAGCGGCGAATGAGTGATGGGCACGACATCATTCCGGAATGGATCGCCAGGGAAATCGTCCCGCAGGAGGCGGCGGTCCGCCGCTGGCTCTCACGTCGATGGCGTCATGCGATCGACGTAGAGGATGTGATTCAGGAAGCCTATTGCCGCATCGCCAGCCTGGCGTCGGTCGATCATATCGATAATCCCGCAGCATATTTCTTTCGCACCGCTTATTCGGTCGCGACAGACGCGATGCGCCGTGCCGGCATAATTAATTTCACTTCGATGACCCAAATCGAATGGTCGACCGTCATGGATAGTGCACCACTGGCGGACCGGGCATTGGAGGCGAGTCAGGAACTCGAGCGCGTGAAGAACCTGCTCGCCGCCCTGCCGGACACTTCCCGTCGGGTTATCGAACTGCGGCGCATCGAAGGGTTGTCGCGGCGGGAGACGGCGGAGCGGTTGGGGGTAAGCGAGAATGAGGTGAAGAACCACCTCGTGCGTGGTCTGCAAAGGGTCATGAAATCGATCGCTGACACGGACATGCGTACAAGTGACGACGAACAGGAGAATGACAAAATAGGCGAAAGGTTAAACTGATTGGCTAGTTCCGGTTCCTCCGACAGCGTCAACGATCGAGCTGCTGAATGGGCAGTGGAGGCGGCGCATGGCGAAATGTCGCCAGCCAGTCGCGCTGCGCTGGAAGCCTGGCTCGCGGCGGACGTTCGTCATCGTGGCGCGTTCGTCCGCGCACGCGCCTGGCTGCGTGCGACCGAAGACGCGGTGATGAAAGCGCATTCAGCGCCGGCTTCGCTCGCGCGGATGTCGGGCAACGATAATGCAAATGGACCTTGTGAAGCCGCATTTAACCCGCCGCTGGCCGGCCGCACCAGCTGGGCCGGAAGAGTAAGTGCGGGGGTTGCTGCGCTCGCTGCCTGTGTGTTGGCGGCAATCATGGCGGGCATGCCGGCCTTGTCGACTTTCTGGCAGTCCGACCGCACCGTCACGGAAAAGGTGGTGCACTTCAAGGATGGCTCAACCGCGACCCTTGGCGATGGCGCACAAATCGAGGTTGCACTCTCGGATAGCATTCGTCGGGTCACGCTGCTGAGCGGCAAGGCGACATTCACAGTCGCGAAGGATCGGGCGCGTCCTTTCGTTGTGCGGTCGGGCGATGTCTATGCGGAAGCGACCGGGACGGTCTATGCCGTCAGCCGGGCGGGACCAACCGGTGGAACGGTGAAGGTTGAGGAAGGAAGCGTGCTGGTGTGGGCGCGGGATGTGCGCGACCAGGCCGTGCTGCTCCAGGCGGGCGGTTCGGTAACGCTCGATCCCGGGCCCAGGTCGCTGCCGTCATCGACCGCCACACCGCCGGCGCCGCGTCTGCCCCCGCCCGATCTGGCCCAGATATCGCTTGATAATGTTTCGGTTGAAGCTGCGATCGTGCGGTTCAACCGGGTCAACAGCACCAAGATCGTCCTGGCTGACCCCGAGCTCGGCAACATCAGGATAATTGGTTTGTACCGAGCAAATGATCCTGAGCGGTTCGCGCAAGCTGTCGCAGCAATATCGAACGCTCGTGTCGAGCATAATCGTGGAACTATCGTAATAAAAGCGCAATGAAAATGTCTCTGAATATTAATTTATTCTGATCTGATCCAAGGCCTGATTTCCCCCGTCAATAGAGTTTGAGGGCATCAAGCAGGGGAACATCCTAAATGCGTGGTTTCTTAATGCGGCCGGCCGCTTCGACGATTGCGGTGGCCGTGGCGATTTCTGTTCCCACGCTGGCAAAGGCGCAATCCCGCAGTTTCAATGTCCCAGCGCAATCCGCCTCGCAGGGGGTTCGCGAATTCGCGCGTCAGGCGGGCATTCAGATTACGCTTGCCGGGGGCGACGGCGAGGGGCGCAGAACCAATACCGTACGGGGGACGCTCGAGGTCCGCGACGCGCTCGACAAGTTGTTGCGGGGTACCGGGCTGATCATTCGCTCTTTCGATGGTGAGGCTGCGGTGATTGTAGCCGCCGCCGGGCGGATGTCGGCGGAAAGCGGCGAGTTCGGCGGTGAGGTCGTCGTCACCGCGCAAAAGATCACCGAGCGACTGATCGATGTGCCGATCTCGGTCTCGGCCTTCACGGCGCAGGATCTGTCTGATCAGAAGATCGAAGGCGGGCCGGAGTTGCTGCGCGGCATTCCGAACGTCTCCTTCTCGAAGGACAATTTCTCCGGCTATAATTTCACGATACGCGGCATCGGCACCAAGGCGATCTCGACCACGGCCGACCCGGCCGTTGCGATCAGCTTCAACTACACGCCGCTGATACGCAACCGTCTGTTCGAACAGGAGTATTTCGACGTCGAGCGCGTCGAAGTGCTGCGCGGACCGCAAGGCACCCTCTACGGTCGAAACGCAACGGCCGGCGTCGTCAACATGCTTCCAGCCAAGCCCAGGCTCGGCAGATGGGCTGGCGAAATCCAGGGCGAGGTCGGCAGTTACGAAACGACACGCCTGCGCGGATTCGTCAACGTTCCGATTGGCGATACGCTTGCGCTCCGCGCGGCTGGTGCGTGGACCAAGCGCGACGGCTTTGACTTCAATACGGCGAGCCAGAAGAGTGTGAATGGCCGGGATCTCTATTCGATCCGGCTGTCTGCCTTGTGGGAGCCGGATCCTCGGATGCGGTTCAGCTTCTTCTGGGAGCATTTCAACGAGGACGACGACCGCTCACGCACCGGCAAGCAATTGTGCACGCGCGGCGAGACACCGGCGACGATCGATTACGCCGACCAGAATGGTGTGGCGCGATCGTCTCGCGTGTTCACTGCCTGGACAATCAGTACGGTCACGCCGGGGTGCCAGAACAAGACCCTGTTCTCCGACAATGCCTATGGCGTGCCCAACGGCCTTGGCTTTCCGATTGTGACGCCGCTCATCCTGGCGCTTCCCGGAACGGGCGGCGGGCCATTTGGCAGCTACTGGACCAATGTTTCTCTCGACCCATTTGGCACGGCCGATGGGCGGCAATCCCGCAATCTGCGGGAGATCGCCACCTTCTACGACCCTGTCTATCGCGCACGAAACGACCTGTTTCAGTTCAATGCCGAATTAGACATTTCCGATGATCTGCATTTCACATCGCAGACCTTGTACACGAAGGACCGCTACTCTGCGTCGCAGGACTTCTTCCGCTTCAAGGCGATACCCTATTTCACCCCTCCTGAAGCATATCGTGGCCTGCGTGCGCCCTGGAACTTGTATCTGGGTTCCCAGAACGGCCTCGGCACGTTCAAGGATCCACAGCTCGGTGAGTTGACATCCCCCGTTGCGGTGGACCTTTCTCAGGCGAGCAGCGAGCAATGGTCGCAAGAGGTTCGCCTCAACTCCTCGTTCGATGGCCCGATCAATTTCAATGTAGGCGCCAATTCCCTGTCGTATTCTACCAGGGAGAACTATTATGTGTTCAGCAATCTGTTCACCGCAGCTGCAGTTGTTGAACAGTCGTCCGGTTTCTATTGCAATCGCAGTACCGGAGAGGGATGCGTCTACATCGATCCAAACCCGCTGAGCAGTATCAACGGAGATGGGCACAATTATTACCGAAACATCCAGGATCTGAAGACGACATCCTGGGCGGTGTTTGGCGAGGCGTACTGGAAGCCGCTCGAGGACTTCAAGGTCACGGCGGGCCTGCGTTACACCCATGATCGCAAGCGGATTACGCTCTATCCGACACAGTTGCTGGCCTCGACGGGGGGTATCAGCGGCGGGACGGTGGATCGCGGCTATCCCGCCCAATCCACCGAAGTCGCGAGCTGGCGCCGCATTACCGGCCGGTTGGCGGTTGATTGGAAACCGAACCTGTCATTCACGAACGAAACACTGCTCTATGCCTCCTATTCGCGTGGCTACAAGGGCGGCGGAGACAATCCGATCGGACGAAGAGGCGTTCCGTGCCCCGCGAATAACTCCACTCCGATCAGCTATATATGCGCGGAATATACCCAGCTTCCGACCAATTTTGAGCCGGAGGAAGTGAACGCTTTTGAAATAGGGACAAAGAACAAGCTGGCTGGTGGAAAGTTGTTGTTGAATATCTCAGCATTCTACAATGACTACAAAAACTATCAGATTTCTCAGCTGATTGATCGAATGATCAGAACCGAGAATTTTGACGCACGCAGCTATGGTATCGAACTGGAAGCGGCATGGGTTCCTTCACGGAATTTCAAGGTCGGTGCGACGCTGGGCTATCTGCGGACGCGGCTTGGGAAGGGGCAGGGTTCGATCGACGTTATGGATCGGACGCAAGGTCATGATGACTGGATCACCATTCATCCGTGGGCGGATAGTCCAAATTCCTGCATCGCTCCGAAGCAATTGATTGGGGAATATATAAGGCTGGCGGATAGAACTAATATCGGTACTTCGGCCATCAAGAAATTCTGCGAGACGTCGAGCTTTTTTTCCGGGGGAAGGCCTGTGCCAGGCACGGGGTTTTCGCGGCCTCAGTTCCCATTTACATATAATCCTCTGGCGCCGTACGATCCAAATCGTCCTGCCGACTTCTTCAGTGCTAACCCGTCCAACTATGGCGCGCCCAATCAGGGGCGAGGTTTCACCGCCGATGTGTCCGGCAACGAATTGCCCAACGCCCCGCGCCTGACCTTCAATATCGGAGCGCAGTACACCTTCTTCATGGATGATTGGGAGCTTAGCGTGCGCGGCGATTACTATCGTCAGTCGAACAGCTACGCTCGCATCTACAACACGGAATATGATCGTCTGCGAGCATGGGGCAACGCCAACGCGGCGATTACGCTGAGCCGCCCGGAATCGAACCTGACGTATCAGCTCTACGTCAAGAATCTCTTCAACAGTACGCCGATCACCGATGCCTTCACGGGGCCGGATGAGCTCGGAAACTTCACAAACGTCTTCACGCTGGACCCTCGCATCATCGGGTTCAATGTCCGGATCGGCTTCTAGAATTAAAGAAAATCAGGGAGGCGTCTTGGGTAATAGCCCGGACGACTAGAACAGAAACGTCACCTTGTTGGATCTGTTGTTACTATTCTTAGCAGTCAGGAGATTATCATGAAGAATATCGCAAAGATCTGCATCAGTGCGCTTGCTCTTGTCAGCATGGGTTCTGTCGCCACTGCCCAGACGCTTTCGCCCGCCAACACTTCGGTGACGGCTTCGGGTCAGCTCACGCAGAGCCTGAACGGCAGCCTGTTCACCACGGTGTGCAATGTCCAGCTGGTCGGTACCACCGATTCCACGGGCATCACCTTCACCAGCATGACCGGAACGGCTGTCAGTGGCCCGTTGGCGTGCGATGATGGCCTGGTGTTCCCGCTGCGCGTCGAAGCAACGTCGTCGACCAGCGTCACGATCAAGAACATGGAAGTCTCGACTCGCCTCGGCGATTGCGGCCCGCAGGATGTTGTCGGTGCGTGGAGCAACGCGACCTCGACGGCTGGCCCGCTCGCGGCGTCGCTGTCGGGCTGGTTCGGCACCTGCCACGCGTCGGGCAGCCTGACGGTCTCGCCGGCGATCACGATCAACTAATTCCCCCCAAACTGGGCGATGCGGCGAAAAGGGGCGCCGCATCGCTTCCTTTTTTGTCGTTCAGATCAGGATGTCGGCGATGAATATGGGTTCTCGTTTCTTGCTGCTCGCCGTCGCCATGCTGGCGGCTGCCCCGCTCTATGCCATGCCTGACAAGGACAAACCGGCGTTCAGTTTGAAGACGCCGATCGAGAGGATTGCGGCCGATCCCGAGGCACGTGCGGTGCTTGAGCGGGAACTGCCGGGCTTCACGGCGCATCCCCAGTACGAGCAATTCAAGGCGATGAGCCTGGATGCGCTGATGGTGATGTTCCCCAATGCGGTGCCGTTGGAACGGGCCAAGGCCGTCGACGCGGCACTGCGCGCGATCCCGGCGTCGACCAAGGCACCGCAGGACGCTGCTCGAACGGAGGCCGTGCCCGCCGATCCGCGATGACCCCTATCGCTTGCCCTCTCTGTCTCATCGCCGGAAATCGACATGACAATCCTGATCAATCGCAGAGGTCTCATCCTGACCGGCAGTTTCGGCATCGGCGCATTGGCGATGGGCGGTTCGCTGCACGCCGAAGCGTTGCTGACGGCGCGCGGCTTCACGCATAATGTCGCGAGCGGCGAGCCGGGGCCGGACTCGATCCTGCTCTGGACGCGCTACGTCCCGCCCAATGGCGACGACGCGAACCTGACGGTTGAGCTGTCGCCCACGCCGGACTTCGCGCGAAAGACGGGCGGCAGCGCGATGGCGCACCGCGCGGATGACTATACTGCGCGTGTCATCGTGGGTGGCCTGGAGCCCGGCCGCACCTATTATTATCGCTTCATCGCGCCTGACGGCACTGTCTCGCCAACCGGCCGGACCAGAACCTTGCCGGCCGGGCCGGTCGAGCGGTTCGGCCTTGGCGTGCTTTCCTGCGCCAACCTGCCCAACGGCTGGTTCAATGCCTATGCCCATGCGGCGGCACGCGACGATATCGACCTGATGGTCCATGTCGGCGACTATATCTATGAGTATCAGCGCGGCTATTTCCCGGGCGCGGACAAGGCGGTCGCCGGCCGTCTGATCGAACCTGTCGGCGAAGCGATCCGGCTGGCCGACTATCGCCTGCGCTATGCCAGCTATCGCAGCGATCCTGATCTTCAGCGCCTGCACCAGCTGTTCCCGATGATCGTCCAGCATGACGATCACGAAACGGCGAATGATACCTGGCAGCATGGGGCGGAAAATCATCAGTCCGGCGAAGGCGATTTTGAGGAGCGCAAGCGCGCCTCGATGAAGGCCTGGAAGGAGTGGCTGCCGGTGTCCGGCGCGCCCTGGTCGAGCTTCGAGCTGGGCGACCTCGCCACGCTCTTCCGTCCGGAGACGCGCCTGACCGCGCGCAGCGAGCGGCTCGATCCGCAAGCGGCGGTCGGGACTGACGGCGATCCGGTGGCGAAGCTCAAGGCGCTGCGCGACGGACCGCTGGCCGATCCGAAACGAACCCTGCTGGGCACCGAGCAGGAGCACTGGCTGTACGACGGTTTTGCGCGGTCGAGACAGCGCGGCGCGAAATGGCAGATCGTCGCGCAGCAGGTCGTCATGGGGGAGATGAAGATTCCGGAGCTTCCGGCGAGCTTTGCTGAAAACCTCAAGCTCCCGCCCGAACAGGCCTCGTACTTCAGGGGGATTTCCGCCGCTGGCAAGGTCGGGATCTCCCCCGATCTCGACAGCTGGGCCGGCTTTCCTGCGGCGCGCAAACGTCTGCTCGATGCCGCGCAGGCAACCGACGCCGATCTGGTCGTGCTTTCGGGCGACAGCCACAATGGCTGGGCGTTCGACCTTGCATCGCAAGGCAAGCCGGCCGGGGTCGAGTTCGGTGGCCACAGCGTCTCGTCGCCCGGACTTGAGGCTTATCTCTCACTGCCGCCGCAGGCGATCGCGCAATTCGTCATGAGCGCCAGCCCCGAGCTGAAATGGGCCGATATCGGGCACCGCGGCTACATGGCGATCCAGATCACACCCGAGAAGGTGACGGGGGAATGGGTGTTCATGGACACGATCGCCGCGCGCTCGCTCGCCACTCGGACCGGCAAGACGATGACGGTGGAACGAGGGCGCCGGACCTTCGCCCAGGCCTGATCTGTTTACGAGGAACTGACCCTATGGATCCGATCGATACCCTGCCCGAATGTGCGCGCCGCCACTTTCTGAAACAGGCCGGCGTAGCGGGTCTCGGCGCGCTGATACCCGCCGCCGCCTTTGCCGGCCCGGTGACGCCCGGTGCCGCAAGCGTCTCTGCAGAGATGGACGCGACCGCGCTCGCCGAAGCCATCCGGGCGCGCAAGATCAGCCCGCTCGAGGCGCTCGACGCTGCGATCGCGCGAGCCCGGACCGTGCTGCCCGACATCAACTGCTTCAGCGAGCCGCTCTACGAGCGCGCCCGCAAGCGCGCGCGCGCCACCACGGATTTCTCCGCGCCCTTTGCCGGCGTGCCGTTCCTGATCAAGGATGAGGAGGATATCGCGGGAACGCGCCGTCATTTCGGCTCGCGCCTCGACAAGGTCGCGCCCGTATCAACGCAGGACGGCCCGATGGTGGCCGCGGTTGCACGCGCAGGGTTCAATGTCTTCGCGCGCACGACAATGAGTGAGTTCGGCGCGCTGCCCACCACCGAGACTCTGGGCTACGGTATCACGCGCAACCCCTGGGCGCTGGACCGCACGCCCGGCGGATCGTCAGGAGGATCGGCGGCAGCCGTCGCGGCCGGGATCGTGCCGATGGCCCATGCGGCCGACGGGGCCGGATCGATCCGCATTCCCGCCAGCAATTGTGGTCTGGTCGGCCTCAAACCCTCGCGGGGACGCGTGCCCGACGCACCGGGCCACCTCGCCCAGCTCGATCTCGTCGAGCCGCTTTGCGTTTCGCGAACGGTGCGCGACACCGCCAATTTCCTGGCTGCGGTTGAGAGCGGGTGGAAAGCACCCTATCCGCCCGTCGGTCGTGTGGAAGGCCCGTCGACCCGGCGGTTGCGCGTCGGCTTCCTGCTCACCGGGCTGAGCGGGGCGCTCCCCGACCAGGCGGTGATCCGCGCGGTGGATGCGAGCTCTGGCTTGCTGACCTCGCTCGGTCACAAGGTCAGCGAGGCCCATTGGCCGTTCGACAGCAAGGCATTCCTCGCGGATTTCACGCAAATCTACATGCTCGAGGGCGCTCAGCTCAAACAGCATCTGCTGTCGGCAACGGGCCTTGATGCACGCCAACTGGCTGAACTGATCGAGCCGGCGTCCGCGGCGATCGGAGCGATGGGCGACCTGATCCCTCCGGCCGGTGCCGTGCAGGCGCTCGGGCGCGTCAACGGGTACGCCAGCGCCTATTTCGGCGCCTTCGACAAGGTCGATGTGCTGATGTCGGCGGTCCTTCTCAAGCCGCCGGTGAAGATCGGCGATATCAATGGCTCACTGCCGCTTGGGACGCTTGCCGAGCGCCTGAACGCCTATGCCGACTTCACCATGCCGCAAAATGCGTTCGGCGGGCCGGCGATCAGCTTGCCGATGCACTGGACACCAGAGGGGCTGCCGATCGGCGTGCAGTTCGCGGGCCGTCTGGGCGACGAGCGGACCCTGCTGGAACTCGCCTTCGAACTGGAACAGGCATCACCCTGGGCGAAGCGGCATCCACCGGTCTGGGCGCCGGCGCGGTAGCTGGAGCGCTTCTCGCCTTGATCGGGCGCTCGCCCGGCGCGCCGGTTCTGACTGTCGAACATGATGAGGATGACACGCGCAATGTGGTTCATCTGCGTGCTCGCGACTCTTGCGGACGGCGGTCAGTCCGCCGGAACCGCTTCGACATCTGGCAGCGAAAATCAGGCGCAAAGCCGCGATGCGCCGCAGGATGATGTCGTGGTGACGGGCCGCTACGGGGCGGCCGAGACACCGCCGGAAACCGAGTTGGGTGCGGATGAGATCGACGCGCTGGACGCCTATGATATCGGCGAGGCGATCCGTCGCGTGGCCGAAACCCAAGCCCTGGGTGAGGCCCCGGTCATCATCGTCAACGGCAGGCGTATGGCCGATCCCGGCGTCTTGCTCGGCTTTCCGCCCGACGCCCTGACGCGTATCGAAGTGCTGCCGCGCGACGCCGGTGCACGGTACGGTGGCGACCCGTCACGCCGGGTATTGAACATCGTATTGCAGCGGCGATTCCGCAGCCGGGATGGTCAACTCGACGCGGAGGTCCCCACCGCGGGTGGTACGTCGAGTCTCGCCGGAGATCTCCGCCAAGGCGTCATCGCCGGTAACAGTACCACCCAGTTCGGCCTGCGTGCGACACGGGACTCTGCCCTGCTTGGGGCCGAACGCTCGCACTATCTCGAAGATCATCCCGGTCAGGAGGCGATCAGCCTGCGACCGTCAACCGAGATGGTGAGCGCAAATCTGGCGCTGACCCGTGCCTTGGGGGAGTGGTCGGGGACCATGAACGTTCAGGCTCAGATGCGGGGCACACGCTCGGTTTCCCTGAATGGTCGTATACCGATCGAAACGCGCCAGACTTCGCATAGTCTGTCGGTGATCGGCGGCCTGAGCGGGCAGCTGGCGGGATGGTCCCTGCAGGCTTCCATGACAGGACAGCTCTCCGCGTCGAGCCAGTCTGGCCTGGCAGACACGGAATCGCGGCAACGGTCGCTGGCCGCGACCGTGTCAGCCAATCGCACGATGTTCAACCTGCCCGCGGGGCCCGTCGCGGTCCGCCTCGCTGCGCAGGCGTCGTATTCGCACATGACCGCCACGGTCGCGAAGACGGGGCGGGAGTTCTCCGCGTATGACGTCGGCTTGAACGGCACCCTGTCCGTCCCGCTCTGGCGGCCGCCCTCACCTGGAGAGGGATCGGTCGCCGCGCGTATCCTTGGGGGCATGTCCGCGACTCTTGGCGCCAATCTGCGTCAGGCCAGCACCGGGCAGGGCAGGGGCCTGAACGCGGGCCTGAACTGGTCGCCTCTTCGGAAGCTGAATCTCGCCGGCATTTGGTCGACCTCTACTGAAAGCGTGTCGGACGTGCAGCGGTTCGCACCCGAATATTACGGAACGCCGATCACGGTGTTCGACTTCGCCACTGGCGAAGCGGCCAGGGTGCTGCCGATCCTCGGCGGAACCCCCAGCCTCCGGCCGCCGCGGTTCGACCGGCTGTCGCTCTCGGCTCAGCTGGGGCCCTTTGCTCCGTGGAACCTGGCCGGGAGCGTCAGCCTGCAACAATCGAACATCCTGGACAGCATCGGGCCGCTTCCAGCGGTCACGCCGGAATTGGAAGCCATGTTTCCGGAACGATTCCAGCGCGATGCTGAGGGGCGGCTGGCCATCATCGACCAGCGGCCGATCAATTTCGATTCAACCCGGACGAAGACCCTTACCTCCAGTCTTGGCGCGACCTTTCCGCTGGGCGGCGCGATGGCAGGCAAGCGGCGCGGTGTGCTGCGCGTGAGTTTCAACCATAGCTTGCAGCTGCAAAGTGTTACCCGGATTCACGCTGGTCTGCCGGAGATGGACCGCCTGTCCGGCGACGGCGGTGGCCAGCCGCGTCAACAATTCGATGCGCAGATAGACGCGCGCCGCGGCCCTTGGGGTCTAAACATGGCTATGCGCTGGCGGGACGGCCATCGCATTCGACGTGAAAGCGGCCGGTACGACCCGGGCGATCTTCGCGTCGCCGCGCTCGGAACAGTTGACCTGCGCTTCAGCTACACGCTCCAGCGGGTTATTCCGGCGAACAAGGACGGCGGCAGCCCGCGACGCGGCGCGGGTGTGCAGTTCGGGTTGGAAGTCGCCAATCTGTTTGACCGGCGGCCGGGTGCCGTTCTGGGAAATGGTAAGAGAGCCCCGGGCTATGGTCGTGACGATCAGGATTCGATGGGAAGAAGCTTGGGTTTAACGATCAGGGGCCGGTTCTAGCGCGAACTTGTTCCAGAACTGGGCGGAAGACAGCCGATATCGTCGGCAATTGGATCTGCATCCGATGATCGGCGGCTTTGATCGTCGCAACGCCGCGACGCCCTCTGGACCGGGCCGAAAGTTGAACTGGGGGTAATCGGCCTTTGCCACTGCCACCGTTCGGCGATGTCTGCCTTCCGGTGGACGAAAGCCGTAAGCGGATAGACCGCTCGCGGACCATCCTGGTCGTTCAGCTCGCCCGTCGACGATCCCGAAAGCCGCCGCTCATCGGGTAACTGGAACTCTAGTCGGGTTGCTCACAGCACGCGGCGATTGAGCGATGTGTTGGTCATGACACCGGCTGAGCAATTTGAGGCACGCTCGGCTGCGCCGGCTCGGTCAATGGCACCCGCGATCGGCGAATGGCGGTGCATCTCGGCGAACTGCAGCCTAGAGGCAGCGCATGTGGCGAATCCTGGTCCTCCTCTTCCCCCTGGTGATATTCATGTCGCCGGCGCACGCCGCGGACGCCGCATGGCAAGCCTGTCATGGTGTAATCGATCGGACCGGCCCGGTGCTCAGCGACCGTCGTCCGATTGGGGATTTCATCGATCCTCAAGGGCGGGAAATCTGGATCCGGACCATCGTCCACGCCCCGACGGACACCCATCCGCGTGCCCTCCATGTGGCAGGGGTGGCCTCATCGGAAGCCTGGCTCAATGGAAAACACCTTGGCGCGAACGGTCGTCCAGGCGCTACGGCACAGGAAGAGATCCCCGGGCGCTATCAGGCGATCTTCCCAATCAGCGAGGTTAGCTGGCGGCCTGGCGGAAACGTGCTGGTGCTGCGCCTGTCGTCTTTCCACGGCGGCCTGCGCTTCGCGCGACCGATGAGTGCCGCGGCCGTCCTGCCTTATCCGTATTCGCCGCGCATCGTGCCTCTGGCCGTCACCTTCCTGGCAGCCGGCACATTGCTGGCTGCGGCATTCGGTTTCGGGGTGATCCATGCCATGCGCCGCACCGGGACCAGCCTGATCCTGGCTGCGATGGCGGGCGTTGCGACGCTGCAGGCCATTGTCGAGAGCCTGCGGACGCTGTTTGACTATTCCTATCCTCTGCACGCCTGGCGGATGAGCGCCATCTGGGCCCTGGCCGCAGCCTTCGCGATTCTGCTGGTGCGCTACGTCTCCATTCGTTTCCTGCCTGGAACGCGCAGCATCGTCATCACCGGCGTCTCCGTCGGTCTGGTGGGTGCTACTGCTTTGCTGCCGGGCTTCGAAATGAAGACGATATGGGCACTCATCCTGGGGGTTGCGCTTGCCGCCCTGCCGGCTGCGGCAGGGGTATCGCGCCGGCTTCCCGGCGCGCGGCCGACCCTTGCCTATCTCCTATTGTTCCTCGCGCTGGCTCTTGGCCTTCCCGAATGGTTCACCGATCTCTCCTACTTCCTGCTCGCTGCGGGACTGGTGTGGCCGTTGCTGATGGTCGAGGTCGTGCGCCTCGGTCGCGACAATCGCGGCCGCGAAGCCGCCCTGACGCATGCGGCCAGCCAGCCGGACCGCCTGACGGTGGCTTCAGCGCGTGGTGTCGAACTGGTTCCGATTGCGGAGATTCTGGCCGTGGTGGGCGCCGACGACTATGTTGAACTACGACTGGTTGGCGGCCGCAGCCTGTTGCACGCGGCACGCCTCGACGGGCTTGCGAGCCAGCTACCGGCAAGCTTCCTGCGCATCCATCGATCCGTGATCGCAAACCTGTCCCAGGTACAACGGCTGGAACGTGACGGAGGCCGCTGGCGGCTGCATTTGAGTGACGGGGTGCCGCTACCGGTCAGCCGCTCCCGTCTGCCTGCCCTGCGTGAGGCTTTGGACGTGTGCCCCGTCGCGGCGGCGGCCTAAGCTCGGGCCGATCCGCTCAGGTTTCATGGTGACCGTTCACCGAAGCTGAGGGGCATTCACCGATCCGCTGTTGGGCAGCCGTTCGATCTGCGCTTGAGCGATTGCAAGTCATTCGGAGAGTCTAATGCGTTCAATGCGTCTCGTTGCCGTCGCCGTCCTGTCCTGCATTTCCGGCAATGTGGCGGGGGCCACTCCCTTTGAGAGCGGGGATCTTCTACGCACCGCAGGTCAGCAAGGTCGGTCCAAAGTCGATCTCGACGCAACCTTTGCATCGATCGCACCGACGACTCCCGGTTGCGCGGTAGGCGTGTCGATCGCCGGAACCGCGCCGGTGATACGCGGCTACGGACTGGCCGATCTTGAACACCCCGTACCGATCACGGGCGACACGGTTTTCGAAACCGGTTCGCTGGCCAAGCAGTTCACCGCCGCTGCGATCCTGCTGCTGGTTCAGGACGGCAAGCTGGCGCTGGACGACGATATCAGGCGGTATTTGCCGGAGATGCCGGACTATGGCGCGCCGATCACGATCCGCCACCTGCTGACCCACAGCAGCGGCCTGCGCGAGCAGTGGAGCCTGCTCGCCCTGACCGGCAACGGTCCGGGCGCCCAGGTCCATAGTTTGAGCATGATCCTCGACCTGGCTTCACGTCAGAAGGGGCTGAATTTCACGCCCGGCGCAGAGTTTCTCTACACCAATACAAACTACGCTCTCGCAGCGATCATCATCGAACGCGCGAGCGGCACGAGCCTGCAGCGCTTCACCGAGAAGCGCCTGTTCCAGCCGCTGGGCATGAACCACAGCCGATGGCGGGAGGATTTCCGTACGGTCGTGCCCGGACGTGCCATGGCCTATGCTTCGGGCAGCGGAGGCTTCATCGCCAACATGCCCTTCACCAACGTCTATGGAAATGGCGGGCTCCTCACCACGATCGCGGACCTGCTGCGCTGGAATGCCTTCCTCGACCAACCTTCCGATCTGCCCGGCGGCGAGGCGCTGGTGGCGACCCTGCAGACACCGGGCAAATTGCGGAACGGCACACCGGTCCAATACGGCCTTGGCCTCGAGATGACCCACGCGCACGGATTGCGCCTGATCGGCCATAGCGGCTCCACCGCCGGCTATAAGGCGTGGACGGGCCGCTATCCCGAGAAGCGCATCTCGGTCGTGCTCCTGTGCAACAATGGCGATGTCGAGCCCGTGAAGCTTGGCGAGGGCATTGCCGAGCAGGCGCTCCGCGCTGCCGGTTATATCGAAAGAACGCCCATGGCTTCGGCGTCGTCGCCCACGACTTCGCCGATCCACCCCGCCGGCCTGGACACCGCTCAATACCAGGGGTTGTTCCGTGATCCCGTGACTGGCGAGCTCACGGCAACAACCGTCGTCGATGGACAGCTCATGCTCCAGCGAGGGGCGCCGCAGCGGCTGTCTCCTGTAGGTAAAGACCGATTCCGGCGCGCGGACGGAGGCATGGCGCAGTTTGTCCGGGAGGAGGGGAAGGCCGTCGAACTAACCCTGGGTACCGACAGAGACAGCCGGCGCTTCGTGGCGGTTGCCCCTGCCAAAGCCGATTCCGTCGCGCTCGATGCCTATGTCGGTACCTATTACAGTGCTGAGCTGGACAGGCGCATTTCGGTGGCCCGGAAGGGCGACGGTCTCGTCATGCGTCAACCCTTTGCAGTCGAATGGCCCCTGACGCCGCGTTTCGCCGACGGCTTCACGGCGCGCCTGCGTGGCACGAGCAGCTTCGTCTTCTCGCGCGCGCCCAATGGCAAAATCGAGGGATTCTCGGCGTGGCTGAACGGGGCTCGCAACATAGGGTTCGTGCGGGAGCGCTGATGGATTTGTTGGCGGAACCGTCTTGCACCGCTTCGGTCAGGTTGGCCGAGAATGGGGCGTCGGCCAACATCCCCGGCTGCGAGCTGGAACGGCGGCCACCGAAATCATAGCATGTTAGAGTGGGAATGGCGGCAAAATCGCGCTCTGGCGTATCAACGGCGGCGATAGGTCATATACAGGCCATGTGTCAGATTTTCCGTAAGATATTGATTAAAATATCGGAATCTGTTGAGGTAAGGGGCTGGCGCGCGGTCGAGCAATCACCCGGTAATCACGGCTGAGCGTGCCGTTTCGCCTATTCGGCGGCATTTAGCGGCATCTTATAAGGGGCGATTGATCGCCATCGAGTGCAGGTCCGTTATTCGGTCGCGCGGTTAGGATGTCTGGCTTAAGGCTTGCTGTCCGCCCGAGCGAACCTTCGGCATCCGTGCGCCCGCTATGCGCCCTATTTCCGTCGTTCAGCCTGTCCGCAGGGAATCCCGAAAGCCGCCATTACGCAAATTGGTAATTTGGTAACGCACCCGTACCTAAGAATAAGCGGGGGGCATATGACCCAGAAGGGGAGTGCCCATGGTATCGTGGAACCGCTCGGCCGGGATCGGCACACGCCGGAAGCTCATCCTGTTGTCCACCGCCGCGAGCATCGCCATCTGCGCGACATCGCCCGCCTACGCCGACTGTGTCCTCACGCCGACCGCTGGCGACGACGTCTATGTCTGCGATAATGGAACCGCGCCGGCCGGGCTCGCCGATCCAGGCGGGAACAACCGCCTAACCCTGCCAGGCGGCGGGAGCGGCACGATCAATGGCAACGTGACATTCGGCGGCGGCGCCGACGCCATCCTCATCGCCTCTGGCCGGATCAACGGCGCGGTCGATCAGGGGGACGGGGCTGACCGGTTTGAAATCAGCGCGGGAATCGTCACGGGTCAGTTACAGCAGGGCGAAGGCATCGACGACTTCGTCATGACCGGGGGCGAAATCAACACGCTCAATCAAGGCGGTGCGCTCGACACCTTCTTCATGTCCGGCGGACGCATCGTCGATGCCTTTGACGATGGCGATCGTGCGGTGATGACCGGGGGCCGTATCGGCCGCGTCAACATGAAGCTGGCGGACAATCTGTTCGACATGTCGGGCGGCACGATCGACCGCAACCTCGTCGCTGGGTTCGGCAATGACACGATCATTGTGTCGGGCGGTACGATCGGTGGCAACATCAGCGTGTCCGGTGGCACCGACAGCGTCACGGTCACCGGCGGATCGGTCGGCGGCGACGTGCTGCTGAGCGTTGGCACCGACCGGTTTGTCTGGAACGGCGGCGGCGTGGTACATGGTACCGTCGATCTGGGCGGCGACAACGACAACGCACAACTCATCAATCTGACCGATGCCAATCTTGGCCGCAGCCCGCGGATCACCGGCGGTGAGGGAACCGATACCCTGGCCTTCGCCAACGTCACGACCGGCAATGTCGCGCGGTTCGACGGCTGGGAACGCATCGACGCGACCAACGACACCGAACTGACGTTCGACCGTTTCCTGACGCTCGGCGACGCCGGGACCGGGACCGGCGTCTTCGCGCTGGATGCATCGAGCACGATCTTCGGCGGCGGCGCGAGCAGTGGCATCGCCGCCTTCACCGCCGGCCAGCGCGCTCGGCTGATCAATGCCGGCCGTATCGATCTCACCAACGGCAGCGGCAGGCCGGGGGACCGCTTTACGGTGCGCGGCGACTATGTCGGCAATGGCGGACTGCTGCTGCTCAATACCGAGCTGGGTAACGACGCTTCGGCATCGGACAGGCTGGTGATCGATAGCGGGTCGGCGGCGGGGACGACCAGCGTCACGATCGTGAACGCCGGGGGGAGCGGGGCCGCAACGACGCAGAATGGCATCCTGGTGGTCGAGACGATCAACGGGGGGACGACTGCCAGCGGCGCCTTTTCGCTCAACCATCGTGTCGCGGTCGGCGCCTTCGAATATTATCTGTTCAAGGGCGGCGTTTCGGCGGGCACCACCGACAATTGGTATCTGCGCTCGACGCTGGTAACCCCGCCCGGCGCTACACCGCCGCCCGAGCCTGCCCCGGCTCCACCGGCGCTCACCCCGCTGCCGCCACCACCCGCGCCGGCGCCGCCCGAACCGCCTGCGCCGCCGCCGCCGCCGACTCCGCCACCACCGCCACTGCCGCCCGAGCCGACCCCGACCGTTCCCCATCCGATCGGGCCGGCGCCGCCGGTGACCGTGACCGACCCGGCACCGCCGCCGACACCTGCGCCACCGCCCGCACCTCCACCCGCGCCACCGCCGGCACCGCCCGAGCCGTCGGTAGAGCCCGCGCCGGTGCCTTCGCCCAATCCGGCAGTCGTGGTCGAGCCACCAACGCCTGGGGCAACGCCCGTTGTGGCGGAGGTCGTGCCGCTCTACCGCCCGGAGGTACCGGTTTATGTCTCCGCGGTGCCGATCGCACACCATCTCGCTGCGGCGACGCTCGGCACCTTCCATGAGCGCCGGGGCGAGCAGGGATTGCTTCGCGGCGGCGGAGTGCTGCCTGCAACCTGGGGGCGCGTATTCGCCGAAGCCAGCGAGATCGGCTGGAAGGGCGATGTTGCTCCCTCGTTCGATGGCGATCTCACCGGCTTCCAGATCGGGCAGGATCTGGTCGGCTGGGGCGAGGAGGAGGGCGTCAACGCACGCCTTGGCGCTTTTGTCGGGCGAACGGGCACCGACGGCATCGTTCGCGGCCGCGCGCTGGGCTGGAACAACCTCACTGTCGGTCATGCCGACCTCAAGAGCACCAGTGCTGGCGGCTATGTCACTTTGGTGGGCGACAGCGGCTGGTATGTCGATGTGGTGGTGATGCGCAGCTGGTTCGACGGCGAGACCGTCGCCAGCACCGGGCTCGGCGTTGATGTCGACGGTCGCGGCTGGGCCGCCTCGCTCGAGGCGGGCTACCCGCTTGCGCTATCGGGCCGCTGGACGCTGGAGCCGCAAGCGCAGATCGTCTGGCAGCGGATCACGCTAGACGACGGCGCGGACTCATTCTCCACGATCGACTTTGCTGCGGGCCAATCATGGACCGGACGCCTCGGCCTGCGTCTCCAAGGGGACTATGGCGATGAGGAGCGGCGATTGCATCCCTATCTCCATGCCAGCCTGTGGAAGGGCCTATCCGGGAAACAGGACACCCGCTTTGGAGCCAACCCCATCCGCACTGAGCTCGATCGCAACGAAGCCGAGGTCGGGCTGGGTTTTGTCGCGCGCTTTGGCCGGAATGTCGCGATCCATGCAAAGGGCGATTACGGCTTCGAGGTCGATGGGCCGCGAACCCGCCGCTGGAGCGGGACAGCGGGTCTGACGATCGGCTGGTAGGGATACCAGGTGCCGCCGCAGGCTGATCGCATTGAGCGATGACCGCGGTGGTGTTCGTGCCACGCTCCTGGATCGCGCTTGGGCTGCTTTGGAGGGGCCAGGCAGCCCCTAAGCCTCAGGGGCTGAAGATCAGGACAAGGAATACAAAGAACAGCGAGAGGTGCACCGCGCCCTCAAGCATCGTCGTACGCGTCCCGGAGAACGTCAGCGTGTTGAGCATGAGTGTCACGGCAAGAAGTACCATGTTCGCAGAGGATACGCCGAGGATCACAGGCTGGCCGGTGGCCAGGCCGATGAAAAGAACCACGGGCACCGTCAGGCCCAGCGTAGAGGTGGCGGCGCCCAGGCACAGGTTGATCGCGCGCGTCAGCTGATTGGCCGCAACCGCTTTCAGCGCAGAGATGCCTTCGGGCGTGAAGACGATCAGAGCGATCAGAATCCCGCCCAGCGCAGGCGGGGCGCCAAGGACAGCGATGCCATGGTCGAGGAGCTTGGCGAGGTGCTTGGAAAGCAGCACGATCGGCAGGATGTTGATGACCAGCAATGCGATGCGCATTCTAGTCGTTCCCGGAGCACGTTGCTGACGCGGCAGCGGTCTCGCCACCGCATCCTGCGCGTCTCCGCTGGCGGGCAGGAAGAACCCGCGATGCCTGCCCGTCTGGAGCCAGAGGAAACCGCCATAGAGTGCGATCGTGAAGGCGGAGAAGCTCAAGGCCTGCGGCAGCGACAGCGCCCCCACGGCGCTCGATATCGTGAAGTTGGGCAGCACCAGCGCGATCACGCTGAGCGGAATGATGACGGCGAGGTAAGCGCTTGCGCCCTGCAGATTATAGGCTTGCTGATGGAACCGTAGCCCGCCGACGAGCAGGCAAAGGCCGACGACGCCGTTGAGGACGATCATCAGCACGGCAAACATCGTGTCGCGGCCGAGCGTGGGGACATGCTGTGCGCTCAGCATCACCGCCGCGATCAGCGCGACCTCGATGATAACGATGGAAAGGGTCAGGATCAGCGTTCCGAGCGGCTCTCCCAACCGGTCGGCCACTTCCTCGGCTTCGTGAACCACGCCGAACGCCGCCCACAGGATCACTCCCAGAAGCCAGCCGAACAGCAAGCCCGTGATTGCGGGATGCGCGCCGACCAGCCGGACGGGGTCGCCAGCGTACATGACCGCGACCGTTGCCCACGCCACGGCCAATCGAAGAAACGAGGGTTTCATCAACTCTTCAACGAGCTCCGAAATTGAGCGTTGTCAACCGTTGCTGGAGATGGGCTGGATCAATCGGGTGACGCCTGTTTGCGTTCCGCGACACGGCGTGCGTCTTCGCGTGCCTCACGCCGCAAATGCCGGGCGTAGCTGCGGGTATGCGCGTGATAATATAAGTAGCCGATGACCGTCGCGGCGAAGATCGCGATCAGAAGCATGAGCAGATAGGCGGCGATTAGTCGTGGTTCCATAATGAACCTCCTCTGGCTGCAGATCGCGGCGCGATATTCGAGCGGGATGCCCGGTGACAGCCCCCTCAGGCGGCCGCGGTGATTTCGTCGCGATCGTCGTCGGTGCCCGTGACCGTCATCGACATCGCCGTGAAGTTGTCCGGGGCGCCAACGAAGTTGCTCGCGATCGGCGGAATCTGCGCAATGTTCCGCGCCACGACTCCTCTCGGGTTGCGGCGGCTTGGCAACGTGCGGTTCGACAGGCGCACTTTCCTGGTGTTCGCGCCTCGATGACAACGCGTTGAACCGGATCTTCTATCCTGATCCCATTGGCGCCATAGCGAATCGTGTTTAGCGACAGTCTTGCTGACGAACCCTGGCTGAGCCGGCGCCAGCCCGAAGCGCCGCCACAGCGTTCATGCACGCTCGCTCCGTGACATAGCCCGCGCCACTGGCGACCGGCTTGCCGTCCGATGCACAGAATCGCCAGCGCCAGTCGCCACCTGAAAAGAGGATCGAGGTGAGGTTCACGCGATCCGTCCGATAGATCTCGAAATAGGCTTCTCTCGCCAAGGCTTGGCGGGGTGTCGGGGCAACGGGTTCCGCAAGCGCCGTGAGCGCACCGGCGACATCTTCCGGCACCTCGGCTGCGCAGCGCCGCGGTTCATCGAACCCATGATGTGTAAAGCTGTTCGTCACGTGATTTCTCCCTTCGGCAAGCGGGAGCAAATCCGTTTCTCTCGGGCGTCGCGCGCTTGCGAAGCGTAAGTGCGACGATCCATCGAGCATAGGCGCATTCGCGGCAATTGACCACCCGTGCTATGATCAGTCGCGACAGCCAGCCGTCCGGGAGAGTAGCGATGACGATCCGAACGACACGCACAACGGTCACGTTCGGATTGCCGTTCCGGCTCAAGGGCATCGGAGAAGAGCTCCCGCCCGGGCGCTACGACGTCGAGACCGACGAGGAGGTTCTGGAAGGACACGGTCACAATGCGTTTCGGCGCGTGGCGACTTTGTTGTTCGTTCCTACGGCGTCCGGAATGCGTATGTGCACGGTGGATGGCGACGAGCTCGACGCGGCGGTCGCAGCCGACGCACGATAGCTGGCGGTACTTGCGGGCGGACGCGGCAGCGCCCACATGCCAAGCACTGGTGTGTCGTTCCGGCACGCCCATTCGCATAGGCGGCGCTGGCTTCCGGTTGTGAAAGCGACGTGTTCGTCGCGGCCCAGCGACCCGAACGGCTCATTCTCATGACAGCAAGAGACATCAGGTTTGCGCGTGACGCGCGCGAACGCATCATGCGCGGCGTCGACAGGCTCGCCGACGCAGTACGGGTGACGCTGGGACCGAAGGGCCGCAACGTCCTGATCGACCGCGGTTATGGTGCTCCGCACATCACCAAGGATGGCGTTACCGTCGCCAAGGAGATGCAGTTCAGCGACAAGTTCGAAAATCTGGGCGCGCAACTTCTGCTCGCAGTGGCTTCACGAACCCAGGACCATGCCGGAGACGGCACGACCACGGCCACCGTGCTGGCACAGGCGAACGGATCGGAGCGGTTGCAATCGGGTGCCGGGGGGCCTCGCTCGACAAGCCCCAAGCGCTGCG
>CAZBYE010000015.1:0-14531 GCA_964496045.1 uncultured Stakelama sp.
CGGCAGCGACTTCTGGAAGCTCGCCATCAGTCCGTCCCACGCCGCGACCTCCGGATTCGCGGCATCGCGGACCCGCTTGGTCTCCGGATCGGGCGCTTTGTCGGTGTCCTGCTCCATCGTCATGAACATCCGGTCGCCCACCAGCCAGATCTCCAGCGATTCGACTCCGTCGGCGCGGATCGCGGCATTCACTGCAGCCGGCGGCCCGCCGGGTTCGTGCCAGCGGCGATAGGCGGCGATCAGCCCGGGATCGTCGTGCAGATCGACGGCGAAGCAGCGGCGAACGAGTGGCATCTGGAAATCTCCCGAACGTCGATTGACGCAAAGCGCTATCCTGCCTTAAACATCATACATCGTACAATATGATGATGGAGCAGGATGGTGCCGAGGCTCTATGGCGAGACTCTTAACCGGCGCGACCTTGCGGCGCGATCGGGTTCGCTGTCGCAATTCGCGGGCGTGCGCTTGTCGACGCTCGGCGACGGGGTCGAGCGCGGCGTCCGGCAACTGGAGTTCCGCACCGGGAGCGGCCTGCGTTTCACCGTCCTCATCGATCGCGCAATGGACATCGCGGAGTGCGAGCATAACGGCCGTGCGGTCGGCTGGCATTCGCCCTCGGGCTTCCGCCACCCGGGGTTGCATGATTATGAGGGCGAGGGCGGACTCGGCTGGTTCCGCTCGATGTCGGGCCTGCTCATCACCTGCGGCCTCGACCATGTGCTGTTCATGCACGACGATCCCGCCGGCCACTATCACTATGGCCCGCGCGAGAAGGTTTCCTCTTCGCTTCACGGTCGCATCGGCACGATCCCGGCGCGGCTGACCGGCTATGGCGAAAGCTGGGAGGGCGACCGCTGCGTGCTGTGGGCCGAGGGCGTGGTTCAGCAATCGACCGTGTTCGGCGAAGACCTGCACCTGATCCGCCGGATCGAGGCCGATGTCGGCGGCAACGAGATCCGACTGCACGACCGCGTCGTCAATCACGGCTTCTATCGTACGCCGCATATGTATTGCTACCATATCAACGTCAGCCATCCGGTGGTGGCAGAGGGGTCGCGCTACGTCGCCCCGGTCAAGGACGTGATCTGGGCCGCGCATGAGGCGAAATACCGCGACCAGAACGCCGGCTATCGCACCCTTCCCGCGCCGATCGTCAATTTCCACGAACAGGTGTGGCAGCACGACATGGCTGCCGATGCCGACGGCAAGGTCAATGTCGCGCTGGTCAACGAGGCGCTCGGCTTCGGCTTCGAGGTCGAGACGCGCAAGGACCAGTTCCCGGCGATGTACGAATGGCAGAACCTCCACGCCGGCCATTATGCCGTCGGGATCGAGCCTTCGACCAACCATGTCATGGGCAAGGATTTCGCGCGCGATCGTGGCGAGCTGATCTGGCTCGAACATGGCGAGGCGCGCCGCTACGACAGCGTCTTCCGCATCCTCCCCGATGCCGCCGCGGTCGCCGATGCCGTGGAGCGGATCGAGGGTATCGCGCTCCAGCCCGCCGACGAATATCCCGTGCCTTCGGGCAATTTCCCGCCGATCGGCGGTACCAAGTGAAGGGCCGCGTCGTTCTTTACACCGGCGCTGCGGGCGGCCTTGGCCTCGACACGACGCTGCTGCTGATCGAGCGCGGAGCGACCGTGGTCGCGATCGACAACGACCTCGCCAAGGTCGAGGCGCTTAAAGTCGCTGCTGAGAGCAAAGGACCGGGCAAGCTCGTCGTCTCGACCGCCGACCTTTCCGACCTCGCGGGGTTTCGCGCCACGCCAGACGCGCTCGCGGGCCTATGCGGCGGGTTCGACGGGGGGATAAACAACGCCGCGCGCTATCCCTCCAAACCGTTCGAGGATTATTCGATCGGGGAGCATCAGGCGGTCCAGCGCGTCAATGTCGATGCGGGCATCGTCGCGGTGCAGGCGGCGCTGCCGGGGATGCGAGAGCGCGGTTTCGGCCGCATCATCAACGTCTCCAGCATCACCGTGTCGGGCGGCTGGTCCAATCTCTCGCCCTATGTCGCGTCGAAGATGGCGCTGCTCGGTCTGACCCGCGCCTGGGCGCGCGAGTTCGGTCCGCACGGCATCACGGTCAACGCGATCGCGCCCGGCGCCTTCCCGACCGACGCCGAGAAGATTCACCCCGACCCCGAGGGCTATACCCGCATGGTGCTCGACGCGCAGGCGATCAAGCGCCGCGGCACCGCCCATGACATCGCCAACGCCATCGCCTTTTTCGCGAGCGAGGAATCCGGTTTCGTCACCGGCCAGACGCTGCACGTGAATGGCGGCTGGCACATGCATTGAGGAAGACGACGTGACCAATATCCTGAGCGGCATTCGCGTGCTCGACTGTTCGATCGCGATGGCGGGCCCGTTCGCGGCGCAGCGCATGGGCGACATGGGCGCCGACGTGGTCAAGGTCGAGCCGACCGGCGGCGAGTGGCAGCGTCACGCCTCGGCCGGCGGCGCCAATGGCAACCAGATCAACGTTTCGTTCCTGTCGCTAAACCGCAACAAGCGCAGCCTCGCCGTCGACCTCAAGGCGCCCGAGGGCAAGGCACTGCTGCTCGAACTGGTCAAGGACGCCGATGTGTTTCTGCAGAACTACCGCCCCGGCGTCGCCGAGCGGCTGGGCGTGGACTATGCGACGCTCAGCGCGATCAACCCGCGCCTGATCTATGTCTCGATGTCAGGCTATGGCGAGGATGGGCCGTACCGCAACTTCCCCGGCCAGGACTTGCTGCTTCAGGGCATGTCGGGCGCGATGATGTCGACCGGCGCCGAGGGCGCACCGCCCTCGGCTGCGGGGCAGTATCTGGTCGACGCGGTCACCGCCTATTCGGCGTTCGAGGGCGCGCTTGCCGCCTTGTTCCACCGTGAGCGGACGGGCGAAGGCCAGTTGGTGCAGGTCAACATGCTCGACGCGATTACCACGATCCAGATGCAGGAACTGTCAGTGTTCACTGTGGGCGAGAAGCCGCAGGCGCGTTCCGCAGAGCCGCACGCACATAGCTATATCCGCGCACCCTATGGCGTGTTCGCGACCAGTGATGGCTACATCACCGTCGCCATGGCTTCACTCAAAAAGCTCGGCGAGCTGTTCGCGGACCCCTTCTTCGACGGACTCGATGACGAGCGCGACAGCTGGGCGATGCGCGACCAGATCTTCGCCAGGGTGCGGGAGCATCTTCCCATGCGCACCAGCGCGCAATGGCTCGAAGAGATGCGCGCGCGCGATATCTGGGCGGGGCCGGTCTATGGTTATGCCGATCTGGTCGACGATCCGCAGATCAAGCACAACGGTACCTTCGTCGAGTACGATCATCCGACCGAGGGCCGGGTGAAGGCACCGGGCTTTCCGATCCGCTTCTCCAGGACGCCCTCGACCGTTGCACGCGGCGCGCCCCTGGTCGGCGAGCATAGCCGGGAGCTGCTGCGCGAGGCGGGGCTGGACGATGCCGCGATTGAGGCGCTGATCGAAGCGGGCGTGGTGCGCCAGCACGCATGAACATCCCCAACTATCGCGGCCTGACCTGGGATCATCCGCGCGGCTACAATGCGCTCGCGGCCGCGGCGGCGCAGGCGGACACGCTGGCGCTGCGCTGGGACAAACACCCGCTCGAAGGGTTCGAATCGCACCCGATCGGCGATCTCTGCGCGCGCTACGACCTTGTCGTGCTCGATCACCCGCATGTCGGCGAGGCGGTCGCCGCAGGCTGCCTCGTACCGATCGAGGACCTGTTCGGCGCCGCCGAGGTCGCTGCGTGGCATGCTGCGGTCGCGGGACCGTCGCTCGCCAGCTACCATTATGCGGGCAGGCACTGGGCGCTTCCGCTCGACGCGGCGACTCAGGTGATGGCCTACCGCCGCGAGACCGTGGCGCTGCCCCCGCTCGAATGGGCGCAGCTTCCCGCCTTTGCGACGGACCACGCCGTCGCGCTGTCACTCGCCGGCCCGCACGCGGCCTTGAGCTTCCAGTCGATCTGCGGCGCGCTCGGTTTCGATCCGGCCGCGCCGCGTGACGGGTTCATGGATCGCGCCATCGCGCGCGAAGCCTATAATCTGATGGCCGCGCTGACGGGCGACACCACCCGCCGCGCGGCCGACCTCAACCCGATCGCGATGCTCGGTGCGATCGAGCGCGGCGAGGGGATCGATCTTTGCCCGCTGATCTACGGCTATGTGAATTACGCGACGCGGGGCGTGGGGTTCGCCGATGCGCCTGCGGGACGCGGTGGTCGCATCGGTTCGACGCTGGGCGGCACCGGGATCGGCGTGTCGAAGCGCTGCGAGGTTACACCGGAGTTGCTCGATCATCTTCGCTGGCTGATGTCGGAGCCTGTCCAGCGCGGCTTCATCCCACAGCATGACGGCCAGCCGGCGCTGCGTGCAGCGTGGCAGAATGTCACGGTCAATTCCGCGACCGGTGGCTTCTTCGCCGCGACGCTGGCGACGGTCGAGGCGGCGTCGCTGCGTCCGCGCCACGATGGCGCCATTGCCTTCCAGACCGCGGCATCGGCGCGATTGCGCGGGGCATTGCTCGACGGCGATGCCGCCGAGCCCGTGCTCGACGACCTCGAAACCTTCTACCGCAGCCACCACCCGGCCGGAGCCGAGACATGACCGACGATCTGTTGTTTACCGTGGCTGACCATGTCGCCACCATCACCCTCAACCGCCCGGCCAAATTGAATGCGCTGACGCCCGAAATGGCCGCCGCGCTGATCGCAGCGGTCGGCGAATGCAATAGCAGCGACGCGGTGCGCTGCGTCGTTGTCACCGGCGCGGGCGAGAAGGCCTTCTCCGCCGGCTCCGACATCACCACGCTCGACGGCTATGCGACACCGTGGGACTTCCGCAACCGCGACGACTATTGCGACGCGCTGCGTGCCTGCCGCAAGCCGGTGGTGGCGGCGATCAACGGCTATGCGCTAGGCGGCGGGCTCGAGACGGCGATGGCCGCCGACATCCGCATCGCCAGCACCAATGCCCGCTTCGCCGCGCCCGAGATCAAGCTCGGCTGGATCGGCGGCGGCGGGATGGCGGCGGGGCTGACCTATTCGATGGGGGCGTCCAACGCCGCGCTGATGCTGCTCACCGGCGACATGATCGACGCCGACAAGGCGCTGGCCTGGGGGCTGGTGAGCGAGGTCGTTGCGCCCGACGTCTTGCGCGCCCGTGCGCAGGAAATCGCGGCGACGATCGCTTCGCGCGCGCCGATCGCGGCGGAGACCGCCAAGCTCAACCTGCGCGCCGCGCATACGATGCCGTGGGAAAAGGCGATCGAATATGAGCGCGACCTTCAGGCGATCTGCTTTGCGACCGAAGACGCGAAGGAAGGCCGCGCCGCCTTCGCCGAGAAGCGTGCGCCCGAGTTCCGGCGTCGCTAGTCTCGCCAGATGACCAAGCCCAGGATCCTCCTCACCCGCCGCTGGCCCGAAGCGGTTGAAGCGCGTCTCGTCGCCAGCTACGACGTCACGCGCAACGAGTCCGACGTGCCGATGGATGCCGCAGCGCTGGTGCAGGCGATGCGCGATTATGATGCGCTCTGCCCGACGGTGACCGACAAGATCACCCGCGACGTCCTCCTGGCCGAAGGCCGCCGCGCGCGCGTTATCGGCAATTACGGCGCGGGGTTCGAGCATATCGATCTCGATGCAGCGCGTGAGGGCGGAGTGGCCGTCACCAACACCCCCGACGTCCTCACCGATGCCACCGCCGACATCGCGATGACCCTGATCCTGATGACGACACGCCGAGCGGGCGAGGGCGAGCGCGAGCTGCGTGCGGGGGAGTGGGCCGGCTGGCGGCCCACGCATCTGCTCGGCCGCTCGCTACGCGGGAAAGTGCTTGGACTGGTCGGCTATGGTCGCATTGCGCGCGCCGTGGCCGAGCGGGCCAGGGCATTCGGGATGGAGGTCGTGGTGCATAGCCGCAGCCGTGCGGATGATGTGCCTGTTGCGGCGTATCACGCTTCGCTCGACAGCCTGCTTCGCGTCGCCGATGTGGTTTCGCTCCACGCGCCTGGCGGTGCGGCGACGCGGCACATGATCAATGCCGCCGCGCTCACGCAGATGAAGCGCCACGCTGTGCTGGTGAATACCGGCCGTGGAACTTTGATCGATGAAGCCGCGCTCGCCGAAGCGCTGAAAGCCGGGACGATCGCCGCTGCCGGACTCGACGTGTATGAGCGCGAGCCAGCGGTCGAATCCGCGCTGACCGGCCTTCCCAACGCCGTGTTGCTCCCGCACCTCGGCTCGGCCACGCTCGAAACGCGTGAGGCGATGGGGATGAAGGTCGCCGACAATCTCGATGCCTTCTTCGCCGGGCGCGAACCGTTTGACCGCGTCGCTTGAGATCGTCGCCCAGACGGCCAAAGGCTGGCTCGGCCCGCGCCCGCTGATCCTCGGCATTTGCGGGTCGCAGGGCAGCGGCAAGTCGACGCTCGCCCGCGGCCTGATCGACCGGCTCGGCGTGCGAGCTGCGACACTTTCGCTCGACGACCTCTATCTCTGCAAGGCGGCGCGGGCGGGTCTCGCGCGCGACATCCACCCGCTGCTCGCCACACGCGGTGTGCCGATGACGCATGACGTCGCGCTTGGCTGCGCCATCGTCGATGCGGTCAGGGCGGGGCAACCTGTCCGCTTGCCGCGTTTCGACAAGGCGAGCGACGAACCGCTGCCCGAAACGCAATGGGACGCGATCGATACGCCGCTCGACCTGCTGGTCTTTGAGGGGTGGTGTGTCGGTGCCGCCGCGCAGCCGGCTGTCGACCTCGTCACCCCGGTCAACGATCTCGAACGCGCTGAGGACCCCGATGGCATCTGGCGCCGCGCTGTCAATGCCGCGCTCGCCGGGCCCTATCAGGCGCTGTTTGCGCGCATCGACCGGCTGGTGCTGCTCGCCGCGCCGGGTTTCGACGTGGTGCGAGGCTGGCGTACCCAGCAGGAGGCCGATCTGCGCGACGCCCTTGCCGCGCAGGGCCGTGACCGCGCGCTGGCGATGACCGATGCGCAGGTTGCCCGCTTCATCCAGCACTATGAACGCATTACCCGCGCAATCCTCGCCGAGATGCCGGGACGGGCTGATCTGGCGCTTCGGCTGGGTCCCGATCGCTGCGTGATCGCTCAAACCTGACTTACAGCTTGCAGTCGACGCCCGGCTAATTCATCATACTATAAACAAGGACAGGAGAGGATCATTGCTCGAGGCACGGGCCGAATTCAGTCGCAGGACGGCATTGTTGGGGGCCGGCGCGGCGTTCGCGGCGAGTGCGATGCCGGTTCGTGCGACGGGGTCGCTCACCGGCTTCCACAATGTCCGCGACTATGGCGCGAAGGGCGATGGCAAGGCGGTCGATTCCCCTGCCTTCAACCGTGCGATCGAGGCTGCGAGCGCCAGCGGCGGCGGCACGATCGTGGTGCCGCCGGGTCGCTATCTCTGCTTCTCGATCCGCCTCAAGAGCCACATCACGCTCGTTCTCAGCCCCGGATCGGTGATCGAGGCGGCGGACCCGAAGAAGCACAGGGGCCAGTATGACCTCCCCGAGGGTGTGTTCGAGGAGCAGCTCGTCGATTACGGCCTCGCGCACTTCCACAACAGCCTGATCTATGGCGACGGGATCAGCGACATCGCGATCATCGGCCATGGGCTGATCCACGGCCTCGGCCTCGACCGGGAAGGGCCGGCGCCGCGCTGGCACGGGATCGCGGGCTGGAAACCGCCGGGCGAGCTTGGCCTCAGCCCCGACGCCGCACGTCGCGCGATCCCCGGGGAGATGGAATATGAAGGCCGTGGCAACAAGGCGATCGGCCTGACCCGCTGCCGCAACATACTGCTCAAGGATTTCTCGATCCTGCAGGGCGGGCATTTCGCATGCTACGTCCTCGGCTGCACCAATGTCCGGATCGACGGGCTGACGGTGGACACCGATCGCGACGGCATCGACATCGACTGCTGCCGCGACGCGCGCGTCACCAACTGTGTGGTTAATGCGCCCAAAGACGACGCGATCGTCCTCAAGAGCAGCTACGCGCTTCAGCGCCCGGTATTCTGTGAGGACGTGCAGGTGATCGGCTGCAAGACCAGCGGGTATCTGCTCGGCAGCGTGCTCGATGGGACCTATCGCAAATCGCCCTATCTCGCCCCGGACAAGGTTGGCGTGCTCGGCCGCATCAAGCTCGGCACCGACAGCGCGACCGGGTTCCGCAACATCCTGATCGCCGATTGCGTGAGCGAGAATGCGCGCGGACTTCAGCTCGGCGCGATCGACGGCGGGGTGCTGGAAGATGTCACCTTCCGCGACATCAATCTCGTCAATCCGGTCAACCACCCGATGTTCCTGCGCCTCTCCGCGCGCAATCGTGCGCCGAAGGGGGCGGGGGTGGCGAAGGTCCGCCGCGTGCGCTTCACCGATATCCAGGTGTCGGGCGCGCGTATGGAATATCCCTGCGGCGTCGTCGGTATCCCCGATGGGATCATCGAGGATGTCAGTTTCCGCGGCGTCCATGTGACGGCGGCTGGCGGAGGGACCGAAGCGGATGCGAACCGCACGGTCCCCGAACGTCGCAATTCCAGCCTTGAGCCGAGCTTCATGGGCATTCTGCCTGCGCATGGCCTTTATGCGCGGCATGTCCGCAATTTGAGCGTTGTCGATTGCGGCTTCGACACCGTAACCCCCGACGCCCGGCCCGCCGTCGCGCTGGAGAATGTCAACGGCGCGGTGATTGACCGCTTATCTTCGCCTAAACTCCGTGAGACCGCCATCCGCGCGGGCGCGGGTAGCCGCAATATCGCGGTCGGATCGGTTCAGACATTTACGGGAGCAGGGGCATGATCGGAGTTTTGAAGCGAGGCCTGTTGTGCCTCGCCGCGCTGGTCGTTGCGCCCGCCGTGCTCGCGCAGGAAGTCCCGCTCGCCGAGGGCTGGCGTTTCGTCAAGGACGACGCGAAAGGCGCTGAGGCCCCCGGCTTCGATGACACGCGCTGGTCGCGGGTTGCGGTGCCGCACACCTATAATGCAGAGGATTCGGGGATCGGCGGCGCCAAGGCGCGCGGCGAGCCCGAGGGCGTCTATTATCGCGGCCCTGCCTGGTATCGCCTCAAACTCGACCACAAGCCGCTCCCCAACACGCGCTACCTGCTCCATTTCGGTGGCGCGACGCTCAAGGCCGATGTCTGGCTCAATGGTCAGAAGCTCGGCAGCCATGCGGGCGGCTATGCCGCCTTCCGCTTCGACGTCACCGGCAAGCTGCGCGCGGGCGAGAACCTTCTCGCGGTTCGAGTCGACAATGCGAAGAATCCGCACATCTCGCCCTTGAACGGCGACTTCAACATCTTTGGCGGCCTCTATCGCGAGGTGAAGCTGATCGCGACGCCTGATCTCCATCTCGACCGGCTCGACCATGCCGGGCCGGGAATCAGGGCGCGCACCGAAGCGCTGGGCAAGAACAGCGCGACGATCGGTACGGCGGTTGCTGTGGTCAACGACCGTGCTGCGCCCGCGCGTTTCGACATCGTTACCCGCATCGTCGATGCGCAGGGCAAGGCAGTCGCCACTCAGCGTAGTCCGCTCACCCTGGCGCCCGGCGCGCGCGGCACCGCCGACCAGCGTTTCACGCTCAAGGCGCCGAAGCTGTGGGAGGGCCGCAAATCCCCCTATCTCTATCGCGTGGAGAGCGAGGTCGTCGCGAACGGGCGGGTGGTCGACAGCCAGTCGGTGCCGCTCGGCGTGCGCACCGTCGCGGTCAGGCCCGACGGCATCTTCTTGCTCAACGGCAAGCACTACCCGCTCTACGGTGTCAATTTGCAGCACCCGTCGCGCTTCGGCCGCGGCCCGATCGTGACTCAGGCCGAGATCGACGAGGATCTGAAGATCTTCGACGAGATGGGCGTCACCGGCATCCGCCTCGCGCACATGCAGCATCCGCAGCGCGTCTATGACCGGGCCGACGAGCTCGGCATCCTGATCCTGACCGAAGTCCCGCTGATCGACGATCACGACCAGTCGGACGAATTCCGCATCAACCTCGTTCAGCAGATGCGCGAGTTGATCGCGCAGACGTACAATAATCCCTCGGTCGCGCTCTGGGGGATCGGGAACGAAATCCGCAAGTCGGATGCGGCCTCGAACCGCATCCTCGCCGAGCTGAATTCGACCGCCAAGACGCTCGATCCGTTGCGGCCGACCACCTATGCGCATTGCTGCCTCGACGACAGCGATCCGGTCGCGCTGCACAGCGATACGGTGTCCTATAACCGCTATTTCGGCTGGTACTGGACCAAGTCGGAGGACATCGGCCCCTGGGCGGACGAGCTTCACGCCAAGCTGCCGACCCGCCCGATCGGCGTCAGCGAATATGGTGCCGGCGCCTCGCTGCTCCATCAGGAGGATCCGGTGGTGAAGCGCCCCGAATCCAACGGCTATTGGCACCCCGAACAGTACCAGACCGATTTCCACATCAAGCATTGGCTCGAGATGAAGAAGCGGCCCTTCCTGTGGTCGACCTTCGTCTGGGTCGGGATCGACTTCCCCTCGTTCAAACGCAACGAGGGCGACCGGCCCGCGATCAACGACAAGGGGCTGGTGACCGAGGACCGCAAGCCCAAGGATGCCTATTTCTGGTATCAGGCCAACTGGTCGGACAAGCCGATGCTCCACCTCACCAGCCGTCGCGACGTTAACAAGCGCACGCAACGCGTGAAGGTGATGGCCTTCTCGAATCAGCCCTCGGTTGAGTTTCGCCTCAACGGTGGGGCGTGGGCGAGCGTGCCGGTCACCGATCGGATGGCGGTGTGGACGATCGACCTCGCCAAAGGCGAGAACCGCGTCGAGGCACGCACCCGCACCGCGGCGGGCGAGACACTCACCGACGCGGTGACCTGGACCTACGCGACGCGGCCCTGACCCTCCAGCGCAGCGCGGTCAGCCGCGCTGCGCTGCGATCCAGCGGTCGATCATCGACTCGAGCACGGATACCGGCATCGCCCCTGCGGCCAGCGCGGTATCGTGGAACGCGCGAATGTCGAACTTGTCGCCCAGCGCCTTGCGCGCCTTCTCACGGATCGCCACCCAGCGTGTCTGCCCGACCATGTAGCTGGTCGCCTGTCCCGGCCACACGCAATAACGTTCGACCTCGGTAATGTTGCCGCGCTCGGCCGTGCCCAGCGCATCGTTCATGTACGCGATCGCCTTCTCGCGGCTCCAGCGCATGTGATGCAGCCCGGTATCGACAACCAGTCGCGCCGCGCGGAACATATAGGACTGGAGATAGCCCAGCCGCCCGAACGGATCGTCGGCATAGGCCCCGATCTCGTCTGCCAGCTGCTCGACATAAAGCGCCCAGCCTTCGGAATAGACCGAATAGGCGGGCAGGCGGCGAAGCCTGGGGATACCGGTCGCTTCCTGCGCCAGCGCGATCTGATGGTGATGGCCGGGCGTCGCCTCGTGATAGGTCAGCGTGGGAAGCGCCCAGCGCGGGTTTTCGGCGGTGTCGCGCAGGTTGCTGTAATAGGCCCCGGGCCGCGACCCGTCGACCGCGGGGAGCTGGTAATAGCCGTTGGTCGCGCCCGCCTCGATCTCGGGCGGAACGCGGCGGATCTCGACCAGCGCGCGCGGCAGCCGCCCGAACATCTCGGGCAGTCGTTTCTGCATCGCGATGATCTGGGTGTTGAGCTCGGCGATCAGCTTCGCCTTGCCCGCATCGGTGTTGGGATAGATGAAGCGCTGGTCCTTGCCCATCGCGTTCAGCCGCTGCGCGACGCTGCCCTGCGTCATTCCCTGCGCGCGCAGAATCGCGTCGGCGCGCGCGGTCAGGTCGGCCATCTTCTCCAGCCCCAGCTGGTGAACCTCCTGCGGCGTCATCCCGGTCGTCGTCGCATAGCGCAACGCGTAGGTATAATAGTCCGCGCCCTGCGGTAGTCGCCACACGCCGGCATCGTGCGTGGCGCGCGGTCGCACACTGCGCAGCTCGGCGATCTGGCGCTGCATCGCGGGATAGATGTCGCCGCTCACGATCTTCGCGCAGCGCGCCGCCCAATTGCCGGGGATCGACTTCGTCTTGGCGGTCAGGTTGGTGACGAGGATGTTTGCTTCAGGCGCGGGCGCCGCGACCTTGGCATAGATCTCCAGCGTGCGGTCGATCACGAAATCGGGCGGGATGACACCTGCGGCATGATCGGCCTTGATTCGCCCGGTTTCGTTGTCGAGTTGCACGGCGAAGGCGGCGCAGCGCGCCAGATAGGCTTCGGCGTCCGCCGCATTGGCGATGCTATGCTGGTTGGTCAGGAAATCGGGGATCGAGCGGTAGATGCCGCTCAGCTGTGTCACCGGATGCGGTTCGGGCCAGCCATGCAGGCCATAGCTGAACGTGTCGTACGCCTTGACGAAGGTCTGCCAGGGGCCGTGGAAGGTCTCGTAATTGACCAGATCCATGCCCGACAATTTCGCCGGGTCGATCGTCGCGAGCTGCTTCAGCCCCTCGCGATACAAATCGTGCGAACGCCGGAGGCCTGCAGGGCTGCGGTCGGTCAGCTTCGACTTGGCGCCGGCATTGGCGCCCTTGTCCAGCCCCAGCGCGGTGCAGAATTCGGGATCGGTCTCGAGCAGCCGGTCGTACAGCCTCTCATAGATCGCGGTCAGCCTCGCGCCCTCCGCGCTCTGGCTTTGTCCCGCGCGGACGGCAGGCGCGAGCGCCGGGAGCAGCGCGGTGGCGATCAGGGTACGGCGGTCGATCATGCGGCGTGGTTCCGTGCAAAGAAGGGTTCGGGACAGTTCCTACGGGGCCGCGCCCGCGCCGGTATTGAATCCATTTGACTGCCGCCGCCATCCGCCGGGCGTCAGACCGGTCAGCATCGTGACCGCCCGCGTCATATGCGCCTGGTCGGCATAGCCCAGCTGATGCGCCACCGCCGCGAATGGCGTCTTGCTTCCACGCAATGCCGTCACTGCGGCGCGGGCGCGCGCGCTCGCGCGATAGGCTTTGGGTGCGCAGCCATAGGCAAGGCGAAAGCCGCGACTCACCGTTTCGGGGCGAACGCCGGCCTGCTCGGCCCATTGCCCCAGCGCGATGTCCGGCATTGCGCGCAGATCGGCGGCGAGTGCGTCGGGCCAGTCGAGCGTGGAAGCGGTCGTCGCGACGAACTGTTCGGCGAGCATGGCCTGCGCGGTGATCAGGTCGCGTTCGGCGATGCGGACCAGCAGATCGGCATCCGCAATCCGCCCACGCACCGTCCGGGCCTGCGCGAACTCGACCGGGAGCGGCAGGATCAGTACCTCTGTACCGCAGGAATCGAATCGGTCGAGATGCGATTCAAAGCCATGATGGATCAGGACGTCGCCGGCGCGGACGTTCCACCGGCCTTCGTCGCCAGCCTCCTGATACCCACCCGACAGCACCACCGCGACGAACGGATCGTCATGGCAATGGCGGTCGCGCACTTCATTTGCCCGGTGGCGCAACCGCCCGAGCGGCGCTTCGGCAAAACTGTGCGACGAACCCATCGTCGGTCTTCTAGGCTGGCGATCCCCGTGCCGTCCATAAGGCTAAGCGGGTCAGGCGTTAGCAGGCCTTGCGCCTCGCCCAGCGGATCGAATCGCCTATCAGGCGCCGGTGCAGCGGTTCGGCATAGGTTTCGGCCTTGTGCCCGAGCGACGAGAAGATCATCCGGCCCTTGCCGATGCACCGGCTCCAGATCACCGGGTGCGGCTTGCCCATGCGCACCCGCTCGGGGAACGGCTCGTAGGTGGTTTCGTCGACCGTCGCGAGGACGCGCGTGCCGTGTCCGCCGGGGATGCGGTCGAACGAATACCATTCCTCGGTCCGCACCCATTTGGCGGGCAGCCGTCGCGTTGCCGGGTGCCCACGGTCGACCACATCAATCGTCGCCTGCTGAAATTGCTTGGGTCGTCCGGTGTGGCCGATGAACTGCGCGCCGATCAGAACGTCGGGCCACCAGCTCCAATCGTACGTCGGATCGCCGCCCGCGCCGTGCAGCAATACCACGCCGCCGCCTTGCTCGACCCATGATCTGAACGCGGCGCGCTGGCTCTTCTCGAAGATGTCGCCGCTGGTGCTGTTGAACACCACGGTCGAGAACCGCGCGAGATCGCGCGGGTTCATCACTGCTGCATTCTCGGTCGCGAACACGTCGCGGCCTTGCTTGCGGATCAACGCAGCCAGCACCGCATTCGCCGCGTCGATCTGTTCGGGATCGCGAAAGCCGTTGGTCTTGGACAGCACCAGCACCGCGCCGGGCCGCAGCTTGGGAAGCGCGGGCGGGGCGGTGTCCATCACCGGCTCGGGCCAGTTGCGCGGATCGTGCGGCGGGGAGGGGGCGGCTTGTCCCGGCAACAGAGCAAATGCCATCAGGCCATGCAGGATCATGCGCGTTCGTTCACTCCGCCGTCATCCCGGCCTTGTGCCGAGATGACGGGGAGGGGCAGCACCGTCACCGGGCGTCTCAATCGCGCGGCCCCGCCTCCTCGATCACCTTGCGCGCCTCGGCCGGCCAGTCGCGGTCCGGGATCAGGAAA
>CAZBYE010000015.1:14541-20552 GCA_964496045.1 uncultured Stakelama sp.
TCATGGCCGATTGCGGGAAGCCAGCGCCCGCCGGTCGACATTGAATTATGCCAGTTGCCGAACGCCTTGTTGTCGGTCGAGATGCGCCGCCGGTACATGCCACCCGCGGTGTTGATGTTGAGCCACTTGCCCCCGGTCTCGACGACGTTGCCGGTCACGGTGAAGTGCTTGCTGCCCTCGTCCAGATAGATGCCGATCCGGTTCGAGATGTCGAAGATATGGTTGTTGCGGATCACCGAATTGGGATTGGCGGAGAGGTTGTAGATCGCCCCGCCGTCCTCGTACCACAACTTCACGCCATGGATGCGATTGCCCTCGACCAGCGTGTTGCGCAACGTGGTGGGCGTCGTGAACTTCGGGTTGTGGACATAGCCCTTCTGCTTCTCGTCGTAATTCGGGTTGCCGCCCGCATCGTTGTAGCCCCAGCCCCAGCCGACCGCGATCGCATCGTACGGCGCATCTGAGATGTCGTTGTGACGGATCGTCGCACCGTCCACATACGTCGTCAGGATGGCGGCATTATCCTTGTAATCCTGGCTGACCGTGACGACCGTGTTGTCCTCGATCACGAGGTTGCGGTTGATCAGCTTCGGGTCGTCCGGATGATGCGCGTCGGTGCGCACGCCGCCGGCCATGATCGCCCCGCCCGAGAGGATCGAGAAGCGGTTGCGCGACACGCGGACGCCGTCGGTGGCAAGGCCGACGCCGGTCAGGTGCGCGGTCGGCTCGTTGCCGATGCCGAGCGCGATCTGGCCGAGCTGGGTGAAGTGGTTGCCCTCGAATGTCACCTCGCGCGCGGCCGAAACCTGAACCGCTGCCGGCATCTGGTGCCATTTGAGGCGCATCGATTCGAACTCGACACAGCCCCAGCCGCATGTGTCCCACGCGTCCTTGGGCCGGATCGGCGAGACGTCGCTGAGGTACGCGCCGCTTTGCTGGTTGGCATAGCCGGTCGGCTTGCCCGGCCCCATCCATGAGCTGTGGGCAAAGGTGAGGCCGCGAAAGCTCAGCCGCTCGACCGGCGCGGCGGGGGTGCCGCTGATCGACACCAATGTCTCCAGCGTCGGCACCACGACCTTCAGCGCCTTGATGTCCTCATCAATGCCCGCGCGCAGGTACAGCTTGCCCGCCTGCGGATCGATCACCCACTGGTGATAGCGCGCATGCCAGTCGTTGGTCTTGCCGATGAACTCGAGCGCATTGACGAGGAACAGCCGCGAATCGTCCGGGAAGATCGGCTTGCTGAGCGTGTCATAGCCCCAGGTGTTGTTGTCCCATGCCGGCTGCTGCATCGTCACGGTCGTGCCGCTGATCGACTTCACGGGCGAATAGCGGTCGGTGAAGAATCCGGTCGCCTCCAGCTCGAGCCGGTCGGGCCGGGCGAGCTTGCTGATATAGCCATATTTCGGATTGACGATCTCGAACCCGGTCGCGCTGAACTTCACGTCGGACGCGCGCAGCTCGATCCACGGGCGCTCGGCGACGGTGCCGTTGACCCAGATCTGGCGGGTGTCGAGCCCCTTCGGCGTCGCGGCGACATAGATCCGCTCCTTCTCGTCGTGCACTGTGAAGCCGCTGACTTCGATGCCGGAGGAAAGGACCGGCTTGGCGCCCTCGACTGCGCGCCACTCCACCTTCTTCCCGTTCACCCCGCCATCGGCGCGGCGGAAGATCAGCGGCCTGGTCAGTTTGTAGGTGCCGTCGGCGAGCAGGACAGTGACGTCGCCCTTGCCGTTGTTCGTCCGCACCAGCACCTGCGCGCGCTCCAGCGTGCGCACCGGCTTTGCCTGCGTCCCCGGATTGCGGTCGTCGCCGCCCGGCGCGACATGCACCGTCACCTGCGCAAAGACCGAGGTCGCGGTGAGCAGCGCAGCGGCGAGGGCGACCCGGCGGGCCATGCGTGCGATCATCGGAAAACCTCTCCTGTTCTCTTCGTCACCCCGGCCTTGTGCCGGGGTCCACCTTGCCTCGCTGGCGAAGCTCGATCCTCTTGCGCTTCGCCCTTCATCCCGGTGGACCCCGGCACAAGGCCGGGGTGACGGGGGAGGGGGAGGCGCAACCTGCTCAGTTCACCCAGCCGCCGTCGATCACATTGACCGTGCCGGAGGTGAAGGCACTTTCGTCGCTGGCCAGATACACCGCCAGCGCGGCCAGCTCGCTCACGCGCCCGAACCGGCCCATCGCCTGGCGTGCGGTAAACTCGGCATAGGCCTTGTCGAAATCGCCGGTGTCGTGCAGCCGCTGGATCAGCGATGGCGTCTCGACCGTGCCGGGGCAGATCGCGTTGCAGCGGATGCCGTGCGTCACATAGTCAATCGCCACCGATTTGGTCAGGCCGATCACCGCCGCCTTGGTCGCGCCATAGGCGAAGCGGTTGGGCACCGCCTTGATGCTCGAACAGACCGACGACATGTTGATGAACGATCCGCCCCCGCGCGCGATCATGTTGGGCAGCACGGCGCGGATCATGCGATATTGCGCGGTGACGTTGAGCGTGTGGGAAAATTCCCAGGCATCCTCGTCGCAGTCGAGGATCGTCCCGGCATGAACGAAGCCCGCGCAATTATAGAGGACGTTCAAGTCGGGAAACTCGGCGGCGATCGCCTGCACCGCATCCTTGCTGGTGACGTCGAGCTGACGGGTCTCGGCGCCTTCAAGCCCTTCCAGCGTTTCGGCGCGGACATCGGTGGCGATGACCCGCGCACCTTCGCGGATGAATGCTTCGACGGTGGCCCGGCCGATGCCCTGGCCCGCGGCGGTCACCAGTGCGATCTTGCCTTCCAGACGGCCCATAAACTCTCCCAACGGATTGAATGCGGCGTAGACAACGCCTTTTGCATTCGTATGATGAATTATGTTTGATGCGCATGCAAGCTTCGATCGCCGCTCGACCCTCGGGTTGCTGGCTCTGATCCTCGGGACTCCCGCCGCCGCGCAGATTGCGCTCGATGGGCATGGGGTCGAGAATATCCGAAAACACGGCGCGCGCGGCGACGGGCGGTCGATCGACAGTCCGGCGATCAACCGCGCGGTGCAGGCTGCGGCGAAGCGCGGTGGCGGCGTGGTGCTGGTGCCGCCCGGCCGGTATCTCAGCTTCTCGATCCGCCTGCTCGACAATGTCACGCTGGCCTTGTCCGCGGGTGCGGTCATCGAAGCCGCCGATCCCGACATCCACGGCCGTAACTACGATCCGCCCGAAAATTATCTGGAGGAGCAGTTTCAGGATTTCGGCATCACCCATGTCCACAACAGCCTGATTTACGCCGACGGCGCGTCGAACATCGCCGTTATCGGCTCCGGCATGCTCCACGGCCTCGGGCTCGATCGCGACGGTCCGGGCGACCGCTGGTGGGCGCGCAAGAATTGGGAATCGGCAAAGGCACTGGGAATCAGCTCGAAGGCATTCATGCTGCGTGACGCGAATGAGGCCGCGCAGGTGGGCCGGGCGAACAAAACGATCGGGCTGATGAACTGCCGAAATGTCCAGCTCAAGGACTTCACCATCCTGCAGGCCGGCCATTTCGGCATTATCGCGCATGGCTGCACCAACATGGCGCTGGACGGCATCGTCATCGATACCGACCGCGACGGGATCGACATCGATTGCTGCCGCGATGTGCGGGTGGTCAACTGCACCGTCAACGCGCCCAAGGACGATGCGATCGTGCTCAAAAGCAGCTACGCGCTCGGCCGCAAGGTCATGTGCGAGGACATCCTCATTCAGGGCTGCAAGACCAGCGGCTATTTGATGGGATCACTGCTCGACGGCAGCTATCGCCTGTCCGATTATGGCTCGCCCGACGGTAACGGGGTGCTGGGACGGATCAAGATGGGGACCGAGACCAATGGCGGCTTCCGCAACGTCCGCGTCTCCGACTGCATCTGCACCAACAGCCGCGGCATCCTCGTCGGGATCGTCGATGGCGGATTGATGGAAGATGTGGTGGTCAGCGGCATCACGCTGCGTGATCCGGTAAACCACCCGCTGTTCGTGCATCATGGTGCGCGGATGCGCGCGCCGAAGGGCACGCCGGTCGGTGCGATCCGCCGCGTCCGGTTCGAGGATGTGCAGGTCTCGGGCGCCGATCCGCGCTATCCCTGCGGAGTCGAGGGCTTCGCCGACGGCCCGGTCGAGGATGTGAGCTTCGTCGGGGTCGAGGTAACCTCGCCTGGCGGCGGTACCGCCGCCGATGCGGCGCGCGAACCCGAATATCGCCGCGAGACCAGCCTCGAGGTGAGCTATCTCAAGACCCTGCCCGCGCACGGCCTGTGGGCGCGCCACGCGAAGCGGCTGACGGTGCGCGACTGCCGCTTCGCGGTCGAGCAGCCCGACGCGCGGCCCACGGTCGCGCTGCGCAACGTCGCCGGCGCGCAGATCGACGGGCTGGTCTCCAGCAAGCCGCGCGATGCCGCGGTGTCGGCGAAGGACAGCAGCGGGATCGCGCTCGGCGCGGTACAGATGCTCGCATGATTGAGCTGGGCCAGCTCGCCTTCGGGGCGGCGTCGATCGGCAATCTCTACCGCGCGGTGCCGGAGGATCAGGCTCGCGCGGTGGTCGCGCGGGCTTGGGACGCGGGTATCCGCACGTTCGACACCGCACCGCATTACGGTTTCGGCCTCAGCGAGAAGCGGTTGGGGGCTGCGCTCGCCGAACTGGATCCGGCACAGACTGCAATCGTCTCGACCAAGGTCGGTCGCCGGCTCGACCCGCGTCCCGACGCCGATCTCTCCGCGGTGCGTCAGGCCTTCGTCTCGCCCGAGCCCTATGAGAGCGTGTTCGACTATGGCTACGACGCGGTGATGCGCTCCTATGAGGGCAGTCTTAAGCGCCTGCGCCGCGATCGTATCGATATCCTCTACGCGCACGATATCGGCAGTTTTGCCCATGGTGCGGATCATCCGCGGCTGTTCGCGGGCTTCATCGGCGGCGGCTACCGCGCGATGCTCGAACTGCACGATTCGGGCGCGGTCGGCGCGATCGGGCTGGGGGTCAATGAGGTCGCGGTGTGCATCGAGATGCTGGGCGTCGGCGACATCGATCTGATCATGCTCGCAGGCCGTTACACGCTGCTCGAACAGGATCCGCTCGACGATCTGTTGCCGCTCTGCGCACAACGCGGCGCGCAGCTGGTGATCGCCGGGCCCTATAATAGCGGCATTCTCGCCAAGGGCGTTCGCCACGGCGGCGCGATCCCCAATTTCAACTATGAGCCGGCTCCGCCAGCGATCGTCGATCGTGTCGGAGCGATCGAGGACATCTGCGCGCGCCACGGCGTGCCGCTGGCCGCGGCAGCGCTGCAATTCCCGCTCGCGCATCCGCAGGTCGCGTCGGTGGTGCCGGGCATGGGATCGGTGCGTCAGGTCGACGACGCGCTGGCGCTCATGGCGCAGCCGATCCCCGCGGCGCTGTGGGACGAACTCAGGGACGCCGGGCTGATCCGCCGGGACGCACCGGTCCCGGCGTAACCGGCTTCAGCCCTTCCGGGTGGTCTCGAACAGGAACCAGGCGCGCTCCTCTGCCTGATCGGTCCATTCGTCGAGGATACCGCTGGTGGCGTTGTCCTTCGCTTCGTCGACAATGTCCTTGGCCTCGCGCAGCAGTGCGATCAGCTTGAGATTATCCTCGCGCAGCTCGGCCAGCATTGCCTCGGGGGCGACGAAGTCCTTGTCGTTATCCTCGATGGACTGGTGGCGCGAAATGTCGCCGACCGAGCGCAATGTGGCGTTGCCGGTCTTGCGCACCCGCTCGGCGATCACGTCGGTGGTGGCCAGGATCTGCGCGGCCTGATCGTCGAGCATCAAATGATAGTCGCGGAAATGCGGGCCGCTCATGTGCCAGTGGAAATTCTTGGTCTTGAAGTACAGCGCGAAGCTGTCCGCCAGAAAGCCGGTCAGGCGCTTCGCCCCGGGCCTGGGTGCCGTGGGGGTTAAGTCGGTCCGGGTCCTTCGGCCGGCCTTGGGGGTGGACCTTAATGCCTGCCGGATGGTTTGAGCGTGCGGTAGACGCGCCC
>CAZBYE010000015.1:20562-27026 GCA_964496045.1 uncultured Stakelama sp.
GCTGTTGAGCGCGTCGGCCACCGTCTTCGTGTCGTTGCGGTTGAGGTCGGTCGGGGTCTTCAGCGCGGCGTTGGGGTCGGCCATGATTCGCTCCTGATCGGTTGAGTCGGCAATGAAACGATCCCTTGCCATATAGGGTCCGTTGCTGCGCTGCGGAAAGTGCGATCAGTGCAATCGAGCGGCTAGATCAGCCGCAGCGCTCCGGCGGCAAGAATGGTGCCTGCGACAAGACAGACCAGCCCGAAGCCGATTCGGTACGGCCCGATCGGCAGCTTGCGCCACGCCTTCTCGCCCATCAGCGCCGCGGCGGTGTTGACCACTGCCACAGCCACCGTCGCTCCCACAGCCGTCACCACCGGCGCAGGCTGTTGCGCGGCAACGGCGAAGGTAAAGAATTGCGTCGTATCGCCTGCAGCCAGGATGAAGACGCCCAATAGCGGTGTCGCGAATGCGCCGAGCTTCCACCCTTCCAGCCGATCGGGCGGCTTGAGCCGCCACAGAGCACCCATCGCGGCGAAGACCAGCGCCAGCGCAAGCAGGAGCTGCCGGGCGTTGGGGGTAAGCATCGGTGCGATCAGCATACCCCCTGTGGCAGCCACGGCATTGCCTGCCGCATGGGCGATGATCGCCATGATTGCGACCGTGAAGGGCTTGCCGAACCGGTCGGCGAGGATCGCGACCAGCCAGGGCGACCGGTCTCCTGCCTGAGCCAGCAGCACGGCGATAAAGGCGGGGACCAGCGAATCCATCAGACCCGGTGCATCAAATCACGCACCAAGGCGAATCGCACAGGCGGCGGCAAAGGCGGCGCCGGTGCGCGGATCGTCGCGCCCGCAGTTTACGGCGTCACGCAGCAGCGCAAGACCATCGGCGATCATCGGTCCGCGCTGACCCGCGGCAAGCGCCGATTCGAGCGCATGGACGACGGGAAGCGCCGGGGTGATCCCATTGGCGAGGGCGATTCGGCGGATCGCGTCGAGATCGGCGGCAAGTTCGGATGTAGCGGCTCGCGCCGCACGCGCGCCGATCGAATCGATTCGCTGGCCAAGCTCGTCGACCAGCACCCAGTTGCGTGCATCAGTCATCGCGGATCTCCCCCTGCGATCGTCACAGACAGAGGGTGCGCCAGACATGGTTAACAGTCCGCTAATCGGCTTGAATCCTGACCTCGCGCTTGACATTGCGTGTCCGTCAGGCCATGCGCCCACCCCTGACAGCGGCCTGCCAGCGCGCGGCCGCTTTATTATTTTGAAACAGACTGCAGGATTTGGGCGATGGCCAAGCCGACAACCGTAAAGATCAAGCTCGTCAGCACCGCTGACACCGGCTTCTTCTATGTCACCAAGAAGAACCCGCGTACCCAGACCGAGAAGCTGAGCTTCCGGAAGTACGATCCCGTCGTGCGCAAGCATGTCGAGTTCAAGGAAGCGAAGATCAAGTGATGCAAGCAGCGGCGTAAGCCGCTGCGCGTCATCCCGGGCTCGATCCGGGATTCAGGGCCGCAGGCGATTCGCCATGCGGCCTTTCGCGTTTCGGGCGCTGTCGTTCACAGCAACGCCTGCACCTCTTCGACGAAGCGCATCACCGAGATCGGCTTGGTGACATAGGCGTTGGCGCCCGCCGCGCGAATCCGCGCCTCGTCCTCCTGACCGGCATAGGCGGTCACTGCCATCACCGGGATCGACCGCAGCATGGGGTCGCCGCGCATCCGTCCGATGATGTCGATGCCGGAGATATGCGGCAGCTGGATATCCATCACCACCAGATCCGGATTGAACGCGCGCGCGGTCGCCACCGCTTCGCGCCCGTCACGCACGGGCGAGGTTTCGAAGCCATGCGCGCGCAGCAGGTCGCAGAAAAGTTTGAGGTTGAGTTCGTTGTCCTCGACAACCAGCACCCTTTTTGCCACGCGCACCTTATCCATGAAGAGGTTGGGCAAGCTCTAGGCGATGCGCGCGGACGAGACAAATCAGGATGCTACTGCTCTAGCGCTCGCCGCGCTTGGCTGGACGGTGTCCGACGTCAACCGCGCGCACCGGTTACTCGACATGACGGGCCTTACCCCGGCGGATTTGCGCGCGCGGGCAGACGAGCCTTCGGTGCTGGCGGCGGTGCTGGGATTCCTTGAGGCTTATGAACCCGATCTCGTCGCCTGTGCCGAAGCGATCGATTCGCAACCCGCGGCGCTGGTGGCGGCGCGCGCGAAGCTGGAGACGACATGAAGCCTCTGCTGATCTGCGACTGTGACGAAGTGCTGTTGCATATGGTGCGGCATTTCAGCGTCTGGCTCGATGAGGCGCACGATGTCGAGTTCGACGTGGCCAACCATGACTGGGCCAACGCGATGAAGCGGCGCGATGGCGCTGAGCTCACGCCCGAGGCGATGTGGGGCTATCTCGACGGCTTCTTCCCGGGCGAGATGGCGCGGCAGACGCTGGTGCCGCACGCGCGCGATTCGCTCGCCGCGCTGAGCGAGGTTGCGGACATCGTCATCCTCACCAATCTCAAGGATCACTGTCGCGAACCGCGTATCGCGCAGCTCGACATGCACGGCATCGCCCATCGCGTGGAATGCAATCAGGGCGGCAAGGGCCGTCCCGTGGCGCAACTGGTCGCGGAATATGGCGCGGGGGTCGCGGTGTTCGTCGACGATCTTGCCCAGCACCATGAATCGGTCGCGCGCGCCGCGCCGCATGTATTCCGGCTGCACATGGTGTCAGAGCCGGCGATGGCGTCATTCGTGCCTGCCGCACCGCACGCTCATGCCCGGATCGATGACTGGCGTGAGGCGCAGCGCTGGATTTCCGCTCGCTTTTCCGCCGGCCAGCCGGCAACCGAACTCGCAACCCTGGGAGACTCTAAATGACCGACGTGAACGCCAAGCTTGCCGAACTCGGCCTCACCCTGCCCGAGGCCGCCGCTCCGGTCGCGGCTTACGTGCCCGCCGTGCTGGCGAGCGGCCTGCTTCACATCTCCGGCCAGCTGCCTTTCAAGGACGGCGCGGTGATGACCGGTCGCCTCGGCGAAGACCGTGACGTTGCCTATGGGCAGGAGGCCGCCGAGCGCTGCGCGCTGATGCTCGTTGCACAGATCGAAAAGGCGCTGGGCGGGTTCGACCGCGTCGAGCGGATCGTCAAGCTGGGCGTGTTCGTCAACTCGGCGCCGAGCTTCACCGAGCAGCCCCAGGTCGGCAACGGCGCGTCGGAGCTGATGGAGAAGCTGTTCGGCGAAGCCGGGCGTCATGCCCGCGCTGCGGTGGGCGTCGCGGCATTGCCCCGTGGCGCCGCTGTCGAGGTTGACGCGATCGTCGCGGTTCGCTGATTCGTTACAAGCGTGACCATGTTGTTGCGCCGCCGCCACAGCGGCGGCGCAATTGCCACGGTTGGACGAAAGGCGATTGTGCAGCGCAGCGCGATACGGCACATAGGCGACAGCAAACGGAAATAGCCGCGCCAGGGATAAGCTCCTGAGCCAACAGCGGCGTCCCGGTTGCTGCAGGTTGGGACCACTCGCATTTAGACGAAAGGGATCCCATGCGTTTCACCAAATCCATTGCTGGCGCTTTGCTGCTGGCTGCCACCGCGACTCCTGCCTTTGCGCAGGAAGAGTCGGGGCCGACCGACGCGCCTGCGCCGTTCACCGTTACCGGCGGCGTGACGCTCACCAGCGACTATCGCTTCCGCGGCACGACGCAGACCGATGGGGGGCCGGCGGTTCAGGCGACGATCAACGTCAATCACGCGTCGGGCCTCTATGCCGGCGTCTGGGCGTCGACCATCGACGGCGGGCTGGATGGGAGCACGCCGGCGCTGACCGGCTATGGCGACGTCGAGGTCGATCTCTATGGCGGCTACACCAAGACGCTGAACGGCGGCCTCGGTTTCGATATCGGCCTGCTCTATTACTGGTATGCCGATGGCACCAAGGGCCAGAAGACTGACTTCTTCGAGCCCTATGCCTCGGTCAGCTACACGATTGGACCGGTCTCGACCAAGGTCGGTGCCGCCTATGCCTGGGGTGGGCAGGATGGCTTGGCGGGCTTCGATGTCCGTGGCGGCAATGACGACAATCTCTATGTATATGGCGATGCGTCGATCGCGATTCCGACCACGCCGATCACGCTCAAGGGGCATTTGGGCCATTCGAGCGGGGCGTTGGGTTCGCTCAACGTGCCGGGCGTCGCCGACAACAGCTACATGGACTGGAGCGTCACCGCCGAGTGGGTCGGTGGCCCGCTCAAGGGCGGTGTGAGCTATGTCGATACCGACATTTCCAACACGCTGGTGCCAGGCGTCGGTAAATTCGCACAGCGCCGTGGGCGCGGTGCGACAGTGCTGGCCTATGTCGGCGTGGCCTTCTGAATCGTTGGCGGGAGGGCTCTTCCGGGCCCTCCCGTAACCGATCGCGTCAGTTCTGCGGTGTCGGGCTGGGCGCCGGAGCAGGCGTTGCCGGAGTCGGGGCGGCGCCCGTCGCGGTGCGCGCGTCGCGGCCGTCGCCCTGCGGCGCGGCGACGATGTCGCGGGTGGTGCTGCCCTTGTCGACAACATTGGTGCCCGGGCTGCCCACCGAGGAGCGGACCCCGACATCGGCGGCGTTGTTGCCGCCCGCCGCCTGGATCGCCGTCTGTTCGGCCGCGCTGCGCTGTGCCGCGCCACCGAACAGCGCTTCAAGCGCCTGCTGCGAGGGGCCACCCGAATCCTGCGGGCGCGGCGCGCCGGGCTGGGGCGGACGCATCGCGAAATCGGGCGGGATCACCAGCGGCGCCTGACGCGCCACGGCGAACTCGTCGGGCCGCTTGCGGTTGAGCATGCCGCCGCTGCCGCAGCTAACGAGCAGCATCGCCGATCCGCCGACGGCGGCGATGAGGACAGACTTACGCATTGGCATTCTCCACAGGGGCAGCGTCGGCACTGGCTTCGGCCTTTGGTTTTTCACGTACGAACAGCGCCCGGATGAGCAGGATCACGACGCCGATGGTAATCGCAGCATCGGCGACATTGAAGACCAAAAAAGGGCGCCATTCGCCGAAGTGCAGATCGGCATAGTCGACGACATAGCCGAAACGCACCCGATCGACGATGTTGCCGAGCGCGCCGCCCAGTACGAAAGCCAGCGCCAGCATGTCGCCGCGGTTTTTTTCGCGCGCCATCCAGAAGCCGACGCCCACCGCGATCACGCCGGTCAGCGCCACCAGCGCCCAGCGCATCCAGTCGGTTTCTGCGGCCAGCAGCCCCAGCGACACGCCGTTATTGGCGACGAAACGCAGATCGAAAAAGGGCAGAATCTCGGTCACCGCGCCGGGATAGGCGATGCCGAGTTTCTCGACGACGAAGGCCTTCATCGCCTGGTCGGCGACGAAAATCAGCGCGGCGAGCGCGAAGCCAAGGGTACGGTTGCGATTCATGAGGTCACCTGTTCGCAGCGGTGGCACAGCGCGCCCTCGGCTTCAACCTCCGGCAGCAGCCGCCAGCAGCGCCCGCACTTCTGGTGATCGGTCCGCGCGACCGTCACCTCGCCGTCCTGAAGCTTCACCTCCGCGACAATGAACACCTCGGCCAGTTCGGCGGCGGGGCGGAGCATCTCGGGCACCGTCACCTGCGCCTCTAGGCTCGACCGGATCGTCTTCTCGCGCCGGTACGGCTCGATCGCCTCGGTCACCTTCTCGCGCAGCGCGCGAATATCGGCCCATTCGGTCGAGACCGCATCGTCGCCGGGCAGCGGCGGCAGTTCGGGCCATTCGAGGAAATGGACCGACCCGTCCTCGCTCGGATAGCGGCTCTGCCACACTTCTTCGGCGGTGAAGGTGAGGATCGGCGCGGCATAGCGCACCAGTGCGTGGAATAGCAGGTCGAGCACGGTGCGGTACGCGCGGCGCTTGAGATCGCTTTCCGCGTCGCAATACAGGCAATCCTTACGGATATCGAAGAAGAAGGCCGACAGGTCCTCGTTCATGAAGTCCGACAAGGCGCGGGCGTAGCGGTTGAACTCATACGCTTCTGCCGCTGAGCGCAGCTCGACATCAAGCGCCCCGAGCTTGTGGAGCACGTACAGCTCCAACTCGGGCATCTTGTCGACGCCGACCTTCTCGGCATCGCTGAAGCCGTCGAGCGCGCCGAGCAGGTAGCGGAAGGTGTTGCGGATCTTCCGATACGCATCGCCGGTGCCGCCCAGCACTTCCTTGCCGATGCGGACATCATCGAAATAGTCGGTCTGGGCGACCCACAGGCGCAGGATGTCGGCGCCGCTCTCGTTGATGACCTTGAGCGGATCGACGACGTTGCCGAGCGACTTGGACATCTTGCGGCCCTGCCCGTCGAGCGCGAAGCCGTGAGTCAGCACCCCGTCATAGGGCGCCTGCCCGCGCGTGCCGCAGCTTTCGAGCAATGACGACTGGAACCAGCCGCGATGCTGGTCGGTGCCCTCGAGATACAGGTTGGCGCGCGTGCCGGCGCCATAGCGTTCCT
>CAZBYE010000016.1:0-26502 GCA_964496045.1 uncultured Stakelama sp.
CGCCCCGGTCGGGCCGGCGGCGTTCGACGAACGGAGCTGGTCGCTCCGGCGAACGCTGGGTCTGACGGGGTTCCTCATCACGCACGATCTCGAAACGCTTTACGCGATCTGCGACCGCGTCGCGGTGTTGGCCGATAAGCGAGTTATCGCGGTCGGCACCATCGACGAGCTTCTCGCGCTGGATCATCCGTGGATCCAGGAATATTTCAACGGTCCACGCGGCCGGGCAGCAGTCAGCAGCGTGGAACGGGTCAAGACCCGGTCGGACGCTGGAGGAGCATGAGGCACTAGATGGAAACCCGGTCAAATCATGTGCTGGTCGGCGCGGTGGTGCTGATCCTGCTCGCCGTGCTGGCGCTGTTCACCGTGTGGCTCGCCCGGCTCAACACCGCAGCGGAGAAGGAGTACGACATCTTCTTCAAGCAGGCGGTCGATGGCATCGCAAAGGGATCGGCGGTCGCCTTTTCGGGCGTGCCCGCCGGGCAGGTGAAGGAAATCGCGCTGTTCCCGCCCGATCCCAGCCTGGTGCGTGTCCGGATCAGTGTGAACAAGGAAGTTCCGGTGCTTCAGGGCACGACCGCGACGATCCAGGGCGTCGGTTTTACCGGAGTCAGCCAGATCCAGCTCGACGGCGCGGTCAAGGGCGCGCCGCCGATCGTCTGTCCGGAGGTCGATCCGCGCAGCGTTTGCCCGCTCGGCGTGCCGGTGATCCCGACCAAACAGGGCGGTCTCGGTGCGCTGCTCAACACCGCGCCGCGATTGCTCGAGCGGCTGTCGACGCTGACTGAGCGACTGACCGAATTGCTGTCCGATCGCAATCAGGCGTCGATCGCGGGCATCCTCGAAAACACCGATAAAATGACCGCCGAACTTGCCAAGGGCGCACCGGACCTGCGCGCCGCCATCGCCGAACTCCGCAACACGGTCAAACAGGCCGGGTTCGCCGCCGAGCAGATCGGCAAGCTTTCGGGCACGACCGATCAGGTGCTGGCGAACCAGGTCGGCCCGGCGATGCAGGACCTGCGCAAGGCGATCGCCTCTGCCGACAGCAGCATGAAGGCGCTGGAGCGCACGATGGGCAAGGCCGATGCCGGGATCGATCAGGTTTCGACCCGCACCATTCCCGAAGTCAACCAGCTCATTCAGGACCTGCGCGAAATGGCGATTGCACTGCAATCGGTCGCCGAGAAGGTCGATCGTGGCGGTGCGGGATCGTTGATCGGCGGACCGAAGCTGCCCGAATATGAACCCCGGAAGAAGTGAGTTCGACCATGAAGACGCTTCCCCTCGCACTCCCGCTCATGCTCTCGCTGACTCTGGGCGGCTGCATCCGCTTTGGCGCCGAAGCGCCGCCTTCGTTGCTCACGCTGACGTCCGACGCGCCGGTTGCGGTTGGCGAGACGGCGAGTTCGGCGAGCGCCAAATCGATCAGCGTCGCGGCGCTCAATGTGCCGCAGGAACTGGCAGTGGCGCGGGTTCCGGTGCGGTCAAACGTGACGAACATCGCCTATCTCAAGGACGCGCATTGGGTCGAGCCGCCGAGCCGGTTGTTCGGACGACTTCTGTCCGACACTGTCTCGGCGCGGACCGGCCGCGTGGTGCTGAGCCTGCGCCAGTCGCTCTCCGATCCGGGCGCGCGGCTGGGCGGCGATCTGCGCGCATTCGGGATCGAGGCGCAGACGAATGAGGCGGTCGTGACCTTCGACGCGACGCTGGTGCGCGACCGCCCCGCAGAGGCGAGCGGCGCGCGTACGCCCCAGATTTTCGAGCGGCGGCGCTTTGAGGCGCGCGTGCCGGTCGCCGTGATCGATGCGGCGTCGGCGGGGACGGCGCTCAACCGCGCGGCGAATCAGGTTGCGGTTCAGGTCTCGGACTGGGTCGGGCGCTAGGCGTACGAGTTGTCCGGACATATGCAGCAAGGCCGTAGAGCGTTGCGAGCAGCGTAAGGCCGGCGAGCAGCGGTGCGACCTCACGCAAGGACGCGCCCATTTCGTTGAGGCGAACAAAGACCTGCGCGCCCGGCGTCGCCGGGGACAGATGCGCGAGGGCCGCGACCCAGCCGGGCATGGAGCTCAGCGGCCATGCCGCGCCGGCGAGGAAGAAGAGAATGATCGAGGTCGGGATCAAAATATGGAGGGCGCGGTCGGATCGATCGAATAGCGCACCGAGTAGCATTCCGAGCGCGGCGACGGCGGCGGCGAACAACGGGACCGCGAAAAGCAGCGCGGGGAGGTTGCCGGCGCGGGGCACGTCCTGGAACCAGTAGATCCAGCCGAAATAGAGCATCGCGCCGAAACAGCCGATCAGCGTGAGGCCGCACCAGGTGCCGAAAAACACAGCGGTGCGCATCGGCGGCAAGCGCGCTTCGCGCCGCCCGGCGACCAGCATCGCCGATCCGAACAACAGGGTCTGCTGGAGGATCACCGCCGCGACCGCGGGAAAGATATAGTCGGCATAGCCCTCGCGCGTGTTGAACAACGGGCGCTCGACCACCTCGATCGGCGGATGGAGGTGAAGCCCCTCCGCCACCGGCCCGAGCCGCTGGATGCCGACCGCGAGCGCCGCAGACTGGATCGCCCCGCCAATGTCGCGCGCACGGACGAGATAGGTGCCGTTGAGCCACAACCCCATCCCGCCGCCGCGCGCGCCGGTGAGCAGGCTGCGCGTGAGCCCGCGCGGCAGCAGCAGGATGCCGTCGGCCTCGCGCGCGCGGACCAGCTGTTCGGCGGCGGCGACCGACGGCGCTTCGGCCGCGATCCGCACTTCGCGCGCGTCGGACAGGTTGCGGATCAGCTGGCGCGTGACCGCGGTCCGCTCCTCATCGACCACGACCACGGGCAGTTGCCGCGCAGTCTGATGCGCATAGGGGGCGGGGTAGTAGAAGCCGTAGAGGATCACCGCGAGCACGATGATCGAGGCGAGCGCGAAGTTGGACGCGATCGACCGGAACACCTGCGCAAAGGCGGCGGAGAAGCTCATCCGGCCGCCTCGGGCCGCCGGAGCAGCAGCAGCGCGAGCGCGAGCGGCACGACGAGATAGAGGCCGAGCACCAGCAGCTCCGGCACCGCGGCGGCAATCGGCGTGCCGAGGAACTGGTCCATCTGCAGCCGCAGATAATGGGTGAAGGGCAGCGCCTGACTCCAGCCGCGCGCGAACAGCGACCCGCCCTCGAGCGGCAGCGTGCCCCCCGAATAGGCGAGCGCGGACCCGGCATAGAGCGCACTGGTCGAGAAGGCGAAGCTCGGCTTGCGCACGCCAACGACGAGCAGGACCGAGATCGCCATCGTCCCGGCGAACAGCAGGATCTGCGCGGCGAGCGTCAGCATCAGGCTGCCCCCCATCGTCCAGCCGCGCACGCCGAGCAGCCAGATCATCCACACCGCCGCCCAGATGCCGAGCAGCAGGAGATAGGGCGCGAACTTGCCGAGCAGCGCGGCGAGCCCGCCCCCGGTCTCACGCTTCCAGCGTGCGAGCGAGCGTCCCTCAAGCTCGCGCCCGAGCGCCATCACCGCGACGCACGCAGTGAGGAGATGCAGCACCGCGGGATGGACCAGCGCCTGAAGATACCATTCGAAGCTGGTCTGGGGATTGAACAGGATCGTCACCTGAACCGGTGGCGGATGGATCCGCACCGCGGGCAGCCCGCGCGCGTGCAGCGCGTCCAGCCCGCGTTCGGCGATCACTTCCTTGACCGCGCCCGACAGGCCGCTCGCGGCGCTCGCGCCGATGGTGAGGAACGAGGCGTTGTAGAAGATATGGATCGCGGGCGTCGTATTGCGGGCGAGGCCGTCTGACGCGCCCTTGGGGATATGCAGCACCGCCCACACCGTGCCCGACCGCGTCAGCGCCTCGGCCGCGGCCATGTCGGCCGGGCGTTCGGCGATCGTCACCGACGGCGCGGCGGCGGCGGCGCGCACCACCGCGCGGCTGAACGCGCTATGGTCCTGATCGACGATCGCGACCGGCAGTTCGCGCGGCACGCCCTGAATCAGCATCGCCGCGACGATCAGGATCGCCAGCGCCGGAAACAGCGTCACCATCGCCAGATCCCAGCGGTTGCGCGTCAGATGCGTGCATTCGCGCCGGAAGGCGGCGGTGAAGCCGCTCATTGCGGCCAGTCGAACAACACGCTCATCCCCGGACGCAGGCCGTCGACGGGCCGTTCGGGCTTCAGCTTGACCTCAAAGCTGCGGATGTCGAACCCGGCGGACTGCCGCGTCGCGCGCCAGGTCGCGAAATCGCCCTGCGGACTGATGTGATAGACGCGGAAGGACACGCCGGTAAGGCCGAGCGCGGGGACGCTGGCCTTGAGGATTCGGCCTTTCGCGAAGCCCTTGTAGCTGTCCTCGCGCACGTTGAGCGAGACCCACGGATTGGCGGTGTCGATGATCTGATAGACGGGCACCGCCGGCCCGACGATCTCGCCCGGTTCGGCGAGGCGCTTGACGATTTCTCCCCCGATCGGGGCGACGAGGCGCTTTTCCGCCTGCAGCGCGTTGGCGGTCGATACCCCGGCGGCGGCGACCTGAACCTGCGCGCGGGCAGCTTCCTTTTCCTCGACGCGCGCGCCGGCGAGCGCTTTCAGATATTGCTGGCGCGAGGCTTCGGCATTGCGGGCGCTGGCGTCGCGCGCGGCGCGCGCCTCGTCGCGGCGCTGCGCGGCGATGACGCCTTCGGCATAGAGATTGTCCGAGCGCCGCGCGGTGACCGCGGCGAGATTGGCGGCGGCCTGCGACGCCTGCCAGATCGAATGGAGCGAGGCGATATCCTCACGCCGCGCGCCGGTCTGTGCCATCGCCTCCATCGCGCGCGCGCCGGCGAGCATCCCTTCGGCCTGTTGCTTGCCGCCGTCGAGTTCGGGGCTGGACAGGGTGGCGAGCAGGGCGCCGGGCTGCACCGTCTCACCCGGTTTGGCGATCAATTGTTCGACCCGCGCCAGCGCCTTGGTCGCGACATTGACCTGTTCGGCATCGACCATGCCCTGAAGCTGGTCGGGGCCGGGCCGCGCGGCGACCCACAGGCCGAATGCCAGCAACAGGGCAATCGCAAGCAGCACGGCGACGAGGATCCGCGTGCGATTGCCGCTCGGCGGGGTTTCCGCGGGCGCGGGTTCGGCCGGCGGTTCGGGGGTCTGGGGTTGATCGGTCATGGCGCTGCGATCCGGTCGGCACGGGCAAGATAGTCGGGGAAGCTGTCGCCGCGATTGCTCGCGGCGAGCAGCGCGGCCAGCGTCACCACATATTCATAGGCAGCGGCGCTGCGCTGGGTCTGCGCCAGCGTCAGTGCGTTGCGCGCGTCGATGAGCTGGCTGGCGGTGCCTTCGCCCTCGCGAAAGGCGATGTCCTGCACCCGCAGATTTTCCTTCGCCGCGACGATGTTGGTGTCGAGCAGCAGGAAGGCGCGCCGCGCGGCTTCGGTCAGATTATAGGCCTGAGTGGTTTCCAGCTCGATCGTCTTGCGCGCCTCCCGCGCCGCTTCGGCGGCGGCGGCTTCGCGCAATTGCGCGGCATTGAGCGCGTGACGGCGGCCGATATTGGAGAAGAGCGTGTAGCGGACCCCGACGCCGACGATCCAGTCGGGGTCGACCGGGATGCTGTCGTTGCGGTTGAAATTGTACGAGCCGAAGGCGAACGCCTGCGGCCGCAGCCGCGACTTGGCGAGATCGGTCCCGGCGCCTGCCAGTTCGCGCGCGGCCTCCGCCGCCAGTGCCTGCGGGTGATTGCCGCCGGTCGCGCTGGCGAGGAAGTCGGGGAGCGGCGCGGGCGAAGCGCTGTTGACGAACAGCGGCGTGGTCGGGCGCACGCCGCCATCGGCATCGAGCAGCCGGGCGAGCGTATCGGTCGCGGTTTTCGCCTGCATTTCGGCGCGCTCGACCGCGCGCTGGGCGGTGTCGCGCGCGACCTGAACCTCAAGCACGCGGGCGCGCGGGATTACGCCCTCGCGGAACAGGCTCTGCGCGTTGGACAAATGCCGGTCGAGGCTGTCGCGCGTCTCGACCGCGGAGGCGAGCAGCGCGGCGGCGAGCTGCTGGCCGAAATAGGTCTGGACCAGCCGGATCTGGGCAAGGTCGCGCACCCCGGCCTGTTTGGCGCGCGCCAGTGCCGATGCCGCCGCCGCGCCGCGCTGAACCGCGGGAATCGCACCGCCCGAATAGAGCGGCATCACCGCGGTCAGATTGGGGCGCAGCACGGTATCGCGCGTGCGGAAGTCGAGCTGATCGGGGATCAGCCCGAGCAGGCCGGGCAGCGCCTGCTCGATGCGGCCGGTGACCTGCTGGACCACGCCTTCAAATCCCGGAAACTGTGCGGGCAGCCCGTCGAGAAAGCCGTTGGCGGCCGAATCGAAGCTGTTCTTCTGGCCGGTCAGATCGATCGACAGCGACTTTTGATAGGTGATGACCGAGGCCGAGGCGCTGACCAGCGGGCGGTTGAGCGGGCGCAGCGAGGCTTCCTGCTCCTCGCTCGCGCGGACATCGAGCGCGGCGCCCTTAAGCGTGGGGGAGACGGTGTCGAGGCGGGCGCGGGCGGCATCGAAGGACAGCGCGACGGGTTCGGCCTGGGCGGCGGGTCGATCGGCGGGGGTTTGGGCAAAGGCTGCGATCGGCGTGCAGAGCGCGGCGATCGCGATCCGCCTCAGCATGCGTGTTGCCCGGCGGTCCGGCCCGTTCGCATTCGCTCCACCAACATCCTGCAAAGCATGGGGGGAATTTCGGCCAACAATCGCCGGGCGGCAAGGAAAATCCTGCCATGCCGTGGAACGGACCGGGCCGCGGGCCATTGGATGCGGCGATAATGGGAGTTTGATCATGGACTGGCGTGCGATGACCGAGGCGGACCTCGCCCGGATGGACGCGCTCACGCGAATCGCGCACGAGGAATATTGGGAAGATGCGGCGATCTTTGCCGCCTGTTTCCGCCTCTGGCCGGCGGGGTGCCATGTCGTCGATAGCGGCGACGGCGAGCTTGGCGGCTATCTGATCGCGCATCCGGGGCGGTTCGATACGCCGTCGGTGCTGCACGTGCCGCTCGAGCGGCTGCCCGCGCCGGCGGATTGCTATTATCTCCACGACCTCGCGCTCGCGCCGGTGACGCGCGGGCACGGGCTGGCGGGCAAGGCGGTGGAGATCGTCGTGGCCGATGCGCGCCGCGCCGGGCTCGACACGATCGCGTTGATCGCGGTCGGCGACGCGCATGATTTCTGGCGGCATCAGGGTTTTGCCGAGATCGGCGACGGGCGGGTCGATCCGGCCAAGGGCTATGGCGACGAAGCCCGCGCGATGATCCGCAGGATCTGATCCGGTCAGGGCGCGCGGCGGACCGGGGGCATTGCGTTGCAGATGTCGGCGCCGCCTGCAGGCAAGGCGAAGAAGGGCGGCTCGCGATTTTCGCGCGCTTTGACCCAGGCGGTGAAGCGGGGATTGCCGGCGGCGCGATACTGGAAGCGGGGACGTTCGGCGGCGGGCAGGTCGCTGGCGAGGCGCACGCTGACGATCGGCACGTGCTGGCTCGCTTCCTTGTAGAGGCCGAGCCCGCCCTCGGTCCCGCGCGGGAGCGACGAGAGGTGCTCGATCCCCTCGAGCACGCGGCCGACGATCGCGATGTTGCGGTCGAGATGGCGCGGGGCGTGGCCGATCACCGCATAGAGATCGCCGCCGCTCCCGGTGCTCGGCGCCATGTCGCGCGCGACGCCGACCATCCCGTAGCAATGCGGCAGCCACGCGACCCTGCCGTTGGTGGCGAGCGGCCAGCCATCGGCGCTGTGCCCGGCGGCGGTCGAATAGGGATCGGTGCGGGTGAGCTTCGTCACCGCATCGTAGCGCGGCCAGTCATATTCGGCGGGCGGCTGCGCGATCACACCTGCGGCCAGCGCCTTCTTTTCGGTCGGGTCACCCCATTGCACGACATAATTGTCGTGGACGCGATAGACGCTCTCGCCATCCCACCAGCGTGCCGCGGCGAGCTTGCGGATATTGGCGACATGGACGGGGGTGTAGCGCGGGGCGAGGCGGATATAGACGCGCCGCTCGCCCGCCAGCGTCATCACCAGCAGCTCGTCATCGGGCACCGCGCGCCAGTCGGCCGGCAGCGGATCGGAGGGCTTCGGCGCCGCGGCAGGCGCGGCCTGGAGGGTGAGGGCGAGGAGGGCGGTCAGCATGGTGTGAGGCTGACATGATGGCGGACGCTGCGCAACGCTTGCGGTGCGCGCCGCAAATCACTAGGGCAGCGCCTTCCTGGCAAATGCGGAGCGGTGGCCGAGTGGTCGAAGGCGCTCGCCTGGAAAGTGAGTATACGTCAAAAGCGTATCGAGGGTTCGAATCCCTCCCGCTCCGCCACAGGGCCCTCCGCAGGGGGCCGCAGAAGTCCATACGGATTGAAACTTCTCCCTTAAAACTGATGCTTACGACTCCGACTCGTCCGGCCGCGTCCGCACGCCTCCACTCAAGCTGAGGGCGTCAAACGTGGCTCCGGTGCGCGAAACTCTATCCGCGCACGGGCGACGTCACAGTTGCGCGCGTGTAGATAGGCTTTTTGCAGCATCGGCAGGCGTCTATCATTCCATGCATATAGAAGAACGCATCCACATCGCCGTTCCGCCCTTGGTCGTTGATCAAATCTGGAGTGAGGTCGATCAATGGCATCTCTGGGATCCGGATACAAAGAATGCCCGGCTCGATGGACCCTTCGCGGTTGGAACAAAGGGACGAATTACGCCCCGCAAGGGCATGGGTGTGCCGATGATCGTCAAGGAGCGCACCGCAGGCCGGTCATTCACCGTCGAGGGCTATATTCCGCTGTTCAGAATGCATTTCGAGCACATGGTTTCACAGATGGATGGTGGTTCGGAAGTCGTCCATCGCGTTTGGTTCACTGGCGCGCTTGCCTTTCTTTTCGGGCCGGGTGTCGCGAAGCAGGTTCGTGAGGGGCTGCCACAGACAATGCGGTCGCTGAAAGCCTATGCGGAGAGGCGTCATGGGCCCACAGCTGCCGGTACATAGCGACAGCGGGCCTGACTTCGCCAGTCGCAAGCGGCGACTGTCGCGCTTGCGGCAGCTCCCCGCCCTTCGGTACAGCCTTGGCCGGGCGGAGAGGCACCCACGCAGGAACCTGACGATGATCAAGATGAGCGTCTACTATCCCGCCGATGGCGGCTCGAAGTTTGACCACGACTATTACCGCGCCACACACATGCCATTGCTCGAGGCACGGCTCGGCGAGGCCTGCTTGCGCTACGAGATAGACAAGGGCCTTTCGGGTCGCGAGCCGGGAAGCGCGCCGAAATTCGTCGCGGCGTGCCACGTCTACTCGCCGGACCTGGAGACATTCCAAGCGGCGCTTGCTCCCCATTCGGCGGAGATCGTGGCAGACGTCCCGAACTATACGGACATCACGCCGATCGTGCAGATCAGCGAAATTGTTGAAGTGTAGGGCATCGGCGCGGTCGGCCATTTTAGGCTGAGCTGGACTGGCCGAATTCGGGCCGTGTGCTGCCTGTCCGCTTCCCATCCAATAGCGGCCGCTAGGGCGTCAGCTGAACACACGCCGGGTTCGGGATTGCCTGCAGAACGGCCGAACGGCTGCTGCTCGGACGCATTGGCGACCGGCAGCTCATTCGAAACCAGTCCGGCTGCTCTTGGGCCGTTTGCGGTCCGAACGCTTTCGGACATCGGAACGCGAAAGCGGTCATGACGAGCTCAACCGCCTGAATGGCAGGAACTGGGCCGACAGCGGAACGGCGGCTTCGTGGTAAAGATTGCGCGAAACCGGACATCGATGGCGCGATTCTCGGAACAACGGGTTTTGGGCCAGTAGCTGACTGGCAGCTTTCGGATGAGAGCATCCTGAAGCAGACGTCTGACGTGGAGTATTTCGTTCACGCAGAGATGGGCTAGTTAGACCTCAGATGCAGAAAGCGGTCGATGTCTCATATCGTTACCCGCAGAGCGAGATGGTACGAAACGGAATAGCGCGCGCCAAGGGCGCGGGACGCTGGGTTCCCTTCCCAGCGTCCCCGCCTCTCGTTCCACGGGGCGCCGTTATCAAACGATCAAACTGGCGCCATGTGATTGCTTTGCGCAAACCAGAGGTCACGCCGCGAAGATTCCTCAAATTGCTTGCTGGTGACCTCGGCAGCCACAGCAGGAGTGAAGGCAGCCATGTTCTGGATGAGCACGGATGCCGCTGACTGAATTGCGGTATCAACCATTGCAACGGGAAGCTCATCTTCAATCCGGGCCGTCAGGCCCGGAACGTCGAAAGCCAGGCGCAGGCCGAACTGCCCTCCGGCCCCCAAGCCGGTCGAATAAGGCGTTACCGCGAACTGCGAACTGCTGCTGCCGCCCACAAGATTGAGCGGAGCGAAATCGCCGTCCGTAAAGCGCAGTGCTTCGATCTCTCGCACTACATCTGTGCCATCGCGGTTCGCGACGAGATCCTGCACCGTATAGCTGCCATCCCCATGGTCGGTGATGGCATATTCGCTCGAAATACCGGTGAACCGGGCGATATCGTTCCCGCCTCCGCCAAACAGCTGATCGTTGCCGGCTCCGCCCGCCAGCAGGTCGTTCCCGTGGCCGCTGATGTCGGGCGCGGTGGCGTGCAGACGAACATTATCGATGCCGGCGCCACCCGAGTCTTCGGCACCGAGCGCCTTGAAGCGGAGCACATTGTCGCCTGTTACAGAGGTGACCTGGAAGGTCTTGGTGCGCATCGCCGTCCCGGTTTCGCTGATCGAGGCGATCAGCGTGCCGTTCCAATAGACTTCGAACGCGCCGCTCTCCGCCGATGTGCCGTTGGCATGATCGAACTGGAGCAGCAGCACCTGATCCGCAGTCATCCCGCTGATCGTCTGGCTGATGTCCATGTTGCTGCCCGCGCCGCCCGCGGAGTCGAGATCGAGCCAGTAGGAACCATGCGACGGTGAGACGCCCCAATGCCCCACTTGTTCGAATGGCTGCGCGTTCGTCTTGGTCCAGCCCGGCAGGGTCGAATTGGCGACCCCCCAGCTTCCGCCACCGACGACCGTCCCAGACGTTTCGAAACTGCCATTAACCAGCAGGTTGGCGCCGACCGGACCAAGCCGCTCGGTATCGCCTTCGATGAGATCGTCACCGGCACCGCCCAGAAGCGTATCGTTTCCGTCGCCGCCCAACAGTGTGTCTGCCCCGGCACCGCCCTCGATCCAGTCATTGCCCGCAACACCGTCGAGCTGGTCGTCGCCGGCAGCGCCATAGATGATATCGGCGTTGGCGGTGCCGTTCAGCGTGTCGTTTCCGGCGGTGCCGCGGATCGCATTGCTCTCCGCCGCGATCCGTGCCCGATCCCAGATCGTACCGTCCGCAAAGGCGATCCGCTCAATGCCCCATTCGGGATGGCCGTCCCAAAACTGATTATTGATCCCGACCGACTGTCCGGTTGCGATGTCGTTGATATAGAGGTGAACACCGCTGCGCGTCAGCGTCACGTTCTCCGGGTTGATGTCGGTCAACTGCACCGTATCGACGTCACTCGCGTTGGCAGAGTCGGAAATCCAGTCATTGCCGTCGCCAGAGGCGTAGCGATAGGTATCGCTGCCTCCCCCGCCGTCGAGACTGTCATTTCCGCCCTTGCCCTCGAGCGTGTCATTGGCGGCGGTGCCGTTGATCCCGTTATTGCCGCCATCGCCCACGAACCAGGCTTCCGCCACCATTCGCGCGCGATCCCAGACCGTACCGTCAGCGAACACGATCCGCTCGATGCCCCATTCGGGATTGCTGCTCCAGACCTGATTGTCGAGGCCGATCGACTGCCCCGTCGCAATGACGTTGACGAACATGTGCGCGCCGTTGCGCGTCAGTTTGATGTCGGCGGCATTCAGATCGGTCAGCCGCAGCGTGTCGATATCGGTCGCGTTGGGCGACTCGGAAATCCAGTCATTGCCGTCACCGGAAGCGTAGCGATACTCGTCGCTGCCGCCCCGACCATTGAGATTGTCGTTGCCGCCATGGCCGACCAGCGTGTCGTCGCGATCTGATCCGTTCAACGTCTCGTTGCCCGGCTGGTTCAGATGCCAACCCTGGTACCATGCCTTTTGGCGGATCGTCTCGCGATCCCAAACCGTGCCATCGGCGAACTGGATCTGGTTGAGCCCCCATGTGCCGTCTTCCTGGAACTGGCGGTCGACCCGAATGTCCGTGCCCGCGCCGATGTCGAAGACGTACAGTTCGTCTCCCTCGCGGCGGAGCGAGACCTGACCCGGTGTCAGATTGGTCAACTGAAGGACGTCGATATCGCTGGCGCTGCCGCTATCGCCGATCCGGTCGAACCCGTCGCCAGAGGCATAGCGATAGGTATCGCTGCCCCCCCGGCCCTCCAGATAGTCGTTGCCGCCACTGCCAATCAGCGTGTCATCGTAGCTGGAGCCATAGAGGTTGTTGTTCCCGCCATCGCCAACAATCAGAGCCTCACGGCTGATATGGTTGCGGTCCCAGATCGTGCCGTCGGCAAAGGCGATCCGTTCGATCCCCCAATCGTCGTGACCATCCCAATACTGGTTGTTGATCGCGATCCGCTGGCCGGTCGCGACGATGTTCACGTACAGGTGGACACCGTTGCGGGACAGGGTGATGTCCCCGGGGTTAAGGTCCGTCAGGCGGAGCGTATCGACATTGATCACCGAACCCTGCTCGACGATCGTGTCGTTCCCGTCACCTGATGCGTAGCGATATTCGTCGCTGCCGGCCTTACCTTCGAGATAGTCGTCGCCTTCCTTGCCCCAGATCACCTGCGCGCCGGTCGTGCCGTACAGGCTGTCGTTCCCGTTGGTTCCTGTGATCGTGGTGGGGTTGACCTCAACCCGCGACTGCAGATCGGCCTGGGTCCAGATGGTTCCGTCTGCAAAGACAATCCGTTCAACCGCTTCGCTGCTTTGGACGGCGGCGCCGACCAGCGTGACCGACCCACCGCCCGTAAAGCCAAGCCTGAAGTTGCGGCCATCGCCGGTCAGCGTGACCTCGACACCCGCGACCGTCAGGCCCGCCCCGAGTTCAAGCGTGTCGTATCCGTGATCCCCGTTTCCGCCTTCGATATTGTCGTTGATCACATCGTCGCCATCGCCGGCGGCATAGCGATAGATGTCGTCGCCACGCTGTCCGGCCAGCGTGTCGTCGCCAGTGCCGCCGGTCAGGATATCGTCGCCATCGCGCCCGCTGATGAAATCGTCACCGGCCAGGCCAGAGATCGTGTCCGCCCCGTTGCCGCCATAGATGGCGTCGTTGCCGCTGGTCGCGACAAGACTACGTGCAAACATGTCGGCATAGGTCCAGACCGTGCCATCGGCGAACGCAATCTGCTCGATGCGATGATCACCGCTGATGAGTGTGTCCTTCAGGGTCACGCGATCGCCGGTCAGGGAGTAGGTCACGACAAGATCGCGTCCGCCATTGGCCTGCGCGACCGTTACGTTACCCGCCTGAATATCGGCCTGAAACTGGATCGTATCATCCCCGCCCCAACCACTATTCCAGTCGATATAATCGATCACGGTATCCTGGCCATGTCCCAGGCCGAACACATAGGTATCGTTGCCGCCGCCGCCAGAGAGGGTGTCATCGCCCGCACCGCCTATCAGCGTGTCGTCGCCTTGTCGGGCATCGATCCAGTCGTTGCCGGAACCGGTTGAGATCACCTCCCCGTCGTAGCTGCCGTAGAAGTGATCATTCCCGGCGTTGCCCGACATCGACTTCGCCATAAGCTGGGCGTGCGTCCAGATCGTTCCATCAGCGAACGCAATCTGCTCGATGCGATGATCACCGCTGACGATTGTGTCCTTCAGGGTCACGCGATCGCCGGTCAGGGAGTAGGTCACGACAAGATCGCGTCCGCCATTGGCCTGCGCGACCGTTACGTCACCCGCCTGAATATCGGCCTGAAACTGGATCGTGTCATCGCCGCCCCAACTACTATTCCAGTCGATGTACTCGATCACGGTATCCTGGCCATGTCCCAGGCCGAACACATAGGTGTCGTTGCCGCCGCCGCCAGAGAGGGTGTCATCGCCCGTACCGCCTATCAGCGTGTCGTTGCCTTGTCGGGCATCGATCCAGTCGTTGCCGGAACCGGTTGCGATCGCCTCCCCGTCGTAGCTACCGTAGAAATGGTCATTTCCTGTCGTCGCCGCGACGGATTTCGCGACCAGGTCGGCATGACTCCAGACAAACCCATCGAAGAAGCGAACTTCCTCGATACGCTGGTCACCATCGACCATCGTATCCCGTAGCGTGAGGCTGTCGCCTGTCGACACGATTGTCAGGATGAGGTCGCGCCCGTTCGCGGACTGCGTGACCGATACTTCCTCTGGAGCAATACCCGCAGCGAACTGGACTCTGTCCGAACCCTTCCAGCCACCATTCCAATCGGTATAGTCGATGATGGTGTCTTGCCCGTCACCGCGAGCAAAGACGAAGATGTCGTCTCCGCCACCGCCGGACAGGATATCATTTCCGGCACCGCCAGCCAGCGTGTCATTCCCCTGCTCGCCGTAGAGCGTATCGTTGCCCTCACCGCCGATCAGGTCGTCGTTTCCATAGCCCCCTCGAATGAAGTCGTCGCCTTCGCCTCCGTCGACTCGATCATTCCCATCCCAGGCAGACAAGGTGTCGTTACCCGCAAGGCCCCAGATCGACTCGCTCGCCCGTGTGCCGGTAACCGTGTCCGCTGACGCGGTCGTCAATGACTTGAGGTAGATTGTGGCGATATCCCCAGCAGTCAGCCCCGAACGGCCCGCAAACTGAAAATTCTCGACCCCGGCGTTATCCATTTGAATCTGGTTGGTGAGCACAATGCCCTCGCCCGGATTGCCGAAATGGACGACGAGATCGTCGGTGCCCGCAACACGATAGACCTGGAGATCGTTTACCGCGAGATTGGCCCCGAAGAAGATAGTGTCATCGGAACCGCCCTCCTCGACGATGCGGTCCCAGCCTTCGCCAGCCGAATAGATGTACATGTCGCTCCCGGCGCCACCCTTGAGCAAGTCATCGCCCAGACCACCGACCAGACGATCTACGCCGACATTGCCACGAAGTTCGTCATTGCCTCCGTAGCCGTACAGAGCCTGATCCTCTGTGTACTGGCTACTTTGATTGATCGAGATGCCACCGTCGAAGCCGAATACCGCTTCACGCCGCACGAAAGTCGAGACACCGGGATCCAGAATGTCATTGCTTTCCGTACCCACGATCTCGGCGACGTCGCCCGTGAGCCAACGCCAGCCGGTCACGTTAAGCACAAACTCGGCCCCGTAACCCATTGCCGCGCCAATGCCGAAAAGAAGCTTCCCATGGTCTTCGTACCAGGCCGTCCAGGGATGACGAGCCCCCTCCATGGCAATCACGCCGTGACTTCCGTATCCGCCTCCCAATTGCGGCCGCGGCTCACCGAAGACCGCGACAGCGAAGGGCGGCTGATCCTTCAGAAACTTGGCCACAAAGGCCACAAAATCACCCCCGACGCGCCCGGTGCGGCTGTCGAACACCAAGTCGGAAAACTGCTTGAGGTACGCGTAGGGAGGGACGATTGCCGCGCGTTCTGCGACAAGCGTGTCACCCAGCGCCTTGAGGGCAGCGAGATAACCCGGACTGCTCGGATCGAGGTTGGCGAACCCGTTGCCGAAAGCCACCAAGGGCGCCGTTCCTGGGAGGTTTGCCGCCTGGACGAGGAAATGGGTTCCCAACTGCTGAACCAGGGCTTCCCAGGTCTGATCGACCCGGGCCTTTTGGCCCGCGGTCATCCCGTCGAGGGCACGTCCGCTGATCTTCTCGATCGCGCGGATATGCGCGTCCACACCCCCGGCTCCCGACGGACTCACCCCAATCCAGCGATAGAGAATGTCGAGAAAGCCACCATCCCGAAACTGCTGGAACGAATTGATGTTGTTATTCTGCAGGACGAGGTTCTCGACCATTCCCTTTAAGGTCGGGTCGAAGAACATTGCGGTCCGCAGATCCGGAACGGCGCCGCCGGTTCCAAGATTGGGAAGATAGCGCAGATTGCCCGTATCCGCGTTCGCCGGGATCTCCATTGGCGAGGTCGGTTCCTCAAGCGCGAACCACACGCTTCCAACCGTACCGGTACTGCCATTCGATCGCGAGAAGCTGCCGGTTCGGGCTATGGTGTTGCCGTTCAGACCGGTTCCGGACTGTTGGCTTGAGACATTGATGCTGGTGATACCCAGTTGCGACAGGGTGAACATTTCCCCCGAAGCGGCCACCCCGTCCGCATTCACGTCCCGCCAGACAAGCAGATCAGCGAAACGTGCGTCGTTTGCATCGACCTTGCCGTCGCTGTTGGTGTCGAACGGCGCCAGTACCTCAAACCCGTCGACCGATGCGTTGCCGAACAGTTCGCCGATCCCGTCGGCAATGCCATTTCCGTTATCGTCGTGAACAAGCAGGCCGTCATTGGGACCTACCCAACCCGTTCGTTCGAGTACCCCGTCTGCATCCACGTCAAAGAAGGTTGCGCTGCCATCAAGCGCGGTAAGTTCGAGGCCATCCCCATCCAGATCCAGAACAAGCGGATCGGTAAGGAACCGACGCAGAAGGTCGTTCAGATCGCGAATCAGGCCATGAATGCTGAAGCCGCGATCATGCAGGTCACCGAAGAATCTCGATCCGAGATCCTCACCTCCGATGGCGCCGACAATACCTCCTGCGATCGCGCCCACGATAGCGCCCAAGAGTCCCCCGAAAACGGCACCTCCCATAGCTCCGCCCAGAGCGCCAGCAAACGCGCCGCCGAAGGAACGCCCGATCAGGCCGCCCATCAGCGTGTCGGCGCGCCGAAGGTCACCATCCGCCAGCGCCTTCATGATCTCCTGATGCGTGATCGCGGAGTCGATGAGGATGAACGCCGCCCCGACCGCTTCACCGGCGAGGCGGAACATGTTTCCTTTCACATAGTCCGAGAAATCCGACCAGCCTCGTCCATTGGCATCCGGGAGCGGGACTGCACCGCTCTCATCGACCATCAGCCTTCGGAAGAAATCTTGGTAACCTGGTTGCCTTGATACCGGTTTTCCGAAGATAGAATTCTCATTGAATCCAGCAGCTCTCATCGACCTGACGAAATCATCACCGCGGGAGAAGTCTATATCCAGATTTGACCGGTTAAAATTCTCTCCGTACTGGCTCGTCGCGTTCCTCCAGTTACTTTCATTATAGCCAGCATCTATATAAAATTGCTTCCTGGTAAAATCCTCACCACTAAGAAACTTGGTACTGCCAGGGGCGTTTCCATAAAGGCCATGCTTCGACGTGACTTCGATTAACGAGCGCTCTCCGCCATCCCCCATATTTGAATATTTAATGAAATCAGCCGGATCAAGCAGATGGCGCTCGATACGATTGCTGTCGATTTTTTTCTCCAGCCAATCTCGGACCAGCTGCCCATCCGGGTGGTTTCCACGGGTGAGCTCGTTCAGAATAACGTCATTGACTATGATACGTTGCGGTCCATTGGTAATGTCTTCGAGAAAGCGATAGGCGTGCGGCGGATCTGGATCGCCAGGCTGCCAATTTGGGCCTAGTCCAGCTTTCATTCGAAAAATAAGGTCGTTCGAGTCCCAGTAAATAGCGCCAATCATTGTGCCTGCCTCCTGAGAAATCAGTTAAATAGGTTATCGCGCCGAATTAGGCCGCGCATATCCATCCACGCATCCATCAAGGCCAAGCTTCCGTCATGATCCACCCTGGACCGGAGGAACTCATACAAAGCAATCTGAGGTGCATGTAGTTCATCTTTAGCAATACGATCAGGTGAGCGCTCTATGTCTACCCATTCAGAATAAACACTAGGGTTTTTTGACTTGAACTCTTCTAATAAGTCGCGAAGGTCTTCAGGGCTATGTGTTTTCGGATAAGTAAGCTTCATGATCTTTCTCCGCATCCGGCAGGATTTGGATTTACTCTCGTCGAATAACCAAAGAATTCTTCAGATAGAAGACTGCGAAAATCCATCCATGCGAATACTAACGCAACCTCATCGTCCCACAAGGTCCTGCTCTTTAGGAATTCGTATACAACTGACTGCACGGTGAATAGTTCACCATTATCTACCCGACCCTGCGATCGCTCTATACTTAACCAAAGCTGAAACTCGGCAGGGCTATTGACCTTGAATTCCTCATAAAGGCCGCGAAGATCATCAGCCTTGTGCGTCTTTGGTGCCGTAAGCCTCATAAAACCTCCGATATCCTCACGTAGCCCGAGCAAGCTCTAGTCGATCTTGATCCATCGAACTGACGATATAACTCAATCGGCCGAACTGGCGCGCGGCCGCATGCGAACCGTTCCGCTGCTTCGCCAACCGCAGAAGATCGTCGGGATTAACGGCAGGCCAATGCCCAGCTCATGGCGAATACCGCGACGATCGACAGCGATATTGTGAATTGCGAAGGATGCCGCAAACGCGATCAACGCGCTTGCACCCTTCTCGATCGATCGAACGCTCTCACTTACGCCCATTACGCACCCCCGAAACCGGGACCCGCCGGAATCGCTGCGATGCTAGCTAACGAAAGTTACAGCGCACAACCGAATTGATCAGAAATTCGTATTCAATTTGGACATAACCAATTCTGCCAACGTGAGATTCCTGCTGTCCATCACGCGGACTGAAGAACTCCCCCTACGCTGATATGGGGCTGGGGTATTCACCGCTCTGGAAAATCCGCCACCTGGCGGCGTATCGTGGGTTCGATTACCATGCCCTCCGTCGAACTAAGGCCGCAAGTGCCGGAAATTAGGCGAAAAGATCAGTGTGGCATTATTCGTGGCACGCGGGAATCTAAAGCGAAGTCAGGCCAGGCAATTTCAAGCGCTTGCAGACTGAGTTCGAATCCCGCCCGCTCCGCCACTTGCCTTGCAAGCCCTGAAGCTTCGCGTCTCCGGGAATTTCCGGTCAGCCGCTGCCCGGCGATACGGACCGGCCATGCGTGGTTGTGTTTCCGGTATCACTGAATTATATACCGCCCGATATGGAAAGCGTTGCTACCCTCCCCGCCAAGGGCCGACCGCGGGAATTCTGCGTCGATGCCGCGCTCGCTGCGGCGCTGCGCGTGTTCTGGAGCAAGGGCTATGAAGGCGCCTCGCTCAACGATCTGACCGAAGCGATGGGGATCACCCGCCCCAGCCTCTATGCCGCCTTCGGCAACAAGGAGGCGCTGTTCCGCAAGACGCTCGATCTCTACGAGGCCGAGAAGCTCTGTTACATCAGCGCCTCGCTCGAGCAGCCCAGCGCGCGCGGCGTCGCGCGGCACCTGCTCGAGGGCAGCATGAAGAACCAGACCAGCAAGAGCGAGCCGCATGGCTGCCTTGGCGTGATCAGTTCGGTCGCATGCGGCGAGGAAGCCGAGTGCATCCGTCAGGAAGTGCTCGAGCGCGGCAAGGTCGCGCGGCGCGCTTTGGTCGCTCGGCTCGAGCGCGCACGCGACGAAGGGGATCTTCCCGGAACGGTCGATGTCGAGGGGCTGACCAGCTTTCTCTACGCGATCATTCAGGGGATGGCGGTGCAGGCGGGCGCGGGTGCGACCCGTGAAGATCTCGAGCGCCTGATCGATACGAGCATGGCGGTCTGGCCGTCTAAATAAACGCTTTACCCCGGCATCGTGAAATCTCTATCGGTCGGTACAGAAAGCAGTTGACGCAGCGCAGCACGATTTCTATACCGGGTGGTATAGAAGATGGGCGACCCTCCCCGGGGCGCCTCCAGCGTCGAAGGGGAAAACGATGCGGCGATGTACGATTTCCTGAGGACTGACTTCGGGCGCTGACGCCCGGTCCATCCGACATCCAGTTCCGGTGATTGCCCCCGGCGAGCCTGTGCTTCGCCGCGTGGGGGCACGCGTCCCACCGGTCATCCTGTTCAGAACACGCGTTTCGACGGCTGATGCCGCTCGCCTTGCGCGCAGAGAGGAGACACGATCATGGCCTATCTCGCTTTCGCCGAAGCCGGCATCCCGCTTGCCGCCGCCGTTTCCCCGTCCCCCAAGCCCGTCGACCATGCTGCACGGGCGCAGTTTTCTGCGCTCGAATGGTCGGTGGTCGCACTTGCCGAGCGCGATCCGCTCTCCACCCTGCGGAACCCCAGCCGCATGGCGGTCGCGCTCGGCAATCTTTTCGGGGACACCCGTAATCCCAAGCTCGCCGACCCGAAGCTCGAGGCGCTCCGCCGCCTCGCGGTGCTGACCTGGCACCATGGCTATCGCGTCGCCGAATCCGCCGTGCGCGCCTTCGTCGCCGCCGGCTTCACCCTGCAACATTACGAGCTGCTCGCGGGCAGCATCGTCAGCGCGCGCGTCAAGCGCCGGAGCAATCAGCGATGAACATGATCACCCGAATCGAACCCGTCGAAGAAACCACGAAGCGCCGCTTCCGCGACCTGCCGCTGTGGCAGCGCGTGTCGGCGTTCGTCCTGCCCATCGCCGCGATCGGCGCGGGCGTCGGCCTCTTCAACCGTGAAGCGCCGGCGCTCGCCGCGCCGCCGCCGCCCACCGTCACCGTCGCCACGCCGCTGGCGCGCGACCTCACCGAATGGGACGACCATGTCGGCCGGTTCGAGGCGTCGAAGAGCGTCGAGGTGCGCCCGCGCGTCTCGGGTGCGGTGACTGCCGTGCACTTCACCGACGGCGCGATCGTGCAGAAGGGCCAGTTGCTCTTCACCATCGATCCGCGTCCCTTCGCCGCCTCGCTCAACGAGGCGCGCGCGGGTGTTGCACAGGCGCAGAGCGACGTCGCGCTTGCCGACGCCGACCTTGCCCGCGCCAGCCGCCTCCTTGCCGAGGATGCGGTGTCGAAGAGCGACTATGACCGGCTCGCCGCCCGCGTCCGTGCGGCGCGTGCCTCGCTCGCCGCGGCGCAGGCCCGCGTCGGCGGCCGCGCGCTCGACGTGCAGTTCACGCAGGTCCGCGCGCCGATCACCGGCCGCATCTCCGACCGCCGCGTCGACGCCGGCAACCTCGTCTCCACCGCCGATGCCGGCGGCGGCACGTTGCTGACCACGATCAATGCGCTCGACCCGATCTATTTCACCTTTGACAGCTCGGAGGCGCTCTACCTCAAGGCGCGGCGCGAACAGTCGAAGTCGGGTGCGGCGGCGCAGCAGGTCGAGATCAAGCTGCAGGACGAGAGCGGCTATAACTGGAAGGGCCGGGTCGACTTCACCGACAACGGGATCAGCGCCCAGTCGGGCACGATCCGCGCGCGCGCGGTGATCGACAACCCCGAATACTTCCTGGCCCCCGGAATGTTCGGCAATATGCGCCTGACCGGCGGATCGCCCGAGCGTGCGCTGCTGGTTCCCGATGCGGCGGTCCGCACCGATCAGGCGCGCAAGGTCGTCTTCGTTGTCGGCAAGGACGGCACGGTGGCGGCGAAGCAAGTGACGCCGGGTCCGCGCATCGGCAACCTGCGCACCATCCGCGCCGGCCTCGCGCCGACCGACAAGGTGGTGATCCAGGGGCTGCAGATGATCGCGCCGGGCGCCAAGGTGACCGAGCGTGCGGGCAAGATCGAACTGTCGCGCACCCCGGCTGCTCAGCCGCCCGCCGCGGTCAGCGAACCGGCCGCGTCACAGGCAACTATCGCGCGCTGACGCGCCGCACACCACCCGACTAAATCCACTCCGCCCGCAGCCTTGCGGGCGGAGCCAGCCAAGGCTTTGCCCGATGCGCTTCAGTCATTTCTTCATCCGCCGCCCGATCTTTGCGGGCGTGATCGCGATCCTCATCACGATCATCGGCGCCTTTGCCTATTTCGGGCTGCCGGTATCGCAATTCCCCGCCGTCGTTCCGCCGACGGTCACGGTCAGCGCCAATTATCCCGGCGCCTCGGCCGAGACCGTGGCCGACACCGTCGCCGCGCCGATGGAGCAGCAGATCAACGGCGTCGACAACATGCTCTACCAGTCGTCGCAATCGACCGGCGACGGGCGCGTGACGATCACCGTCACCTTCAAGCTCGGCACCGACCTCGATACCGCGCAGGTGCTGGTGCAGAACCGTGTCGCGCTCGCCGAACCGAGCCTGCCCGAGGAAGTCCGGCGGCAGGGCGTGGTGGTGCGCAAGACCTCGCCATCCTGGCTGATGGCGGTCAACGTGCTGTCGCCCGACAACTCGCTCGATCGCGGCTATGTCTCCAACTATGCGCTGACCCAGATCAAGGACCGGCTGACCCGCGTCGACGGCATCGGCGACGTTCAGGTGTTCGGCGCGCGCGACTATGCGATGCGCGTGTGGATCGACCCGGGCCGTGCCTCGGCGCTCGGCCTCACCGCGGGTGAGGTGGTCGCGGCGCTGCGTGCCCAGAACGTTCAGGTCGCCGCCGGCACCGTCGGCCAGCCGCCGTTCGATACCGGCGCTTCGCAGCAGCTCAGCGTCGAGACGCAGGGCCGCTTCAAGACCGCCGACGAATTCGCCGACCTGATCGTCCGCACCGATGCCTCGGGCGCGATCACGCGTGTCCGCGACGTCGCGCGGGTCGAACTGGGTGCCGAGGATTATGGCGTGAACGCCTATCTCTCGGGCCAGGACTCGATCATCATGGGCATCACCCAGCGGCCGGGCACCAACGCGCTCGCCGCGGCGGAAGGCGTCAAGGCGCAGCTCGCCGAAGCGTCGAAGAGCTTCCCCAAGGGTCTTGAATACCGGATCATCTGGAACCCGACCGAGTTCATCAGCGAATCGATGGACGCGGTGGTCAAGACGCTGTTCGAGGCGGTGCTGCTCGTCGTCCTCGTCATCCTCGTCTTCCTGCAGAGCTGGCGCGCCGCGGTCATCCCGATCGTCGCCATTCCCGTCTCGCTGATCGGCACCTTCGCGGTGCTGGCATCGCTCGGATACTCGCTCAATACCTTGTCGATGTTCGGGCTGGTGCTCGCGATCGGCATCGTCGTCGATGACGCGATCGTCGTGGTCGAGAATGTCGAGCGCAACCTCGAACACGGCATGACCCCGCGCGAAGCCTCGCACAAGTCGATGGACGAAGTGTCGGCGGCGCTGGTCGCGATCGTGCTGGTGCTGTGCGCCGTGTTCGTTCCGACCACCTTCCTCACCGGCATCACCGGCGAGTTCTACCGCCAGTTCGCGGTGACCATCTCGGCCGCCACGATCATCTCGCTGATCCTCTCGCTCACGCTGTCGCCTGCACTCGCCGCGCTGCTGCTCCGCCCCAAGGCGGAAGAGGCACCGGCCAGCGGCTGGCGGCGCGCGGTGTGGCGTGCGGGCAACTGGTTCAACCGCAACTTCGATCGCCTCGGTGACTGGTACGCCCGCATCACCCAGCGCTTCGCCACCGCGCCCAAGCGGATGTTCCTCGTCTATGCCGGCCTCGTCCTCGCGACCGGCGCGATCTTCACCTCGACCCCGGCCGGGTTCATCCCCGCGCAGGATCAGGGCTATGCGCTCGCTGCGATCCAGCTGCCCGCGGGCAGCTCGATCGAGGAGACCGACCGCGTGCTCAAAAAGGCGGTGAAGAAGCTGCTCGAGGTGCCCGGCACCGAGGCGGCGGTGATGTTCTCGGGCTTCGACGGCGCGTCGGGCACTCAGGCGTCGAACGCCGCGGCGGCCTATGTCACCTTCAAGCCCTTCTCCGAGCGCGCCGGCACCGACCGGACCGAGCTCAACATCGAGAACGACATGCGTGCGGCGCTTGCCGACATCAACGAAGCGATGACCTTCGTCATCCCGCCGCCCGTCATTCAGGGTGTCGGCAATGGCGGCGGCTATCGCATGATGGTGCAGGACCGCAGCGACGCCGGTTATCAGGCGCTCGAAGCGGCAGCAGGCGGCGTGATCGGCGAGGCGCACAAGAGCAAGGAGCTCGCCAACGTCTTCACGTTGTTCAACACCGCAACCCCGCGCATCTATGCGAATATCGACCGCGCCAAGTCCGACATGCTCGGCGTCCCCGCGAGCCGCGTGTTCGAGGCGATGCAGGTCTATCTCGGCTCGTCCTACGTCAACGACTTCAACCTGCTCGGCCGCACCTTCCGCGTGACCGCGCAGGCGGATGCCCAGTATCGTGACGATCCGGCCGACATCGCGCTGCTCAAGACCAAGTCCAACGCCGGCGGGATGGTGCCGATCGGCGCGGTCGCGACGTTCGAGGACCGCACCGGGCCGTACCGCGTCACCCGCTTCAACCTCTTCCCCGCGGTCGAGGTCGATGGCGACACCGCGCCCGGCTATTCCACCGGTCAGGCGCTCGCGAAGATGGAGGTGATCGCCAAGGATCTGCCGCAGGGCTTCACCGCGGAATGGACCGACCTCGCCTTCCAGCAGAAGGCGGCGGGCAATATCGCGGTGCTGATCTTCTCGCTGTCGGTGGTGTTCGTCTTCCTCGTGCTGGCGGCGCAGTTCGAAAGCCTGATGCTGCCGATCTCGATCATCCTGATCGTGCCGATGACGCTGCTGGCCGCGATGCTGGGCGTCAACTTCAGGGGGCTGGATAACAATATCCTGACGCAAATCGGCCTGATCGTGCTGATCGGTCTGGCGGCGAAGAACGCGATCCTGATCGTCGAATTCGCCAAGCAGGCCGAGGAGCGCGGCGCCACCGCGCTCGAGGCGGCGGTCGAGGCGGCACGGGTCCGGCTCCGCCCGATCCTGATGACCAGCTTCGCCTTCATTCTGGGCGTGCTGCCGCTGGTGACGGCGTCGGGCCCGGGCTGGGAGCTGCGTCAGGCGCTGGGCACCGCGGTGTTCTACGGCATGATCGGCGTCACCGCCTTCGGCCTGATCTTCACCCCGACCTTCTACGTCGCGTGCCGCGCGCTCGCCGACCGGATCAAGCGCCGCCCGCGTGGTGGTGCCCCGGTGGCCGAAGTGCAGCCCGCCGAGTGACCCTGAGAAAGAGAAGGAGCAAGCCATGCTTCGCAATCTGATGACTGCCGCTTCGGCGCTGGCGCTCGCCGCCTGCGCCACCGGCCCCGACTATGCCGCACCCCAGACGCCGTCCGCGGCGGCGGGCAAGTTCGTCGCTGCGACCAGCGCTGCGGTCGATCCGCTCGCGCCGGTGCAGGGCGAATGGTGGAAGCTCTATGACGATCCGGTGCTCGACCAGCTGATCGCCGATGCGCAGGCCGCCAACACCGATATCCGCGTTGCGGTCGCCCGGCTCGACAAGGCGCGTGCGATGCTGCGTGAGGTGAAGACCGACCGGCTGCCGGATGTCGGCGTCAGCGCGGGGGCGGACTATGGCCGCTCGCCCGCCGGGCAGCGTGCGCCGGGTGCGCGGCGTGAGGACTGGTCGATCGATGCCGGTCTTAACGTCGCGTACGAGGTCGATTTGTTCGGCCGCGTCTCGCGCGGTGTGGAAGCGGCACGCGGCGATCTCGGCGCGGCGGAGGCCGATGTCGAAGCGGTGCGCGTCGCGATCACCGCCGAGACCGCGCGCGCCTATGCCGATGCCGCGGCCACCGCCGAGCGCATCGCCGTGGCCGAGCGCATCGTCGCCTTGCTCGACCGTTCGCTGGGATTGACCGAGCGGCGGCATCAGGTCGGGCTGACCACCAGCCTCGACACCGCGCGCATCGCGACGCTGCGCAACCAGCGCCGCGCCGACATTCCGGCGCTGGCCGCCGAGCGCGATGCAGCCTTGTTCCGCCTCGCCACGCTGACCGGACGTGCGCCGGCGGATCTGCCGCAGATCGCGGCGCAGCGGGTCGCGACGCTGCGGCTCGACCAGCCGATCCCGGTGGGCGATGGCGCGCAGCTACTCGCCCGCCGCCCCGACGTTCGCGCCGCCGAGCGCCGGCTGGCCGCGAGCACGGCGCGGATCGGGGTGGCGACCGCCGACCTCTATCCGCGCGTGACGCTTGGCGGGTCGATCGGCTCGACCGGCCCCGATATCGGCGATGTGTTCGGCGGCGGACCGCTGCGCTGGCTGCTCGGTTCGCTGATCAGCTGGTCGTTCACCGATCACGCGCGCGCCCGTGCGCAGGTCGCCGGTGCGGAAGCCGACAGCCGCGCCGCGCTCGCCGAGTTCGACGGCACCGTGCTGCGCGCGCTGCAGGAGACCGAGACGGCACTGTCGGCCTATGCCCGTACGCTCGACCGGCGCATCGCGCTTCAGGCGGCGCGCGACGCGGCGGAGAAGGCCGCGCGCATCGTCCGCGCTCAGCAGCGCGAGGGGCAGGTCGATGGCCTCGTCCTGCTCGACGCCGAGCGCAGCTTCGCCGAGGCGGAGGCCGAGCTGGCCGCGATCGATGCCGGGATCGCGACGACGCAGATCAATTTGTTCAAGGCGCTGGCAGGCGGTTGGGGCGCGCGATCGACCAGCTGATCGGCGCTATCTCCCGTCCAGCCTGAACCGGCCGGTTCTGCACCGCTTCGGCGACTGCGGGGCCGGCCGGTTGTGATTCGTGCGGCGCCGATCGCTCAGTGCGCCCGAAGGCGAAAACATTCCGATGCGGAAGGAAAAATGGTGCTGCCGGTGAGGATTGAACTCACGACCTCAGCCTTACCAAGGAT
>CAZBYE010000017.1:0-25736 GCA_964496045.1 uncultured Stakelama sp.
GACCGTTCCCGCTCCCCATCATCCCGGCCCTGTCGGGATCCTTAGCATCACGGACGATGCGACAAGTTTCTTGCTTCCAGCACGCCTTTCCGTGGATCCCGGCACAAGGCCGGGATGACGGTCTATTCGTGATGCACCGCAACTGCGTGCTTACCGTCATCCCGGTCTTGCCGTGGCTCAGCCGAAAATGGCCACGCCCTGCATCCCCTCCGCCACGCGCAGGCCATCAGCGTTCGACATCCGCATCGACTGGCTGGAATAGCCGTCCCGCGCTCGATCGGTTTCCGCTTCGAGCAGCCACCAGCCGTCGCGCGTCGTGGGGCGGGGCTGGAGGATGTTGACGATCCAGGTGAGCGAGGAAAGCGGCGTCATCTTCTGGAACAGCTTGAACGCCGCCGGGGGCAATGCGTCGCCCATCGCCATCAGTTCGACCTCGGGGTCCAGCCCTTCGCGATCGATCAGCCGACCCCAGCGCAGCCATTCGGTGGCGCCAGGCGCCTTGAGGTCAAAGAAGTTGAAGTTGCCGGTGAAGAATCCCGCCGGGCCGGTGTAGAGCTGGGCGTCAGCGGGCGGCGGACGGTGGTCGGAGAGGGCCGTCACGTCATGGTCGATCGCCGACTGGAGCTGGGCCATGAAGACGAAGGTCGTGCGCAGGCCGAGCCCCGCCTCAGACACGATATCGGCCTGAATGAAGGCGGCATTGCGTCCGCGGCGCAGCTTGGTCGCAGTGACGGTGACCGGGCCGGCAAGCGGGCCGATAAACGCCACCTGCGCCGAGCGGAGCGGCGGCAGGTCCGGCTCGACCTGCTTGGCCGCGGCGAGCGCAAGTGCGGCCGACAGTCCGCCATAGGCGGTGCGACCTTGCAGCCAGTTGGAGGGGATTTCGGTGGTGAAGCCGGTTTCGTTGCACTTTGCCTGTGCGAGAAGGGCGGGGAGCGAGGTCATACCGCAACTTCCAAAAAGCGATCGCGCAGCTCGCGCTTGAGCACCTTGCCGATCGCGCTGCGCGGCAGTTCGTCGACCGGGAGCAGTGCCGCGAGCCGCTGGGTCTTGCCCAGGACGGCGTTGATTGCCGCCAGCACTTCGCTGGCCGGGGTTTCGTCGGCGGGGACGTAGAAGCCGACCGGTGTCTCCCCCCATTGTTCGGACGGCACGCCGATCACCGCGCAGTCGCGCACGGCAGGGAGCCTGACCAGCTCCGCTTCGATGTCGCTGGGATAGATGTTGAACCCGCCGGAGATGATCAGGTCCTTCTTGCGGTCCAAGAGGGTGAGGAAGCCCTCCGCGTCGAACCGGCCGACATCGCCGTGACGGATATAGCGGTTGCCGTCGGCATCGAACCATTCAGCGTCGGCGCTTGCTTGCTTGCGGCCGTGATAGCCGCTCATCATCGCCGGACTGCGGCCGACCACTTCGCCCATCTCGCCCTGCGGCACCTCGTGCCCCTCGTCGTCGATCAGGCGGATGTCGTGGCCGGGCACCGGCATGCCGACGGTGTGGAGCTTGTTCGGGAACATGTTGCACATCAGCACACAGGTTCCGCCGCCTTCGGTCATGCCGTAATATTCGATCAGCATCCCCGGCCAGCGCGCCAGCACATCGGCCTTGAGCGCGGGGGAGAAGGGCGCGCTGGTGCAGGTCTTGATGCGGAAGGACGAGAGATCGAAGCTGTCGAAATCCGCGACCGCCATGATCCGCTGATACTGCACGGGCACCAGCATCGCATGGGTGCCGCGATGCTTCGCCGCCGCTTCGAGGAAGCCGCGCGCGTCGAACTTGCCGAGCAGCACCGCGGTGCCGCCCCAGCCGAGCGTCGGGATGAAGCTGACCAGGGTGGTGTTCGAGTAGAGCGGGGTGGCGATCATCGTCACCGCATCGCCGAACCCGGCGGCGGCATTGTGCACGATGTGCGCCCAGCGCATCGCATGCGGCTGAACGATCCCCTTGGGCGTGCCTGTGGTGCCCGAGGAATAGATGATGTTGAACGGATCCTCGGGCGCGATCGTGGCCGGGGCGGGCGTGGCCGCATCGCCGAGCCAGGCGTCGAACGCGATGCCCGCGTCGCTCGCGTCGAGCGCGACCCGCTTCGCCGAAACCGGGCGGTCGCCGAGCGTCGCGGCGGCATCGGCATCGAGGAACACAACCCCGGTGCCACTGTCGACGATCATCGCCGCCATCTGGTCGCCGGTGGAGGAGGGGGCGACCGGGGCCGGGGCGCCGCCAGCGCGGATCGCGCCGAGGAAAATCACGGCATAGTCGAGGCCCATCGCGCCGACGATCGCCACGGCCTGTCCGGGGCTGAGGCCGTCGCGCTGGAGCGCCGCGGCGACCGCGTCCATGCGCGCATCGAGCTGAGCATAGGTGAGGCCGGCATCGCCATGAATGATTGCGGCCTTGTCCCCGCGTTCGCGGGCATGCGCCGCGATCAGATCGGACAGGGTACCGAAGGGCTGGGACAGGATTTCGGCGGCGGTTTGCATGCTCTCTCCTCGATTCGGATGAGGTGCTAGGCGAAACCGCCACCGGCTGCCATACGCGATATTCGAAATATGACAGGGAGCGCGCGGATATGAGCGGTTCGATGGACGGCATGGTCGCGATCGTCACCGGTGGCGGCACCGGGATCGGCGCGGCGGTGGTGCGGCGGCTGGCGGAGCGCGGGGTGCGCTGCGTGATCAACTATGCGTCGAGCAAGGACGCGGCTGAGGCATTAGGGGCGGAGGTCGGCAACGGATCGATCGCTGTGCAGGCCGACATCGCGGACGATGCGCAGTGCCGGGCGTTGGCGAAAGCCGCGACGGATGTGTTCGGGCGGATCGACCTGCTCGTCAACAATTCGGGTAAGACCAAGTTCGCCAATCACGAGGATCTGGAGGCGCTCGACGCCGACGACTTCCTCGACATCTACCGGCTCAACACCGTCGCGCCATTCCAGATGATCCGCGCCTGTGCGCCGGCTATGCGCGAGGGGCCGGCTAGTGCGGTGGTCAACATTGCCTCGGTCGCGGGCGTGTTCGGCAACGGATCATCGGTCGCGTATGCCGCGTCGAAGGGCGCGCTGGTGACGATGACCAAAAGCCTTGCGCGGGTGCTGGCGCCAGCGATCCGGGTCAACGCGGTAGCGCCGGGCTATGTCGGCACCGGCTGGTTCAGCGAACGCATGACGCAGGAGGCGTTCGAGGCGTTCGAGAAATTTATTGCCAGCCAGACGCCCATGCAGATGGCCGCGCATGCCGAGGATATCGCCGGGCCGGTGGTCAATCTGCTCGATCCCGCCAGCCGGGTCATCACCGGAGAGACAGTGCTGCTCGATGCAGGTGCACATCTCGACATCGGGCTGTCGAGAAGGCCGGGCAAGGGCTAGCGCCGCGCCTCGGTCGCCATCCGCACCGCAAGCCCGGCCAGCACGGTTCCCATCAACCAGCGCTGGACCAGCGCGAAACCGGGGCGGCGCTGAAGGAAACTCGCGATGAACGCGGCCGAGATGATGATCACCGTATTGACCGCTACGCTGGTCGCGATCTGCACCGACCCCAGCACGACGGCCTGACCCAGCACGCTGCCCTTCACCGGATCGATGAATTGCGGAAGCAGTGAGAGATACATCACCGCGATCTTCGGGTTGAGCAGCGCGGTGAACAGCCCCATTGAGAAGAGCCGTGCCGGGCCGTCCTGAGGCAGGTCCCGGACCTCGAAGCTCGATCGCCCGCCCGGCCGTATCGCCTGCCACGCCAGCCACAGCAGAAAGGCGGCGCCTGCGATGCGGATCGCGTCATAGGCATAGGGCACGGCCATGATCAGCGCGGTCAGTCCATAAGCGGCGCACAGCATATAGGCGACGAAACCGAGTGCGATCCCGCCTAGCGAGATCAGGCCCGCGGTCCGTCCCTGACTGATCGAGCGTGAGATCAGATAGATCATGTTCGGCCCCGGCGTCAGGACCATGCCCAGCGCGAGCGCCGCGAAGGTGAGCAGGTTTTGGGTTTCGGGCATCGCGTCCTCCAGTCAAACCGATGCCCAGACGCGCGGCGAAAACCCGCCGCGCTTCCCGATGGTGGTCCATCTTCAAGCGTCAGTCGCGTGACGGTGCGGAGAAGCTAGGCGCTTGCGCGGCGCGGGCAAACGCAGGGCTGCTATGATCGTCGCAATCGGAACTTTGTTGGTGCGATGATTTCGAGTGCCGGCGGGGGGCGGGCGCTTTTCAGCCTTTCCTCACCTCCTGCTCATGCCACTCATCCCGCGGCGTGCGAAGGCCGGACGGCAATTTCCAAGGAGGCAGGCATGACCGGATCGAGCAAGGCAATCGACATAAGGGCGAGCGGAAATCTGCCCTATCGCACGGGAGTCGCCCTGGCGGCTCTGGCCGCGTTCCTGATCGTGTGGACCACGATCGTTCGCGACGACAGCACCGGCGAGGGCTTCTTCCTGCTCATCATGGCGCCGGTGGTTGGCGGGTTCGCCGCCCGGTTCCGGCCGGACGGCATGGCGCGGACGATGCTGGGCGTGGCGGTGATGCAGGCGCTGTTCACCCTCCTCATCGTGACAGCACCGGTGACCGCGCGGGTGCCGGACGGCGTATTCAAGGCCTGGCTGTTCGGCGGCGTCTTCACGGCGCTGTGGCTGGTCTCAGCGGCCCTGTTCCGCGCCGCGGCGAAGGCCGGTCGGAACGGCTAGGACGGATCGCGACGGCGTCACGATTTCGTACAGCGCCAGAGCCGATCGGCCATTTCCCGGTCATGAGATGAGGCGGACGCGACCTCATCCCTCGTTCCCCGCGACCGGCAAATTGTTAACCCGGTGCAACGACTCTCAGGGGTTCCGGCTGCGCCGCATTGAACCTGCGGCCATATTCCGCGGCGAAGTTGCGGTGGACCTTTGCTGTCGAAAGCTCGGCGGATGCCTCTGCCTTTGCCAGGCACATATCGCGGCGACGCGCGAGATAATCGCGATCTTGATCAGACATAGTGAGCCTCCGTCAAAAGCGGCAGCTCTCCAATGTGCTGTCGGTCAGCGCCGTGCTCGAAAACCCCGTTGCGCCAATAGCCCGATCATGGACCTTGCTGGCGACAGAGTCAAAATCGGCTGATTTCCGTAGGTTGGGGACGCTAATCCGTGTCGACGGTCGCAATCACCTGCCCGAACACGATGAAATGCCCGTCAGGCCCCCGCACCGCGAACTCGCGCTGACCCCAATGCTGATCGCGCGGCGCCTCGACATCCTCCGGGAGCAGCGTGCTGAGTTTCGGCGCGAGTTCGGCGTACAATCCATCGACATCGCGCACGTCGATATAGCTGGACCGTAGCGCCTGTTCCGGTGGGGTGGCCGTGACGCCGGGCAGTTCGAGCAGGCGGAAGGCGACGCCTTCGCGTTCGACATAGGCATAGTCGATCGCGCTGAACGGCACGACAAAGCCAAGCACATCGCGAAACAGGCCGAGCGCCTGTTCGAGGCTCGGCACGAGCAGCTGTGGGGTGATCTGGACGAAGTTGCGCATTGGGCCTCCGCAGATCGGGGGGAAACGCTACAGCCGTTCGAAGCGCCGATCCTAGCAGAGAAGTAGCGGAAGCGCGAATGTGGCTGGTGTTGGCAGTGCTGTTCCGGGGGGCTGTGAGGGCGGATCACAGTGCGACAGACCGGACGCTCGGGGCGGTGCTTGGTCTGCTCTCTTTTGACCCGTCACCCCGGCCTTGTGCCGGGGGCCACCGGGAGGCGGGGCTGGAAGCAGGAGGCTCTACGGTATTGCGAGAGACGTCGTGGATCCCGGCACAAGGCCGGGATGACGGAGGAGAGGGTGGCCGCTCTCGACCTTATTGGGGATGTTGATCGGGCCTACCGTCGTGCAACATCTGGCGCTGAATTGCTGCTAGGGGCGTTTATGCTGAGCTTATTCTTCCTGATATCAGGCATATATAACGCTCCCGCCCAGCAGAGTGTAGCTGCCACACCGCCATTGCCAGCCGCTGCCAGCGGTTTGACGGATATGAACTATCCGAAGGAGGCGTTGCGATTGAAGCAGGAGGGCCTCAGCGTGGTGCGTGTTGAAGTCGCCGCGAACGGCAAGGTGGAAACCTGCACCGTCCAGCAGAGCAGCGGATCGCCAAGCCTCGACGATGCGATGTGCAAGCTATTCGGAAGCATCCGGTTCAAGCCGGGCCGGGACGCGCAAGGCAAGGCCGTCAAGGCTGGGACATCACTGCGAATGAACTGGCGATTGCCCCGTCGATAGGAAGCATTAGCCAGCCGTCGGCCGCTGCCATTCCTAGGGGAGTGCGGCTTGCGTCAACCACACTCCCCGGCGTCTGGCGGTTACACCTTCGCCGTGTTCGCCGCGGTCTGGCCGAACAGGATCTTCTTGTCTTCGTCGCTCATCGTCGGGTTGCCGGGGCGGACTTCTTCGCCTCTTTCATAGGCGCGGATCGTCGCGGGGCGGGCCTTCACGGCTTCGAACCAGCGCTGCAGATGCGGGAAATCGTCGAGATTCTGGCCCTGCGCCTCATGCGGGACGATCCAGGGATAGATCGCCATGTCGGCGATCGAATACTCCTCGCCGGTCACGAACGGCTTGCCCGCGAGCTGGCGGTCGAGCACGCCGTAGAGGCGGTTGGTTTCGTCGATATAGCGCTTCTGGGCGTAGGGGATCTGCTCGGGCGCGTAGCGGTTGAAATGGTGGTTCTGCCCGGCCATCGGGCCAAGCCCGCCCATCTGCCACATCAGCCACTGCATCTGCACGACCTTGTCGCGCTGCGCCGGGCCGAAGAACTTGCCGGTCTTGTTGGCGAGATAGGTCAGGATCGCGCCGCTCTCGAACACGCTGATCGGCTCGCCGCCGTCCGCCGGATCGGTGTCGACGATCGCGGGCATGCGGTTGTTGGGCGCGATCTTGAGGAAGTCCGGCTTGAACTGGTCGCCCTGGCCGATGTTGACCGGGTGGATGGTGTAGGGAAGCCCGGCCTCCTCGAGAAACAGCGTGATCTTGTGGCCGTTCGGGGTGGGCCAGTAATAGAGATCGATCATTTCGGGAAAGCCTCCGGCTTGGGTTGCGGAAGCGAGATAGGAAGCCGCTTCACCGGCGCAACCGCCGTTACGCTGCCGGTTCGGATTCCGCTGCATCGCGCTTGTGGACCTTCGGCACCACGCGCAGCACGATGATGATCAGCGCACCGAAGGCGAGCGCCGCAGCGAGGACGAAATTCCCCGCCTTGAACCCGTGTTCGGTCCCGAATGCCAGCGCCTGGGTGAGCGCCAGCGGCGCGATGATGAGCGCGACGCTGTTGAGGCTGGCGATGCCGCCCTGCAACGCGCCCTGGCGGCTGGCGTCGGTCATCCGCGAGAGCAGGGCGTTCATCGACGGGAAGGCGAGCGCCTGGAACGCGCTGAACGCGAGGATGACGTAGATCATCCAGGTTTCGCGCGCGAACACATAGGCGGTGAAGGCGAGCCCGCCCGCCGCCATGCCGAGGACGACGGTGCGTTCCTCGCCCCATGCCTTGATCGCGCGGCCGGTGACCAGCATCTGCACCGCCGCCATGCACAGGCCGGCGGCGGCGAGCGACAGGCCGATCATCTTCTCGTTCCAGCCAAGCGTAATCTCGCCGAAGAACGCCCAGGTTGCGGGGTAGACCATATGCGCGAGCTGCCACAGGAACATCGCCGCGAGCAGCCACCCGGCATTGCCCGCATGGAAGATCGGCTTGAACGCCGCGAAAATGTGCGCGTCACCCCAGCGGAAGGGGCGGCGGCCCTCGGGCTTGATCGTTTCGGGCAGCATGGTGAGGATCCAGATCGCGTTGAGCCCCGCCAGCACCGCCGCGGCGATGAACGGGGTGCGCGGACCGAAGCCTGCAAGAAGGCCGCCCAGCGCCGGGCCGAGGATAAAGCCGATGCCGAATGCCGCGCCCATCAGGCCGAAGGTGGCGCCACGCTTCTCGGGCGGGGTGACGTCGGCGAGGACTGCGTTGGCCGGACCGAACGATGCGCCCGCGATCCCGGCGATGACGCGGCCGACGAAGAGCCAGCCGATCGTCGGGGCGACGGCCATCAGGGCGTAGTCGATCGAGAAGGCGATCATCGAGAAGAGCAGCACCGGCCGCCGCCCGATCGCGTCGCCCAGCGTACCGAGGACCGGACCCGCGAAGAACTGGGCGATGGCGAAGGCGAAGAGCATGTAGCCGCCGATCCGCGCAGCATCCTCGAGCCCGACATGGGCGAGCTCGACGATCAGCCGGGGCAGTACCGGCATGATGATCCCGAAGCCGATCGAGTCGATCATCACGGCGGTCAGCACGATGGGCACGGCACGATGATGGAAGCGCATGGGATCCCCTTTGGCGGCGGCTTTTAGCCCGCGCATGGCGGCGTGTCTCGGGGGATATCTCAACGGATTGCGCAGCTGCTGCCAAAACGGCGCTTGACGGGCACTGGACCATACCGCAAGCTCGAAAAATGACTTGACGGCCGACTCCGGCAGGGGGCGGTTCCGGCGACAAGAGTAAACATGTCGATACCGATGTGTGGTCGCGTGCAAGAGCGCGTGTCCGCGGCGCGGAGGGGAAGAGGAGAGTAACGTGGCAACCCTGGCAGAACCGGCGACGACGAACGATCTCGATCCGTTCCGTACCGAGGTGCGCGAATGGCTCGCGGCGAACTTCCCCGCGTCGCTCAAGGGCAAGGACAACACCATGTCCGCGGTCGAAGGGCCGACCGAAGAGACCCCCGACCAGGCCGCCTGGCGCAAAGCGATGGGCGCGAAGGGCTGGGGTGTGCCGACCTGGCCGAGCGACTATGGCGGCGGCGGCCTTTCCCGTGCGCAGGCGAAGGTCCTGGCCGACGAAATGGCGAAGGTCGGCGCGTGGAACCCGATCGGCGGGATGGGCGTGATGATGTTCGGCCCGACGCTGCTCGAGTACGGTAACGAGGCGCAGAAGCGCGAGCATATCCCGGCGATCGCCAGGGGCGAGGTGCGCTGGTGCCAGGGCTATTCGGAACCCAATGCCGGGTCCGACCTCGCCAATTTGCAATGCTTCGCTGAGGACAAGGGCGACCATTATGTCGTCAACGGGCAGAAGACCTGGACGTCGGGCGGGCAATGGGCTGACAAATGCTTCTGCATCGTCCGGACAGACAAGACCCAGAAACAGGGCGGCATCACCTTTGTCCTGATCGACATGGATACGCCCGGCGTTGAGGTGAAGCCGATCCAGATGATCAGCGGTATGTCGCCTTTTTGTGAGACTTTCTTCACCGATGTGAAGGTGCCCAAGGAGAACCGCGTCGGCGAGGAGGGGCAGGGCTGGACGATCGGCAAGCGCCTGCTCCAGCATGAGCGGACGAACCTGTCGGGCGGCGGATCGCGGCTGATGCCGAGCGGGCCGTCGCTGGCCGATATCGCCAGGAAATATGTCGGCGCCGATGCCGAGGGCCGCGTCGCCGACCCCGACCTGCGCGCACGCATCGCCAAATGGGAGATGGACTGGCGCGCCTTTCTGCTCACCGCGATGCGCGTGCAGGCGGAGAGCAAGGCGGCGGGCGGGGTTTCCGAGGTGTCGTCGATCCTCAAGACCGTTGGTACCAAGCTGGGGCAGGAACGCGCCGAACTGCTGATCGAGATCCAGGGGGTCGAGGGGCTGGGCTGGGAAGGCGAGGGCTTCAGCGACGCGCAGCTCAAGGGCACCCGCGCCTGGCTCTTCGGCAAGGCGACGACGATCTATGGCGGATCGACCGAGATCCAGAACAACATCATCGCCAAGCGGATTCTGGGGATGCTGGACCACCAGTGACCCGCCGCAGCCGTCTTCCCGGCCCAGTGCCGGGATCCACGGTGCCGCAGCTTCTGCGCAAGAAGCTCCAAGGCATCGTTTGACGCGCGATGGATGCCGGAACCAGTCCGGCATGACGAAGGGTTTTGAGAGGAAAGAAAGATGGCCGTTCTGACCGACGAACAGACGATGCTGCGCGACATGGCGCGCGACTGGGCGGGGAATGAGAGCCCGGTCTCGGCGTGGCGCAAGGTGCGCGATGCCGATAACGCGGCGGGCTATGATGCCGGCACCTGGACGACGATGGCCGAAATGGGCTGGACCGGGATCATCATTCCGGAAGCGCAGGGCGGTAGCGACTTTGGCTGGCTGAGTCTGGGGCTGGTGATCGAAGAGTTGGGCAAGACGTTGACCGCGAGTCCGCTGGCAGCCTCGGCAGTCGCCGCCTCGGCGATCCTGCTTGGCGGAAACGAGGACCAGAAGGCGAAGTGGCTGCCGCGCATCGCCAGCGGCGAGCTGGTCGCGACGTTGGCGGTGGACGAGGGGCCGCGCTTCGACCCGGCGAACATCGCCGCGACCGTCGAGGGCGGCAAGCTATCCGGCACCAAGGCGTTCGTCGCCGAGGGCGACAGTGCCGGGCTGTTCGTGGTCGCGGCGATCGACGGACTTTATCTGGTCGAGGCGGGGGCGGGCGTGAGCGTATCGCGCAGGCACCTTGCCGATTTCCGCAGTCATGCCGAAGTCCGCTTCGACGGCGCGGCGGCCGAGAGGCTGGCCGAAGGCGGCGACAGCTTGTTCGACGCAGTGGTCGATCGCGCGGCGGTGCTGGCGAGCGCCGAGATGCTCGGCATGGCCGGCGCGGCGTTCGACACGACGCTCGCCTACCTCAAGCAGCGCGTGCAGTTCGGGCAGGTGCTGGCGACCTTCCAGGTGCTGCAGCACCGCATGGCCAATTTGTTCAGCGAGATCGAGCTGATGCGCTCGGTGGTCGAGGCGGGACTGGCGGCGATCGATCGCGGGGGCGACACCCGGCAGGCGGCATCGCTGGCCAAAGGTAAGGCCAACGAGGTCGGGCACCTGATGAGCCGTGAGCTGATCCAACTCCATGGCGGCATCGGCATGACCGACGAGCATGATGCCGGCTTCACGCTCAAGCGGATGCGCGTGCTCGAGCAGATGTGGGGCAATGCGGCGTATCACCGCGACCGCTTCGCGCGGCTGAGCGGTTTCTGAGACGGAGTGCCGTGGCGATGGGGTGGTGGCCGTCCAGGCCACCCGGCCTCATACCGCCAGGCTTCTGGCCACCATGAATGGGACAGCGCCCACGATCGCGACGATGACCATGCGGACGAGCAGATAGCTGCGGACGTCGCGGCGCGAGAACATGGTACGCAGGTACCGAAAATTCCCGGCCAGGGTCAGCAATGCGCCACTGAGGACAGCGTAGGCGAGAAACGTCGCGACTGGCACGCCTGAGAGGCCAAGCCTTGCCGGCAGAATGACCATGACGACGAAGTTGACGGTGAATGGCAGCAGGAGATCGGGCCTGATGAATGGCTGGATCATGCCTGACCGCCGCTGCGCGCGCGACGGATGATGCCGACCAGCGCGAAAATCAGAAATTCAGCGGCGACGAGCGCGATCGACGCCCGCAACCCGACATCGAACAGAGAGCGCGAGGTGCCCTTCAGGACGAAGCCGAGCAAGAGGAAGGGCAAGTTCCAGACAAGAATGCCAAGCGTCGCAGCAGTGAGGAATGAGATTGCCGGCAGTTTGAGGACTCCTGCGGGCAGCCCGAGATAGACCCGCGCCACCGGAATCGTCTGGCCGAATGCCGTCGCCCGAAAGCGATTGCGCCGGTAGGACGCGGCCAGCCGCTGGTAGGTCGGCAGCGGGAACAGGACATATTTGCCGAAGCGCGCGACAAGCCGCTCTATGCGTCGTTCGCCCAAGGTGCGACCGATTGCGAACCAGCCGGCCGAGCCGCACAGCGAGCCGATCACCGTGATCCCAAGCATCATGGTCAGTCGCGGCAGGTCGGGCGCGCTCATCCCCAGCGCCAACAGCATGACGTAGGATGGAACGACGGGGATAAACTTCTCGAGCGCCGTGACGAGGAAGACGCCTATCAATCCAAGCGATAGCAGGTCCGCAACCAGGTCTGGGCCAGGCATGTGTTCAGTCCGCCTGAGCCTGACGGGCGACGATCCGGTAGACCGAAGCCGGGGGTATGTTGCGCCGGATCGTGGCGACGCGAACCGCATCCAGGCCGAGGCGCTGAAGCACCGCATCCGGCACTGGGCAGTTACGGCCATAGGTGAACAAATAGAGCGGCGCGCCACTGCGCATCCGCATGAAGGTGGCCCGCAAGATCGCCTCGACCTTTGCCGGCTTCATATTGAGCAGGCCGAGCCCGCAGATCGCCGCCCCGAACAGATCCGAGGGCGACCCGTGGGTATCGGCCAGGTCGGCGGCATCGATGCTGAGGATGTTCGCCTGCGGAAAGCGCCGCTTGAGCAGTCGCGCGAAGCCATCGTCATATTCGACGAGGGTTAGATCGCGTTCCGCGACACCGCGATCCAGCAGCGCCTGCGTGAAAACCCCCGTCCCCGGGCCGAGTTCGAGCACCGGCCCGGTTCGCGCATCGATGTCACGCGTGATCAATTGCGCCAGCGCCTTGCTTGACGGTGCGATCGCCGCGACGCTGCGCGGATTGCCCAGCCAGGCCGTAATAAAGCGGATGCGATCGAGTGGCGATGTGACCGCCGGCCTGCGCACCCCATGGGTCTTTCTATGGGCATTCCAACGCATAAACGGACGGTCCAGTTCGTCTCATGATGGCCTGCATCGATCCGACGGCGGCGACTGACAAGGTGGCAGGCAGAGGCGCGAGGGGAAGCATGAACATCGGGCTATCTATAGTGATGCACTATGGCAATACAGTGACACGCTTGGCGTGTGAATTTGGCGCGCAGCTCAGCCCGACGGGGCGCAGATATCAACCCATTGCGCGTCGAGCAGCGCGGCGAGGCGGTCCGTCGCGACTTCGACCGAGCTGTTGCGCGAACCGGCAGCCGGGAAAACGGTGGCGAAGGCGCGCAGGCTAACGTCGCAATAGATCGGCAACGGGGCGGGGAGGCCGAAGGGCGAGACGCCGCCCACTGGATGGCCAGTGATGGCGAGCGTCTGCTCCGGGTCGAGCATCCGTGGCTTGCCGCCGAGCGCGGCCTTGGTCTTCTGATTGTCCAGTCGCGCATCGCCGCGCGCCACCACCAGCACGACGCGCTCGTTGACGCGCAGCGCCAGCGTCTTGGCGATCTGTCCGGGCGTCACGCCCAGCGCCGCTGCCGCCTCGATGACGGTTGCGGTGCTTTGTTCGGCTTCGATGATCGACAGGTCGGGTGCGCGCTGGGACAGGTCGTCCCGTACCGATTCATAGCTCATGGCAGGCAAATAGAGCGGGCGGATTGAAACGCCAATGGCGGTCCGGTCACATCATTTCGAAGTTGATGTAATAGACGTTGACGCTGTGGACGCGCCCGCCGCTAAACTCGACGATCATCCCGCTCCAGACGCCGCGCGGGTCGCGCCAGGAGAGCTGGTTCTGCTGCAGCATCGTCCGGTGCAGTTCCGACGTTTCGTAGAGCGCCGCGCCGCCGCGCCGGTCATCGCCCCAGCCGGCGGGCACGGCGATATACCCGCCCGCTTCCGCCGCACGGATCGCCGCTTCCTTTGAAGAGCCGATCGCGATTCCGAGCGCGGTGCCATCGGTATAGGTCTCCGAGAAGTTGAACAAAGGCGGGCGGTAGCTGGCCGCCCGGTGCGGATCGGTCCTGCCGAGCTCATAGGATCGCGCATAGGCAAGCGCCCAGGCGCCGATACCGACGGCGAGGACGATTCCGGGAAGGAGCCACTGCCAGCGCCCGCGCATCGGGTCAGCATATCGTGAATGCGACGCTGTGCAACGCGCGGCACGCGTACGGCAATGGGGCAGTTTCGAACAATCGTTCAGCATACCCTATATGCTGCACTGCCGCGGGACGTGCCCGAACTACGCTAGGGTAAGTGGCAATTTGCAACGGTTTTGTTGGCTTGACCGCAAGCCGGATAAACGATCTATTCGAGTTTGCGGTATGGAGCCGGGAGGCGCTCCAACCCGAACGGGAGTGGGATCTATGAAACGGATTAGCCTTTTCTCGGCTGCGGCCATTCCGGCGCTTGCCATTGCCACGGCGTCGCCCGCCTTCGCGCAGGATGCGCAGTCCGAAGCCGAGCCTGCGGCCGCCGCCGGGGAAATCGTCATTACAGCGCAGGGACGTGCGCAGCAGCTGGCCGATGTGCCGCTGGCCGTGTCCGCGGTGAATTCGGAGCAGATGCAGAATTCCGGGGCGAACGACATTCGCCAGCTCAACCAGGTCGCGCCGTCGCTGCTGGTCTCGTCGACGGGCAGCGAGGCGAACGGCTCGGCGCGCATCCGCGGCATCGGTACGGTGGGGGACAATCCCGGCCTCGAAAGCTCGGTCGCGGTATTCATCGACGGCGTCTATCGCTCGCGCTCGGGCATCGGCCTCAACGAACTGGGTGAGATCGAGCGCGTCGAGGTGTTGCGCGGGCCGCAGGGCACACTGTTCGGCCGCAACGCATCGGCGGGCATCATCAGCATCGTGTCGAAGGCGCCGTCGTTCAGCGGTTTTTCCGGCGGCGCCGAGGCGACCTATGGCAATTACGACCTGTGGCGGTTCAGCGCCAACCTCAACGTGCCGCTGGGCGAGACGCTCGCGGCGCGGGTGGACGGCGTCTATGTGAAGCGCGACGGCTTCTACTATGACTCGACCAACAAGACCGACGTCAACGATCGCGACCGCTTCTTCGTTCGCGGGCAGTTGCTGTTTGAACCGTCGAGCGATCTGCGTATCCGCCTGATCGGCGACTATACCAAGCGCGACGAGAAATGCTGCGGTGCGACCTATGTCAGCAACAGCGTCAATCCGTATATCGGCAATCTCAACAACCCGGCGATCCCGTTGCAGCAGCCCGGCGCAGTGCCCGGGCGCACCAACGACAGCGGCAACAATATCGTCAACGTGCTGACGGCGCTGGGCCAGAAGTCCGCGCTGCTCAATGCAGGCTGGTCGCGTGAATTGTCGGTGTCACCGGGCCGGACCTATGGCGGGCGGACCGAGGATTATGGCGTCTCGCTTCAGGCCGACTGGAGCTTCGGCGACACCACGCTGACCTCGATCACCGGCTATCGCAACTATTTCAGCAGTCAGGCGTCGGACACCGACTATAGCGCGGTCGACATCCTCTATCGCGCCGACAATGACGGGTCGTCGCGCCGGTTCGAGACGTTCAGCCAGGAGCTGCGGCTGCAGGGCGCGGCGTTCGGCGGCAAGCTCGACTGGCTGGTCGGCGGCTACTTCGCCAACGAGAAGCTGACCGCGACCGACAATCTGCGCTTCGGTAACCAATATGGACGGTTTGCGAGCTGTCGCATCGTTTCGCCGGGCGGGCTTTCGGCGCTCTATTCGCCGACCTCGCCCGCATGTCTTGCCGCGCGCCCGGCGCTGTTCGGCGCAGCGTCGCCGCTGATCTATGCGGCGTTCGACAATCTCGATTCGATCAACGATCGCGGCACCACGCGCGACACCTATCGGCAGGACAGCCGCAACTGGGCGCTGTTCACGCACAATATCGTCCACCTCACCGACACGCTCGATCTGACCCTGGGCCTGCGCTACACCAATGAGCGCAAGAAATTCCGCGCCGCGTTCGGCAACGACAACACTGCCTGCGTCGCCAACCAGGCGTTGCTCGGTGCCTTCGTCAACCCCAACAGCCCGGGATTCAACACCGCGCTGTTCGCGGTCTCGCAATCGCTCATCAACCTGTCGTGTCAGGGCAATTCGACGTCTGAACTCAACGGCGTTTCGATCAGCGATGAGCGCAAGGAGGACCAGTTCACCGGCACCGCGATCCTGTCGTGGAAGCCGATGCAGGACCTGCTCCTCTATGCGAGCTTCTCGCGCGGCTACAAGGCGGGTGGCTTCAACCTCGACCGGTCGGCACTCAAGGCGCCGGTGGCGTCCTTCGCCAGCGCCGGGGGGGCGCAGGCGCTGGTCAAGAACCTGCAATTCGATCCCGAAGTGGTCGATGCCTTCGAGATCGGCGCGAAATACGCGACCGGGCCGTTCAGCTTGAACGTCTCGGTCTTCCGCCAGCAGTTCAAGAACTTCCAGCTCAACACGTTCGACGGCACGGTGTTCATCGTCCAGAACGTCAATGGCTGTAAGAAGGATCTGGGCGGCGCAGATCGTGACCAGAGCGCCAACCCCGGCTCTGCCAACTATATCGCGCCGGTGATCGCGCCGGGCACCGCGTTCGACCTCAATCCGGCGTTGAAAACCGGCGCGTGCGCGAAGGGCGACGTCGGTTATGGCGTGAGCTCGACCGGCGTCGAGCTCGAGGCGACTTTGGTGCCGCATCGCGACATCCGCATGAGCCTTGGCCTGACCTATGCCAACACCAAATATCGTGACAATCTGGTCGGCAACGAAAGCGGTGCACCGCTCAATCCGGCGCTGCGGATGCTGCCCGGTGACAACCTCTCCAACGCGCCGGAGATCGTCGCCACCGGATCGTTCGCCTGGACGCCGGATATCGGTTCGTCTGGGCTGTCGGGGCTGTTCTATGTCGACACCCGACTGACCGACGACTTCAACACCGGGTCGGACCTGTTCCCGCAAAAGGAGCAGACCAGCTATGTCGTGGTCAACGGCCGCGTCGGCATCCGCGGCAAGGACGAGCGCTGGGCGCTGGAGGTCTGGGCGCAGAATCTCTTCAACGAGAAATACGCACAGGTGGCGTTCAACTCGCCCTTCCAGCAGGGCGGGTCGACCACGCCGCCCTATGCGGCCGGGTTCACCGCCATGCCGTTCGCCGATCCGCAATTCCCGGGCGGGCGCCAGATGTTCTCGCAGTTCCTGGCCGAGCCGCGCACCTATGGCGTCACCGGGCGGATCAAGTTCTGAGGGGTGCAGGTTCCAGAGGGTCGGGAACGTTTCGATTGCAGAGCCGTCACCCCGGCCTCGTGTCGGGGTCCACGGCGCCGCGTCGGCGACCCTCCACCTCTTGTCCAACGCTAGCCTCACGGTGGACCCCGGAACAGGGCCGGGGTGACGGAAGAGGTGAATTGAAACGGGTGTGTATCATCAGGGCGAGTCCGGGTTTCAGGACTCGCCTTTCTTTGAAGGGCGACGATGGCTGAATTCTCGACGGACGAACGCGCCATTCGGCAACGCAGCACCACGCTGGGACTGCTCACCGCCGCCTATTTCTTCAGCTATATGGACCGCCAGATCCTCGCGATCCTTCAGGAGGATATCCGGCGCGAGCTGCTGTTGTCGGACACGCAACTCGGCCTGCTCGCGGGGTTCGCCTTCGCGATCTTCTACGCCACATTGGGCCTGCCGGTGGCGCGCTGGGCCGACCGGGGCAACCGTGTCAACATCATCGGCATCGCGCTGGCACTATGGAGCGCAATGACCGCGGTGTGCGGGCTCGCGCAGAATTTCGTCCAGCTGCTGCTCGCCCGCATCGGCGTGGGGATCGGTGAGGCAGGGTCGAGCCCGCCGAGCCATTCGATCATCGCCGACCTTTATCCGCCCGAGAAGCGCGCGGGGGCGATGGGCATCTACTCGCTCGGCGTCGTGCTGGGCGCGGCGGGCGGGACGATGATCGGCGGCACGCTCGCGCATTTCTTCGGCTGGCGCGTGGCGATGTTCGCGGTGGGTATCCCCGGCATCGTGCTGGCGGTGGTGATCAAGCTGTTCGTGGTCGAGCCGCGCCGTGGCCTGTCCGATCCGGGCCATGTGCCGGCGGCCCATGCCGCGATGCCCAGCTTCGGCGAGGGCTTCCGCTCGCTGTTCGCCAATCGTGCGGCGGTGCATCTGGTGATGGGCGTCACTATCACCTCGCTGATCGGCTATGGCCAGACCGCGTTCGGGCCGAGCTTCCTGATCCGCACCGTCGGCCTCGACAAGCTCCAGATCGCGTCGATCGTCGCGCCGGTGGGGGCGATCTGCGGGACGCTGTCGGCGGTGCTCGGCGGCTGGCTGGCCAACAAGGCGGCGGAGCGCTGGGGGCTGCACAGTCAGGCGTGGCTGGTGCTGGTGATGAAGGGGGTGGGGCTGCCGCTGTCCTTCCTGTTCTTCGCATCGTCCGACCCGTGGATCGCGGTGCCGATCTACTGGGCGTCGCTGATTCTGGTGAACTCGTATCTCGGCCCCACCTTTGCGCTGATTCAGGGGCTGGCGCCGCTGCGGATGCGCGCGCTGTGGGCGGCAGTGACCTTGCTGGTCATCAACCTGATCGGGCTGGGGCTGGGGCCGACGATGATCGGGGTGATCAGCGATGCGCTCAAGCCGTCACTGGGCGATGCCGAAGCGCTGCGCTGGGCGATGCTGACCTTCGCTGCCGCGACGCCATGGGCGTTGTTTCATTACTGGCGCGCCGGGGTGTGGCTCAAGCGCGGCGCGGCGCCGGGCTGAGCCGCCCTTCGACCGGCGCGGCTTCGACCGGGCCTGTGCCGTGAACGAACCAATTAGGCATATTATATACATTCATTCTTGATTGTATGTAAGTGTGAGCATAGGCTCCGAAGGCCGGCGGAGATCGGCGAACGGGAGAGGATTATTCGCGCATCCGCAGTGGCGGGTGCGGGTCTGCACGCATGCGCAAACTCCTGCTCGCCTGCCTTTGCTCGGCCGGACCCTCCGGCTCGTGCCGCGGTCCGGGGACGAAGCACAATAAGCGCAAGGAGAGGCAGATGAAGGGATTAGCTCGGGCGATCACGCTCGTTTCCGCCGCCGCACTGGCCGTACCGGCCGCCGCCCAGTCGGTGCCGAACGCACCCACCGGACCCATCGAGACCAAATATTACGCCAACGGGCCGTCCGCGACGACGCAGACGCGGTCGGCGGCGGCGTGCGATTCCAAGGGCAACCAGTGCGACGTCTTCTACCCGAGCAACATGACAGCCTCGCAGGAGCGGCTGCCGCTGGTGGTTTGGGCGAACGGCACCGGATCGACGCCGGACAATTACACGCTGTGGCTCAAGCATCTCGCCAGCTGGGGCTTTGTCGTGGTGGCGACGCGCGACCAGCAGACCGGATACGGCAACACCCCGCCCGACTCGCCCGCCTATATGCGCGCCGAGGAAGCCAATCCGGCCAGCCCCTTCTATCACCGGATCGATTTCACCGAGGTCGGCGCAGCGGGCCATTCGCAGGGGGCGTCCGGCGCGGCCAATGCGATGTTCAACTCGAACGGCGTGATCACGACGACGGTGACGCTCGAGCTTCCGGCCCAGATGTGGTGCAATCCTGCGGACAATTGCCTGCTGACCCCGGCGCTGACCGGCGGATCGGGGTCGATCTTCTACGTCAGCGGCACCGCCGACAGCATGATCGCGCCGGACACGCAGAATGGCGGCACCCAGCTCAATTCACAGACCGCTTATTACAACGCGACCCCGGCAACGATGCTCAAAGCCAAGGGGCTGTTGCGCGGCGCCAACCATAACGACATCAGCGGCACGCCGGGCTGCGGGCTGCTCGGCTTTTTGCGCGCCTGCTCCAATGGCGTGTATGGCTATATGGGCTTCCCGACCGCGTGGTTCGCATGGCGGCTGAAGGGCGACGCGGCCGCTGGCGCTGCCTTCAAGACTGGCACCGGCGAGTTCTTCACCGCTGCTGCCTGGACCGGGCGGGTCAGCAACATCCCGTGAAGAAGCTGTTCGTCATTGCGGCTATTGTCGTCGCTGCGGTGGTCGCTGCCCTGATCGGGTGGCAGCGATCGCAGGACGAGCCGGAAGCCGGGGTGGTGGCGGTGACGCCGGTCGAGCGGCCGGGGGCGACAGCGTCCCCGGCTCAGCCCGCGCTAGTGCCGAGCGCTTCTTCCACCCCGGCGCGGACGGCGATCGAGACCGCGATCCTCGCCTCGATCGGCGATCCCGGTGCTGAGCTGCGCAGCGTCACCGTCCGCCGCGATGCGCCACATATCGCGTGCGGAGAAAAACGGACGTCGAAGGATCGCGGCTTCCGGCGGTTCGTGTGGCTGGGGCATTTGAAGATGCTTGCGACCGATGACGGATCGGGCAGTTTTGCGGGTGTCGCTATGGTCTGCCGGGAGGGTCAGCCGGTCCCGTGAGTGGGGCGGCCGCGCGCGTCGATTGCCCCCGCGCGGACCGCACCGTCGATCAGCAGCCGGAGAAAATCGATCGAGCGCCGCATCTCATCGGGATCGGGCGCAAGGAGCTGTCCGATTGAAAGTCCGCGCACCGCCCACACGAGCAGGCGGATCCCGGGCAGCATCTCCGCTGCGTCCGCGCTGCCGAATTGCTGGTCGATCGCGGCGAGCGACATGCGCTCGACCGCTGCCTGCATCGGCGCGACGCGCGCGGCGAGGTCGGGGTCGCTGCGCGATGCCTGGAGGATTTCGAGTACGGCCAGCCCCGAAGGCTTGCTCAGCACTTCCCAGAGCATGTCAGGCCAGTCGGACAGCCGTGCGCCGCGGCCGCCGTCCGCCGCCATTTCCTGATAGGCGCGCTGTTCCCGCTCATAGACGGAACGAATGACCTCAGCCATCAGATCGGCGCGGGTCTTGAAATGGTGGTGCAGCGCGCCGCGGGTCAAGCCGGCCTCGTCGGCGATCAGCTCGGTCGTGGCGCCGCTATATCCCTTGCGGTGGAGCAGCCGGATCGCCGCATCGAGCAGCGCCTCCCGCGTTTCCGCGGTCCGCTCCGTCTGTGTCCGTCGTTTCGGTATTGCCGCTGTCACATCGATCCTTTCCGCCCCGCCAGTCTGGCGGGGCGGGGGAAGGTCCGTCAACCGGCGAACGGTCAATCCTGACGCCGGAAAGCGGTCGCGAAGCGCGGCATTTCGCTGACCGACCGCACATAGGTGGGCGGGCTGCGCCGGGGCAGCAACTGCTCGAGCGCGGCGCCGGTCGCGAGCAGCTGCCCGTCGCTCCACGCCGGACCGATCAGCGAAATGCCGAGCGGCAATCCTTCGATCTGTCCCATCGGAAGGGTGAGGTGGGGATAGCCCGCCATCGCAGCCATCGTCGTGATCGATGTCATGCGCGGACCGCTTCCGACGAGGTCGACGACAGGCGCCACATCGGTGGTGATGCCGATCAGCGCGCTCACCTTATACTCGGTGCAAAGCCGATCGATGCCCTCGGTGCCCGCCATCCGCCGCGCCTTGCTCACCAGCGCCTGCCAGGCGGGGTCGTCCGCAGACGGGGCGCCGAGCGCACGCACGAACAGCTCCTGCCCGAACAACGCGGTCTCGCGCGGTTCGGCCTTGTTGAACGCGACCAGCGCTTCGAGCGATCGCACGCGCACTTCGGGCGCTGCCGCGGCGAGATAGTTGCCGATGCTCGCCTTGAAGTCGGGGACGAAGATGTCGAGCTGCATCGCGCGGAGCGGCGCTTCGTCATAGCCGGGCACCTCGACGATCTCGGCGCCGGCGGCGCGCAGGCGGTCGAGCGTTTGCGCGAGCAAAGCCTGACGCGCGTCGCCCGGCGCTGCGGCGCCGTCGGGCCGGACGACACCGAGCCGAACGCCCTTGAGGCCGGGTGCGCGGACCCGCGCGGTATAATCTTCCCGCCGGCTCGCAGCCTCGGCGGTGGCGGGATCGGCGCCATCGGGACCGGCGATGATCGAGAGCAGCAATGCGGTATCGGCTACCGATCGTGCGAGCGTTCCTACCGTATCCTGCACCGGCGACAGCGGAACAACGTGGGTACGCGGGACAAGCCCGAGCGTCGGCTTGTACCCGACCAGCCCGTTAAACGCCGCGGGACCGATGATCGATGAGTTGGTCTCAGTGCCCAGCGCCACGGGCGCCAGGCTGGCGGCGACCGCGACCGCGCTGCCTGAGCTGGACCCGCCGGGGCTGCGGTCGAGCGCATAGGGGTTGCGCGTCAGCCCGCCGATTGCGCTCCATCCGGCAAGGCTGCGAAAGCCGCGAAACTGTGCCCATTCGGACAGGTTCGCCTTGCCGAGGATAATCGCTCCGGCGGCGCGCAGCCGCGCGACCGCGGGCGAATCCCGGCCGGTGCGATTGCCCTTGAGCGCGAGCGATCCGGCGGTGGTCGGCAGCTCGCGGGTCTCGATATTGTCCTTGATGACGATCGGGACGCCGTGGAGCGGCCCGCGCAGCTTGCCCTGCTTGCGCTCGGCATCGGTGCGCTTCGCCTCGTCCCGCGCGTTCGGGTTGAGCGCGATGATGCTCTGCAGCTGCGGCCCGTTGCGGTCGATCGCTTCGATGCGCGCGAGATAGGCGTCGACGATGCGCGCCGAGCTCAGCTTGCCGCTCTCAAGATCGGCGACCAGCTCGGACAGCGAGCGCTCGATCACCTCGGAACGGTAGTGCGACGGATCGGCGGCGCGGGTGCCACCCGGCGGCGATGCGGCGGCGGCGTGCGTGCCGTTCATGGTCAGCAGGGCGAGGGCAAGCGCAAGACGAAGATGGGAGTGCATCGAAACTCTCTGCTGGAGGAGGGTGGCCGCTCGCACGCCGGGGTGGCTCCCATCGGCGTACGAGCGACCATAAGCTCACTGGCGATAAGTGACCGTCAGGCCGAAGGTCCGCGGCCGGATCGTCTGGGCGTAATAGGTTGGATCGGTCGCCAGCCCGTTGCGGGTCAGGTTGAGCCGGGGGCTGTTGTCGAACAGATTGTTGACGAACACAGACGCATCGAGCGTCTTGCCGCGATAGCCGATCCGCGCGCTGGTCTCGCCGAACCCGTCATTCTCGCTCAGCGTCGGATCATAGCCCGAGGCCTGAGGATTGTCGAAGCGCGCGAACCGGCCGTTGTTGCGGCTGCGATACTCGTGGATGAAGCGCAGATAGCCTTCGCCCGATCCGATCGGGGCGGAATATTCGCCCGTCAGCGTGATCTTCCAGGGCGGCACGTCGCTGACCACCGCGCCCTTTTCGACGAGGTAGACGCCGTTGGTAACGATCGAGCTCTTGTAGCGCGTCTTGTTATAGCCGACCGCTGCGTTGAGCGAGAGGCCGGGCAGCGGGGCTGCCGACACGTTGATGTCGAACCCGTTGCTCTTTGCTGCGCCGAGGTTGGCGATGAAGCCGCTCGCGCATCCGCTGAACTGGACGTAGCTCTGGATGTCGCTCCAGTCGACATGATAGGCGCTGGCCTCGAACCGCAACTTGCCGAGCTTTGCCTTGGCGCCTGCCTCATAGCTCCACAGCGAGTCCGAATTATACTCGGTCGGTGCGCTCGCCAGCCCGAGCTGGGCGAGCGCGGCGTTGCAGAGCGGGGTCGATTGGGTCCCCTGATTGGCGCCGCCGATGCGGAAGCCCTTGGCCGCGCTGAGATAGAGCAGGGGCCCGCCCTCGGGCTTCCACGACAGGCTGACGCGGGGGGTGAAGGGGGTGTCCTGCTGCGACCCCGACGCCGACTTAGGCCCGCGGTTGAACGGCCCGTTGAGATCCTCGCGGAACGAGAAGCGCGTGTCGGCGATGCGCCCGCCGGCGGTGAGCGTCAGGTCACCGAGGCGGACGTCGACGTTCGCGAACGCGGCGAGCTGTTCCTCGCGATAAGTGCCGTCGGTGGTGTAGCGCACGATCCCGTCGATCGCGGGCGAGTTGAAGAAGCCGGCGAAGAAGCTCGCATAATAGGGGTCTTCGATCCGTGCCGCGAACCCCTGTTTGTTGCGCTGGTAAAAGCCGCCGATCAGCCAGCTGATCGTGCCTTCCGCATCGGATTGGAGGCGAATTTCCTGGGTGAAATTGTCCTGGCGGCTGCGCGTGCGGCTGACCGCGCCGGTGAAGGCGGCGGGGAGTTGCTGCGGGATCGGCAACTGCCCGCTGAACAGGCGGTACAGGCCGAAATCGAGCGTGCTGAAGTCGATGTCGCTGCGCGCACGCCGAACCAGATAGGAGCTGACCGAGGTCGCGGTGAGCGAGCCGATCTCCGCCTCGATCTTGAGCGCGGGAAGGTAGAAGCGGTCGCGCATCGGCTGGGCGAGCAGACGCCCGCTCTTCAGCACGCCGTCTTCGGGCCGCGACAGGCGCGGATAATATTGGCCGCGGTCGTGCAGGTGCAGGTCCTGAAAGTTGAAGGACGGCAGGATGCGCACGCCGCCAAGATCGAGGTTGACGACTGCCTTGAAGGTCTTGGTCGTGGCGCGGTCCGAATTCGCATCGACCACGGCGCCGGTGCGCTCGTCGACCCGGTCGATATAGCCGCCGTCGCGGCGCCAGGATCCGCTGAGCCGCACGCCCGCGACGCCTTCGATCAGCGGAAAGCCGACCGCCGCGCCGGCTTCGTACGACATGCCGCCATGCTCGGTCGCCGCGACCTCGCCGCGCGCATAGATATCCGTGCCCGAGACATCCGGGACCGGGGTGATGAAGCGGATCGTGCCGCCCATCGATCCGGCGCCGAACAACGTGCCTTGCGGGCCGCGCAGTACTTCGACCCGTTCGAGGTCGAAGATGGCGGGCAGCGGCGCACCGGCTTCGCTGGCGTTGGTGTTGCGCGGCTGGACCGGCGTGTCGTCGATATAGATGCCGGTGGTTGCCGCGCCGACTACCGACTGGATCCCGCGTACCGCGATGTTGGGCGGCTGGAAGCTGCTTTGCGGGATCAGCGACAGGCCCGGCGTCTGCGCGATCAGGTCGCCGACATCGCGGATGCCCTGATCGTCGAGCTTTGTGCGGTCATAGCCGGCGACACTGGCCGGCACATCGCTCAGCCGCTCGCTGCGGCGGTTGGCGGTGACCACGACCTCGTCGGGCAATTCCGCTTCCTGTGCGGGTGCAGTCTGGGCGTGCGCCGCGCCGGTTCCTGCCGCCAGCGCGCAGGTTCCGGCCATCCCGAGTCCGGCGATCAGCAGCCGGTGTGCGTTGAACTTGTGCATATTTCCTCCCCGATCCGGGACTGCGGCGGGTCTCCTCTTGCGGGCCTCGCCGTCGAAATCCGTCCCTGCCCGCGATTATCGGGGGCCGTTGCGGCGCGGGCCATCGGCAAGAGGGCTGGATTCGCGCCAATTGACGGTCAGGCTGCGCCACGGACCGGGCAGGGGCATTCCCGAGGCACCAAGACACGCATAGATTGAGGGCGACCAACAGGACCGGGACGAGATGGGGCAGGATGGCATCACCGCGCAGGCGGGCGATTCGGGGGCACGGACGATCACCTTCGTCGCGTTCGACCAGGTCGCACTGATCGACCTGTTCGGCCCGCTCGAGGTGCTCGTGATCGCCAACAGCATGGCCGGCGGCGGGCGCTACCGGATCGAGCTGGCGTCACTGCGCGGGGGGACGATCGCAGGGGTAGGGGGCGTGCGGATCGAGACGATCGCGCTCGACGATGCGATCGCTGCAGATGCGGATACGCTGATCGTCGCGGGTAGCGGTGCGATCCTGCCGGAGGCCGAACTGGCGGCGCTTGTTCCCTGGCTGAACGCGCATGGCCCCGCCTATCGGCGGGTGTGCTCGGTGTGCACGGGTGCGGTCATCCTCGCGCGCGCCGGTCTGCTCGACGGACGCCGCGCGACCACGCATTGGGCAGCCCTCGACACGCTTCAGCGCGAGCATCCCGGCGTTGCGGTTGAGCGCGGGCCCGTCTTTGTCGAGGATCGCGACGTATGGACCTCGGCGGGGGTGACGGCGGGGATCGACCTTGCCCTCGCGCTGGTCGAGCGTGACCTTGGCCATCGGATCGCGATGGCGGTGGCGCGGACGTTGGTCGTGTTCATGCGCCGGCCGGGCGGGCAGCCCCAGCTCAGCCACGTGCTCGCCGCGCAGACCGCGTCAGACCCGGCCTTCTCCAACCTGCTCGCGTGGATCGCCGACAATCTCGCCCGTGACCTGTCGGTTGCGCGGCTGGCCGAGCAGGTCGGAATGAGCGTCCGCTCCTTCGGCAGGCTGTTCCGTCAGGCGGTG
>CAZBYE010000018.1:0-25069 GCA_964496045.1 uncultured Stakelama sp.
CGTGGCGCATCTTGCGCCGCGTAATGCCCGGCCGGCTGTCGTCGCAATATCGCAGGCCGCGCTTCATGTGCTTGAAAATGCACGTCCCGGCGCATCGTTCCGAAGCGGGACAGGGTGTTCCGCTCCAATTAGGGGCGCGGTCATCTCTGTTGAGGCATAACGCCGCGAAACCATCGGAGTCGCTCCATGCGCATCGCCATCGCCCTTGCCGCCCTGCTCGCCACCACTGCGCCCGCCTTGCCGCAGGACCGGGGCGGACCGTTCACCGTGCAGGAGAGCGGTCGCGGCTATGCCTCGTTGCAGGAAGCCGTATCGGCGATCGGCGAGGGGCGCGGGACGATCCGCATCGCGCCGGGCCGCTACAGCGATTGCGCGGTGCAGGAAGCAGGCGAGATCAACTTCGTCTCCGAAGTGCCGGGCAAGGCGATCTTCGACCGCGCGATCTGTGAGGGTAAGGCGACTTTGGTGCTCCGCGGCCGCGGGGCGAAGGTCGATGGTATCGTGTTCATGCGGACGCTGGTCGAGGACGGCAACGGCGCGGGCATCCGGCTCGAGACCGGTGACCTCCATGTCACCAACGCGATGTTCATCGACGGCCAGTGCGGCATCCTGAGCGCGAGCTTTCCGCAAGGAAAGATCACGATCGAGCGTTCGACCTTTGCTGGCCTCGGCAAGGACCCGACAGGTAATGGCGCGCACGCGCTGTATATCGGCGATTATGGCAGCCTGCGCATCGTCCAGTCGCGGTTCGAGCGCGGCACGGGCGGGCATTATGTGAAGGTGCGCGCGCCGCGGATCGAGATCCTCGATTCCAGCTTCGACGACAGTCAGGGGCGCAACACCAACTATTCGATCGACATCTCGAACGGCGCGACCGGGCGGATCGCGGGCAATTCGTTCGAGCAGGGGCCGAACAAGGACAATTACTCGACGATGATCGCGGTGGCGCCGGAAGGGGCCAGGCACAGCTCGGGCGGGCTTCTTATCGAGAACAACAAGGCGTGGCTCTCGCCCGCGTTCAAGGAGCGGACGACCTTCGTCGGCAACTGGTCGCGCGATACCGTGGTGTTGCGGGGCAACGAGCTGGCCGACCGGATCGCGCCGATCGCGCAGCGCTAGGATCGCAGATTACCCGATAGCGGAGCTGGCGTGGAAAGCTGTCTGTCGGCGAGCGGCCTGTTGCTGCCTCTAACCTGCCAAGGCAGAATGGTGTGAGGAGACTGCCATGCCGAAAGTGGAAGTATACGGCAAAGATGAGATGAAACCGCTTTTCGAGGGTGATTTTGCTTTCATGCCTCGGTTGGGTGAAACTATCTCCAAGGATGCTGGCGGTTATTTCGACTACTATAAGGTGGTTGAGATTTGGCATCGCGAGGAAGTCGAGACGAGCGCTTTCAGCGCGTGCGTTCGTGTCGGAATCGATGATTGAGTAGCGGCAGCTAACCACCCGTTTCCGCTCAATCCGGCGTGAGAGAGGCTGGCTAGGGCCGATTGACAGGAAGCCACCCTATTGCGGGCACGGCGGCTCGCTGGTTTCATCGGAACATGAGTCGGACGGCCTTTCTTGTTTATGCCGGGGTGGTGGCGCTTATCGCCTTACTCACGGGTCGCATGGCGATCATATCGGGCATGGACGTAATTGAGGGGCGAGCCCTGCAAGCGCAGGCTCTGGCGTCTGCGGGATTGGCAATCGCAACGCTTGGTCCCCTCGCACTGTCGGCCACGATCTGGCTTGGTCAGCGGAGATTCAAGGCGGGATGGCTGCTCCACATCCTGTTCATTCCTTGCGCGATCATTCTGTTCAATGCTGGATCGTCAATGCTGTTGGGGGCCGCCAACGTGCCGAATGAAGATAGCGCAGAGGGCTATGCGCTAGGGACCGGGATCCTTCTGTTGGCCCTGACGATCTTGATTCATGTCGGCGCTCTGGTCGCGCGCGGAATAGCAGCGGCGGACCGGTGGGATAGCCGCAGCTAGTTACTCATCCGGCGTGACGCTGCGATTGTAGAGCCGCTCTACAGCCCCAAGCCACCGGCGACGTTGAGTTCGACCTGGCTGTCGAAGCCGGCGATCAGCGGGCGGCCTTTGGCGATCGCGGCCTGGACGGCGGGGAGCTGGAGCGAGGCCTTGTGGCTCTCGGCGCGGTCCACACTTCGGTGATCCAGATCGCGTCGGGCTCCTTGACGTCCTTGGCGACGATATAGGCCTTGCAGCCCGGCATCGCGTCGGTGCCCTCGAGCAGGATCGCGATCAGTTCGGCACGCTTGCCGGGTTGCGCACGCATCTTGCCGAGCAGTCCGTACATCCCGTTCCTCTCCGTCGCGTGCACTTCGGGCGCAAGCAACGCGATGGCCAGTCCCCCGGCGATCGCGTGCCTGCGCCCGATGTTCATCCGGCCTGACCTTACTTGGCCAGATTCCGCAGCACGTACTGCAGGATGCCGCCGTTGAGGAAATACTCAAGCTCGTTGACGGTATCGATGCGGCAGCGCGTGAGGAAGGTCTCGCTCGAGCCGTCGGCGCGGGTCAGCTTGACCTCGACATCCTGACGCGGGCGCAGACCGGCCACACCGGTGATGGTGAAGGTTTCCGAACCGTCGAGCTTGAGCGTCTCACGCGTCACGCCTTCGGCGAACTGCAGCGGGAGCACGCCCATGCCGACGAGGTTCGAGCGATGGATGCGCTCGAAGCTTTCGGTGATGACAGCGCGGACGCCGAGCAGGTTGGTGCCCTTTGCCGCCCAGTCGCGCGACGAGCCGGTGCCATATTCCTTGCCCGCGACGATGACGAGCGCGGTGCCGTCGGCCTTGTGACGCATCGCGGCGTCGTAGATCGGCATCGTCTCGCCATTATAGCGGGTCATGCCGCCCTCGACGCCCGGAACCATCTCGTTGCGGATTCGGATATTGGCGAAGGTGCCGCGGACCATGACATTGTCGTTGCCGCGGCGCGCGCCGTAGCTGTTGAAGTCCGATTTCGAGACCTGCCGCTCCATCAGCCACTTGCCCGCGGGGCTGTCGGCCTTGATCGAGCCGGCGGGCGAGATGTGGTCGGTGGTGATCGAATCGCCGAGGATCGCCAGCGGCTTCGCCTCGACGATATCGGCGACCGGCGCCGGGGTCATCGTCATGCCCTCGAAATAGGGCGGGTTGGCGATGTAGGTCGAAGCGGCCGGCCAGCTATAGGTGTCCGAGCCTTCGACGGCGATCTTCTGCCAATGGGTGTCGCCGAGATAGACGTTGCCGTAGCGCGCCTTGAACATCCCCGAGTCGATGTTGGACGCCATGACCGAGGCGATCTCGTCGTTGGTGGGCCAGATGTCCTTGAGGTACACGGGGCCGTCGGTGCCTTCGCCGAGCGGGGTCTCGATCATGTCCTCGGTCACCGTGCCCTTGATGGCATAGGCGACGACGAGCGGCGGCGAAGCGAGGAAGTTGGCGCGCACGTCGGGCGACACGCGCCCTTCGAAGTTGCGGTTGCCCGACAGGACCGAGGCGGCGACGATGTCGTTGCCGTTGATCGCCGCGCTGATCGGCTCGGCCAGCGGGCCGCTATTGCCGATGCAGGTGGTGCAGCCATAGCCGACGAGGTTGAAGCCGATCGCGTCGAGATCTTCGCTGAGGCCGGCCTTGTTGAGATAGTCGGTGACGACCTGCGACCCGGGAGCGAGCGAGGTCTTGACCCACGGCTTGCGCGTCAGGCCCTTGGCACGGGCTTTCCGCGCGACAAGGCCGGCGGCGATCAGCACCGAGGGGTTGGAGGTGTTGGTGCAGCTGGTGATCGCGGCGATCACGACGTCGCCGTCGCCGATGTCGTGGTCCCTGCCCTCGACCGGGACGCGGTGGCCATTTTCCTTGCCATAGACCTTGAACAGGTCGCCGTTGAACACTTCGTCGACCTTGTTGAGGCTGACGCGGTCCTGCGGGCGCTTGGGGCCGGCGAGGCTGGCAGTGACGGTCGCCATGTCGAGCTCGAGCGTGTCGGTGAACACGGGGTCGGCCATGTCGTCGTGACGCCACATGCCCTGCGCCTTGCAATAGGCTTCGACCAGCGCGACGGTCTCGTCGTCGCGGCCGGTGAGGCGCATATAGTCGAGCGTCTTGTCGTCGATGCCGAAGAAGCCGCAGGTCGCGCCATATTCGGGCGCCATGTTGGCGATGGTCGCGCGATCGGCGAGCGTCATCGTCGCGAGGCCGGGGCCGAAGAACTCGACGAAGCGGCCGACCACGCCCTTGGCGCGCAGCATCTGGGTGACGGTGAGCACCAGATCGGTGGCGGTGATGCCTTCCTGGAGCTTGCCGGTGAGCTTGAAGCCGATCACTTCGGGGATGAGCATCGACACCGGCTGGCCGAGCATCGCGGCTTCCGCCTCGATGCCGCCCACGCCCCAGCCGAGCACGCCGAGGCCGTTGACCATCGTGGTGTGGCTGTCGGTGCCGACGAGCGTGTCGGGATAGGCGATGGTGGTGCCGTCAGGGCCCGCCGAGCTCCAGATCGCATCGGCGATATATTCGAGGTTCACCTGATGGCAGATGCCGGTGCCGGGGGGGACGACCGAGAAATTGTCGAGCGACTTCGAACCCCATTTGAGGAAGTCGTAGCGCTCCATGTTGCGCTGATATTCCAGCTCGACGTTATCGGTGAATGCCTTAGGCGTGCCGAATTCGTCGACCATCACCGAATGGTCGATGACGAGATGGACGGGGACCTGCGGGTTGATCTTCGCGGGGTTGCCGCCAAGCTTGGTGATCGCGTCGCGCATCGCGGCGAGGTCCACCACGCAGGGCACGCCGGTGAAGTCCTGCATCAGCACGCGCGCCGGGCGGTACTGGATCTCGCGCTCGGGCGCGACCGGGTTCTTCTGCCAGTCGACGATCGCCTGGGCATCCTCGGGGGTCACGGTGACGCCGTCCTCGAAGCGGAGCATATTCTCCAGCAGCACCTTCATCGAGAAGGGCAGGCGGCTGACGTCGCCGAGCTTCGTGGCGGCCTTTGCAAGGCTGTAATAGCTGTAGCTCTTGCCGCCGACGGTGAGCGTTTCACGCGTTCCGAGGCTGTCCTGGCCGATGGCTGTCATTGGTGCGGGTCCCTTTCCCTATCTATGTGCCACCGGAGCGGCGTGGGGGAGGCGGCTGCAATGAAGAGCCGCACGGGCGCGCCGGTGAGAAGCGAATGCGAAGATTCGCGAGGGCCGATAGCAGGGCAGGGCACCGGGGGGAAGGGGAGCGGTGACAGGTTGCGCGGAAGGCAACGTTGCGGGGGCTATCCACCCTTCAGCCGCGGGCTCCAGTCCTCGACGGTCCCCGATGCCAGCCGTTTCTCGGCGAGCTGGCGCCAGCGCTCGGGAAGCAGGGTCAGCGCGGCGATGGCGCGCAGCGCTTCGCGGTCGAGCATGTCGACATAGAAGACGCGGCGGATCCGCTTGACGCTCCAGTCGGGGGCGAGGCGATCGACGAGGCGGACGCTGTCGCCGGGGGCGACCACGCCTTCCTCCAGCACGCGATAATACCAGCCGGTGCGGCCGCTGTCCTGCATGCGCAGCGCGACGCCGGGCATCTCGAAGCGCAGGTTGAGGCGGAAACAGGGCTGGCGGCCCTGCGACACCTCGACCAATGCCGTGCCGATGCGGAAGCGGTCGCCGATCGCGACGTCGCTCTCGGTCAGGCCGAGGGTGGAGATATTCTCCCCGAAGGCGCCATGGGTATCGAGCAGCGGATGGTCGCCGAGATCGGCGCGCCAGGCGGGATAATGATCGCGGGGATAGTGATGCACCGCCTTGTCGACCCCGCCATGGACGCGGGTGTCGCCCTGTTCGTCACCGGCGAGACCAAGGCTGGTGAGGCGGAGCGGGCGGTCGGCCGGCTGCTTGGCGATCGCGCTGGGGATGGACTTCGGGCCGAGCGGGCGGACCGGGGCGGTGTTGAGCGAGAGGATGACGGGGTGGGGGAAGGTGCGGGACTCCAAGTGAAGGTCTGCTGGAGCCGATAGCAAGCGAGCGGCGCAGGAGAAAGAGAAAGGCGTACGGGCATATCGGCCTTGACCCTGTAGTCACTCCAGCCTTTATGGCGGCGCTCGACACCGTGGCTCAGGCGGAGCACGGCAACAACCAGTCGGGGGTTAGATCTTGCCGCTTCACTCTCTTCCGCTTCGTGCTGCGCCGCTGATGGTGCTTGCACTGGTTCCGCTGCAAGCCGGCGCAGCGCGGGCGCAGGAACATCACGGCGAGGAAGCCGGTGAAGAGGGTGGGGAAATCATCATTCAGGCGACTCGGACCGGCCGCCGCGTGCAGGACGAGCCGATCCGCGTCGATGTGATCAATCGCGAGGAGATCGAGGAGAAGCTCCTCATGACCCCCGGCAATATCGCCATGCTGGTGAGCGAGACGCCGGGCGTGCGGGTGCAGGTGACATCGCCCGCTCTGGGCGCGTCAAACGTGCGGATGCAGGGGCTGAAGGGGCGCTACACCCAAATCCTGGCCGATGGCCTGCCGCTCTATGGCGGGCAGACGCCATCGATCGGACTGCTGCAGATTCCGCCGACCGATCTGGGGCAGGTCGAGGTGATCAAGGGGGCGGCATCGGCGCTCTATGGTCCGTCGGCGCTGGGCGGGGTGATCAACCTCGTCTCGCGGCGGCCGGGCGCGGAGCCGCAGGGCGAATTGCTGCTCAACGCCACCACCCGCGACGGGCAGGACGTGACCGCCTATGGCGCGACGCTGTTCGGCGGTGGGCTGAGCGCGTCGCTCACCGCAGGCTATAACCGCCAGTCGCAGCAGGACCTGAACGACGACGGCTGGGCAGACATGCCCGGCTATGAACGCTGGACCGCGCGCCCGCGCCTGTTCTGGGAAGGCGCGGCGGGCGCCAAGGCGCTGCTGACCTTCGGTGCGATGACCGAGCAGCGCGATGGCGGTACCCTGCCCGGCCGAACGGCGCCCGACGGGGCGCCGTTCGTGCAGGGACAGCATAGTGAGCGCTTCGACTTGGGCCTCACCGCGCAGACGCCGATCGAGGGTGTCGGCACGCTTTATCTGCGTGCGTCGGGCGTGACCCAGGCGCACCGTCACCAGTTCGGCACGACGACCGAGCGTGACCGGCACCGGACCGGCTTTGCCGAGGTGTCGCTCGGTGGTGCGGCGGGAAGTTCGAACTGGTTGGTGGGTGCAGCGTTCCAGGCCGATGGCTATCGATCGCGTGCGTTCCCCGCGTTCGATTACAGCTACACCGCGCCAGCGCTGTTCGTGCAGGGCGAGAGCGAAGTCGCCGAGGCACTGACGCTGGCGGCGAGCGCACGCTGGGACGCGCATAGCGAATATGGCTCACGGGTCAGTCCAAGGCTATCGGCGCTCTACCGTCCCGGCCCGTGGACGATCCGTGCCTCGGTCGGCCGTGGCTTTTATGCGCCGACGCCGTTCGTCGAGGAGATCGAGGCGAACGGCCTGTCGCGCGTCGTGCCCTATGCCAAGCTCAAGGCCGAGACCGCCGACACCGCCTCAATCGACTTCGGCTATGCCAGGGGACCGGTTGAGGCGAATGTCAGCCTGTTCGCCTCCAACATCGACAACAGCGTGCAGCTGCGCGAACTGACGGCGACCCGCGTCACGCTGGCCAATGCTGACGGGCTGACCAAGACGCGCGGCGTCGAGGTGCTGCTGCGCTATCGCTGGGAGGCGTTCACGCTGACCGGCAGCTATGTCCATATCGACGCCACCGATCCCGATGCCGCGGGGCGTCGTCGCGTGCCGCTGACCCCGCGCAACACCGCCGGGCTGGTGGCGATGTGGGAGAAACACGGCAAGGGACGGGTGGGCCTCGAAGCCTATTACACCGGCATCCAGTCGATCGACGACAACCCCTATCGCACGCGCAGCCGACCCTATGTCGAACTGGGGCTGATGGGCGAGCTGGTGCTGGGCAAGGTCAGCCTGTTCGTCAACGCCGAGAATTTGCTGGACGTGCGTCAGACGCGCTGGGACCCGCTGCTGTTACCGCAGCGCGCACCGGTCGGGTCCTGGACCGTCGATGCCTGGGCGCCGAGCGACGGGCGTGTCATCAATGGCGGGATAAGGTTCCGTTTCGGCGGGGAGTGAGGTTCGGGCGATGGCATTGACGATCGGCGATCTGGGCAAGGCGACGGGCACCAAGGTCGAGACCGTCCGCTATTACGAGAAGATCGGGCTGCTGCCGAAACCGCCGCGCACCGGTGGAAATTATCGCGACTATGGCGAGGCGGAGCTTGGCCGGCTGTCGTTCATCCGCCGTGCCCGCGATCTGGGCTTCTCGCTCGATCAGGTGCGGGCGCTACTGAAGCTATCGGACGACGAGGGCCATGATTGCGCGGGAATAGACCGGATTGCGCACGCGCACCTGCTGGAGGTTGATCGCAAGCTTGCCGATCTGACTGCCCTGCGGCGCGAGCTGAAGGCGGTGATCGATTCCTGCCAGGGCGGGATCATCGCGGATTGCCGGATCGTCGAGGCGCTGGGGCCAGCACGATCGCGATGATCGCGGCGAAATGGTGGAGCACGCAACACGCGCTGCAGCCCTACTGCCTTGACGGGGAGGGTTGGCACATCTAGGCGGCGACGAAATGAGATGATGTAACGTATCTAATTGTTGGGGGTGTCATGCGTAAATCGGGTCCGTTGGTTGCCGCTATGCTGGTCTGCGTGCCCGCTTCGCCGGTTGTGGCGCAGGAGGCTCCGCCGCCGGAGGGGGAGACGGAGCCGGCAAAGCGCGAGGGCAGCGATGCCGGCGGAGACATCGTCGTCACCGGATCGCTCATCCGGAACCTGCCGCGCGAATATATCGCCAGCCCGATCCAGACCTATGGTCTCGACGATGTCGAGAAGGCGGGGTCGGGCTCGCTGTCGGAATATATGCTGACGATCCCGCAGAACTTCACCGGCGACCTCAGCGACTTCGGAACCTCGGCGTCGAGCATCGGATCGACGCTGGGTGAGGGGACGACGTTCAACCAATATGACGGCTTCGCCGCGTTCGCGCTGCGCGGCCTCGCCTCCGACGCCACGCTGACGCTGATCAACGGGCGGCGCATGGCGAGCATCGGGATGATCGAGGCACCGACCGTGTCGGTGATCCCCTCGGCGCTGATCGAGCGGATCGACATCATCGCGGATGGCGCTTCGGCGACCTATGGCGCGGATGCGGTCGCCGGGGTGGTCAACATCGTGACGCGCAAGATCAAGGAGGGAGGCGAGCTTCGGCTGCGGGCGTCGACGGCGACGCAGACGGGCGCAAACAATGCCGAACTCAGTGCGCTGGCCGGACACAGCTGGAGCAGCGGGAGCATCTACGGCGCCGCGATGTACCAGAAGCGTTCGGCCTATATCGAGGACCCGATCCTGGTCTCGAACACGCTGTTGCAGATCAGCCAGCTGCCCAATGAGGAAGTGAGCGGGCTCTATGCCGGTGCCGAGCAGAATTTCGGCGATGTCAAATTCTCGGTCGATGCCGCGCACTTCCACCGCAAGCGCGACGCCAGCATCAACTATATCGGACATGCCGAGGACAACCGCTTCTATGGCAACGAAGCGTCGGGCTATTCGGTCAATGGCAACGTGCATTGGCAGGCGAGCGCGGCGACCTCGTTCGACCTCAATCTCGACTGGGGATCGAACCGGACCTCCAGCGCGCTGTTCTATGGCGAGCGGCCCGACGTGGTGCCGGGCAGGGCATTGACGCACAAGAACCGGTTGTTCGTGGTGGAGCTGACTGGCCAGACCATGCTCGGCAGGTTGCCGGCCGGACCGGTCTTGATTGCCGGCGGTGCGCAATATCGGCGCGAGACCCTTCACACGACGGCCAGGATCTTCTTCAACCTCAACGGCGGCGAGCGTGAGGTGAAGTCGGTGTTCGGCGAGGTGAACGTGCCGATCGTCGCTGCGGACATGGGCGTTCCGCTGATCCGCTCGCTCACGCTGTCGGCGGCGGCGCGGTACGAAGACCTCGGGTTCGACAGCGCGCTCGCGCCCAAGGCGGGGGTGCGCTGGCAGATCGACCGATCGATCGCGCTGCGCGGCACCTATGCCCGTTCGTTTCTGGTGCCCCGGTTCCGCGACACGATCGGCATCGCCGAGCAGGTGTCGTTCTGGAACTATCCCTATGCCTTTCTCGATCCGGCGAAGCAGAACCCGGCACTGCCCGCCGGCAATGCGCTGGTCATGTTCCGGGCCGGCGCCAATCCCGATCTCAAGACGCAGAAGGCCGATACCTTCACGATCGGTGTCGACCTGACCCCGGCGTTCATTCCCAACCTGACGATCAAGGCGGGCTATTACCGCATCAAGATTTCAGGCCGGGTGGTGACGCCTTCGCAGGACGACAGCGTGAGCGTGCCGGACCTGCAGATCTTCAATACCGCCAATCCCGATCGGGCGCTCGTGAACCGCATCATCAACAACCCGACGACGTTCCGCTGGTTCGTGACCGAGGTGCCGTTCGTCAGTGGCGGCGATACCGTGGTCTATAACAGCGCGAGCCAGATACCCGCGACGCTGCTGTCGCAGGTGCAACTGGTCGCCGATATCCGCCCCCAGAATTTCGCGGTGGAATCGACCGATGGCATCGACTTCGACCTGGCGTACCGCACGCGCCTGTTCGGCGGTGAAGCGCGCTTCAAGCTGACCGGTCAGTATATTCTGGGCCTGAGCCTGAAGGCCGGATCGGGGGCGGCTGCGTCGCGGCTCGATGGCTATGCCCAGCCCGCCGACCTGCGCTTCAACGGGTCGTTGGTCTGGGGGCGTGACGGTTATTCGCTCGGCTCGGTGGTGAATTATGTCGACGGGTTCACCGATAACCGGGCGGGCAAGCCGCCGCGAAAGGTGGCCTCGTTCACGACCGCTTCGTTGTTCATGGGCCTCGACCTTGAGCGTCTGATCTCCACGCCGGGGGCGAAGGGCGGGGAGCTGCAGCTGGTCGTGGCGAATGTGTTCAACCAGCGGCCGAACTTCCTGCCGGACGCGGTTCTGGGATATGATCCCTATAACAACCCGCCGACCCCGCGCACCGTCAGCCTTGTCTTCACCAAGCGCTTCGGGGGCTGATAAAGGGCGTCGAAACGGGCGAGCGGCGTGCCGGCCCCTATTCGGTGTGGATAGGGGCCGCTTCGGTTGCAGCGCCCGATACCCCCCGCCCGGCATATTCGGACGCGATTACCGCCGCCAGGATTGCGACGACCAGCGCGCCCGCGGCAGTGCCGAGGCCTTGCCAGCCCCACAGGCTGACGATGATGCCGCCCGCGGGCGGGCCGATCGGGGCGCCGCCCGCGCCGAACTGGGGGACGGGGCCGTTGGCGGTGGCGATGCGGGGGTCCGCGGCGCTCGATGCTCCAGCGAGGAGCGGCAGGCGCGCGAAGACGAGTGGGGAGACCAGGCCGCTGATCGCCACCGCGAGCACGGCGATGGTGCCGATGTGCAGCAATTCGGTACTCGCGTCGCCATAGAGCAGCAGGACCAGCGGCACCGTTGGGATGAGCGCGACGGCGGAGAAGACGAGGGTGCGGCGCATGCCGATATCGCCTGCGCGCATCAGCCACATCGCGGCGGCGGCGCCCGGCAGCACGGCGAGCGAGGCGACGCCCGCGACGAGCGCGGCCTGGCCCATGGTCGCGCCGCAGCGTTCGATCAGGAAGCTCGGCAGCAGCATCGTCACGGCGCTGATGAAGATGGTGTAGAGGCCGAAGCCGAAGGTCGAGATCCACGCGGCCGGGGCGGGGAAGCGGATCCTTGCCGGGGGGAGATCGGCGAGCGGCAGGCGCAGGGCGACGGGCACCGCCGCGGCGATCATCACCGCCCAGAGCAGCATCACGCCGCGCATCCCGAGCATGCCCGCGGCGAGCCCGGTGATCGCGCCGCCCGCGGCGATGCCGACGGGGACGAAGGTGCTCCACAGTGCCAGCGCGCGCGGGCGCAGCCGGTTGTCGGCGGTGGCGGCGATCGCGGTCGGCGCGGCGATGACGACGAGGACATAGCCGATGCCCTCGACCGCGCGGGCGGCGAAGAGCAGGAATGCGGTGGTGGCGAACGCTTCCGCAAGGCTGGCGGCGGACAGGATCGCGAGACCCCAGAGCAGGAAGCGGCGCATCCCGAAGCGGGCGAGGGCGAGGCCGGAGACCAGCCCGAACACCGCGCCGCCGACCTCCATCAGCGAAATCAGCCAGCCGAGCTGGGGCAGCGACAGGCCGAAGCCGCTGCGCAGGATCGGGGCGATGACCGACATCTTCGCGAACTGCGCCGCGGCGAGGATGCCGAGCAGCCAGAGGGCGAGAATGGGGAGCCATGAACGATGCATGCCCCGCCGCTAGTCGAGCGCGGGTGGCGCGGCCACGTAAAAGATATACGCGGTCAGGCGAGGGTGGTGGAGATGCGTCCGGTGCGGCCGTCGGCGAGGGGAACGGTTTCCCACAACAGGGTGCCGGGCAGCACCGTCACGACGTCGCTGTCGTTATGGCCGGTCTCGAACTGCAGCTGCTGGAACGGACGCTCGAACCAGCCGCGATCGGCGAGCCCGTCTTGCGCCGCGATGATCTCGGGGCTGGCGAAGCGCCACAGCGACTGGCCGCGGAACGCCTCCGTCCCGCCGCGCCACGACCGGGCCCGCTCCGGCGAGGCGGCGAGCAGATTGTGGGTGGCGTCGCAGACCAGGTGGACGGGGAGGGTCGAGGTCTCGATCAGCCGCTTCAACGTGGTGTCGGCATCGTTGCTGGCGTTGGCGGCGATCAGGTCGAGGATGCGCGCGCACTGATGCGCCTCGGGCTCATGGATACCGCTTTCCCAACGCGAGACCGCGGCCTGCGAGACGGCCAGAAGCTCGGCGACATGCCCCTGCTTGATGCCGTTCAACCGGCGAAAGCGGCGCAGCGCCCTTCCCACAGGCAGATCGTGGAGCATGGCGCCCTCATATCGCGGCGTGGCGATCGATCCAATGGCTGTCCGTCACTATTTCCGGGTCGCTGGCGCGCGGCGGGAGGTAAGGGTCAGGGGGTGTCTTCCGTGACGGCGATGACGCGATCCTTGCCCTCATTCTTGGCGGCGTAGAGCGCGGCGTCGGCGGAGCGCAGCGCATAGGCGGGATCGTCGGCCAACCGCGCGACCCCGGCGGAGAAGGTGATCGTGCCGATCGCGGCGCCGGTCTCCTGGCTGCGCAGCGACCTGCTGCTCAGTGTCGCGCGAACGGCATCGAGCATCGCTGCGGCGTCGGCCGGGGCAAGATCCTCGAACAGGCACGCAAACTCCTCGCCGCCATAGCGCGCGACGACCACCTCCGGATCGAGATTGTCGCGCAGCTGCCGCGCGACGTAGCGCAGCACGCGATCGCCGGCGTCGTGGCCGTGGCGGTCGTTGACCACCTTGAAATTGTCGATGTCGCAGAGCGCGACGGTGCGCACGCGCTCCGGCTCGGTGACCGTGGCTTCGAGCCGTTCCATGAAGCCGCGGCGGTTGAGCAGGCCGGTGAGGTCGTCTTCTTCGGCCGCACGCACGGCGCGTTCGAGATCGGCATGCAGACGGCGCGTATCCTCATGCGCGGATTCGAGCCGGCGCGAGATCTTGCGCGTGGTCTCGGTCACGTCGCGGGTGAGTGAGATCAGGCGGTTGAATGCCTGTTCGGGTGAAGCGTTGAGGTCGGCCGCGGCGACGTCGAGCGCGTTCGAATATTCGCTGGTCGAGGCGAAGGAGTCGCTGATCGCACCGATACACTCGCTGACCTTGGCCTCGAGCTCGCGCGCGAGGTCGTTGAGGATGCCGACACCGGGTTCGGTGCGTGCCCGGGCTGCGATGATCCGGTCGATATCGCGCGCGGTGATCGTGCCGCGCTCGCGCAGGATCGCATTGGCGGTGAGGCGGATGCGGGGATCGTCGTTTACAATATAGGACCAGGCAAAGGCGAGATGTTCGGCATTCGGCTCGAGGTCATGGTCGAGCAGGAAGCTGCACATCGCCTCGAGCTGAGCGCGGCGCTCCGGGCGCGCATCGGGCACGGCCGGGCTCGGGCGGCGGAGCCACCCGGCGAGCCGGTCCACAGGCGCGGTGAGGATCGCGGACGTCTTCATGCCGTGGTCTCCCCCGCGCGCAGCCGAAGACACGCTCGCCTGTCGGCGAACCCGCAATTTCCGCGACTGATCCGAATGCTTGCCGACATCACCTTCCCCGTTTCGACAGCGCAATGAATGGCCGGGAAACTTTAAAATAAAACCAATGTCAGCAGCGCTTTATTCATAATGGGTATGATCGTTGAATCAGGCGGGGTTTGACGAACTCATAACCCTGTGGTTATGAGTTGTGCATGACGCCGGACCCCGACCTGTTGTTCCGTACGCTGGCCGACCCGACGCGGCGCGGGCTGTTCGAGCGGCTTTGCCGCGAGGGCGAGCAGACGGTCGCTGTGCTCACCGCAAGCGCGGGGGTGTCGCAGCCGGCGGTGTCGAAGCATCTGGGCGCGCTCAAACGCGCGGGGCTGGTGCATGACCGCCAGGCGGGGCGGCAGACGCATTACCGCGCCGAGCTGCGCGCGCTCGACCCGCTCGGCGACTGGGCGGCGGAGATGAAGGGCTTTTGGGAGCGCCGGATCGACCGGCTCGAGGACTTGCTGAACAGGATGGATCAATGAACGGTGAGACCCGGACGGTGACGGTCGAGCGCGAGATCGCGCATCCGGCCGAGCGGATCTGGCGTGCGCTGACCCAGCCGCATCTGATCGCCGAATGGCTGATGGCGAATGATTTCGTGCCGCAACTGGGGCATAGCTTCGGGCTGAAGGCCGAATGGGGCGAGATCGATTGCGAGGTGCTGGAAATCGAGGCCGGGCGGACGCTGGCCTATCGCTGGGCCGCGGCGGGGCTGGACAGCGTGGTGACCTGGACGCTGACGCCGATCGATGGCGGCACCCGGCTGACGATGGTGCAGACCGGTTTCCTGCCCGAACAGAAGCTTGCCTATCACGGCGCGCGCGCCGGCTGGCCGCGCTTCCTCGACCGGCTGGAGACGGTGCTGGCCGGACTGGACTGAGACAAGAAGGAGGAGGATGCAAATGGGGTTGAGCAAGCCGATCCGGGTCGTACATCGCTGGGTGTCGCTGCTGTTCGCGGCTGTAGTGATCGCGATCTTCGCGATGCTGGGACTGGGGCATCAGCCGGTCGAATGGGTCTATTACCTGCCGCTGCCGCCGCTCGCCTTCTTGCTGGTGACGGGGCTGTACATGTTCTTCCGGCCCTATTTTCGGCGGGGTGCGGCGTGACCGAACCCAAACTCCTCTCCGGCGGCAATCCGCAGATCGCCAAGGGCGACGGCGATGCGCCGGTACAGGCCTATATCGCGGCGATGCCGGGGTGGAAGCGCGCGGCGGGGGAGCGGCTCGACAAACTGATCGAGGCGGCGGTGCCGGGCGTGGCCAAGGCGATGAAGTGGAATTCGCCGCTCTATGGTGCCGGGGACGGCACCTTCTTCCTCGGGATCCACTGCTTCAACAAATACATCAAGGTCGCGTTCTTCAAGGGCGGCGGGCTGGAGCCGAAGCCGCCGGTGGAGTCGAAGGACAAGGACACGCGCTATTTCCACATCCATGAGACGGATGACTGGAACGAGGCGCAGATCATGGACTGGGTCAGACAAGCCGCGGCGCTGCCCGGCTGGAAGCCGTAGGAGATCGGAATGGCGGGCGAAGTGAGCGCATCGGACGAAATCGACGCGAAGATCGAAGCGATGGGCGGGTGGCGCGGGCCGATGCTGGGCAAGCTGCGCGCGCTGGTGCGGGACGCCGATCCGGAGATCGCCGAAGAGGTGAAATGGCGCAAGCCGTCCAATCCCTCGGGCGTGCCGACCTGGTCGAAGGACGGTATCCTGATCACCGGCGAGACGTACAAGGACAAGGTCAAGCTGACCTTCGCCAAGGGCGCGCAGTTGGATGATCCGAAGGGGCTGTTCAACGCCAGCCTCGACGGGGGGACGCGGCGCGCGATCGATTTCCGCGAGGACGATGCGGTTGATGGCGAGGCGCTGACGGCGCTGGTGCGGGCGGCGGTGAAGGCCAACGCGAAGGGGTGACAAGCCCGCCGGTTCGGGCCAGTGGCGGGATCTGACCGCTGGCGAGAAGGAACGGGCACCCATGACATTCACCGCGAAGATCCTGCTGCTCGGATCGGGCGAGCTGGGGCGCGAGTTCACGATCTCGGCCAAGCGGCTGGGTGCTCAGGTCATCGCGTGCGATGCCTATGCCAACGCACCGGCGATGCAGGTCGCGGACGGGCATGAGGTGTTCTCGATGCTCGACGGCGAGGCGCTGCGCGCGGCGATCGCGAAGCATGCACCTGATTTCGTCGTGCCCGAGGTCGAGGCGATCCGCACCGAGGTGCTTGCCGCAGTCGAGGCCGAGGGGGTGACGGTGGTGCCGTCGGCGCGGGCGGCGCAGATGACGATGAACCGCGACGGCATCCGCGAGGTCGCGGCGGTCGAGCTCGGCTTACGCACGTCGCGCTATCGCTATGCCGAGAGCCTCGACGAAGTGCTGGCGGGCGCCGGGCACACCGGGCTGCCCTGTGTGATCAAGCCGGTCATGTCCTCGTCGGGCAAGGGGCAGAGCACGGTGCGCGAGGCGAGCGCGCTGGAGGCGGCATGGGATTATGCCGTCGCCAATATGCGTGGCGACCGGGCGCGGGTGATCGTCGAGGAGTTCGTCGACTTCGATTACGAGATCACGCTGCTGACGGTGCGATCGCGCGAAGGGGTGAGCTTTTGCCCGCCGATCGGCCACCGGCAGGAGCGCGGCGACTATCAGGAAAGCTGGCAGCCGGCGGCGATGTCGGCGCAGGCGATCATCGATGCGCAGGACATGGCGCGCAAGGTCGTCGACGACCTCGGCGGATACGGCATTTTCGGGGTCGAGTTCTTCGTGAAGGGCGAGGAGGTGATCTTCTCCGAACTGTCGCCGCGGCCGCACGACACCGGGATGGTGACGCTGATCTCGCAGAATTTGAGCGAATTCGATCTGCATGCGCGCGCGGTGCTGGGGCTGCCGGTGCCGCAGGTGCGTTTGTACGGACCGTCGGCGTCAGCGGTGATCCTCGCCGATCGCGAGGGCGATGCACCGGGCTATGAAGGCGTGGCCGAGGCGCTGGCGGTACCGGGCGGCGAGATCGACCTGCGTATCTTCGGCAAGCCGACGACGCGGCCTTATCGCCGAATGGGCGTGGCGCTGGCGCTGGCGGGCGACACCGATGCCGCGCGCGCGCTGGCGGCGGAAGCAGTGGGCAAGGTGCGAGTCACCTACTGACACGAACGGATGGCGGGATGCCTGACCAGCCTCTCTCCAGAAGGGGAGGGGAGGGCAAATTGCGCCTATGCCCGAACGTTGTTGCGGCTATCGCAATTGCGGGGAATTGATTATGCATTGCGGGTCATTCTCAATAAAAAGACGCTAATGCTAGTGACTCGCAACAAGCCAGACGCTATCGCGCCCCCGAATCATCGAAGGGGTTGTGAAACATGCGTAAGTTCGGAGTGCTGCTGGTGAGTGCGGCAGCCGCCGGTCTGTGGATTCCCGCAGCGGCGCGCGCCAATGACACGGTGGGCAGCACCGACCCTGCTGAGGGTAGCGACGATGTCGTGATTCTCGGCAAAAGCGCGGGTCACGAAGTCGGCAAGACCGTCACCCCGCTCAAGGACGTTCCCAACACCATCACCGTGATCGACGCCGCGCAGATCGAGGCGCAGGGGCTGTTCACGCTCGAGGATGCGATCACCGCGACGCCGGGCATCACCGTTACCGGCGTGGGTAGCGAAGACCCGTCGTTCATGTCGCGCGGCTTCACGATCAACAATTATCTGGTCGATGGCGTCGCGACGATGGCGTTCGGCTATCCGTCGGTGGTGCCGGACCTGTTCTTCTACGACCGGCTGGAAGTGCTGCGTGGCCCGGCCGGGCTGTTCAGCGGGTCGGGCAATCCGGCGGGCAGCGTCAATCTGGTGCGCAAGCGGCCGGGCGACGACTTCAAGGCGCGCGCTTCGATCGGCTATGGCAGCTGGCAGAATGTCCGCGGCGAGATCGACGTGACGGCGCCGGTTGCAAACGGGATCGCGTTGCGCGTGGGCGCGATGGTGCAGGATCAGGACCAGTTCTTCGACGTCGGCCACCGCAACCGCGTTGCCGGCTTCGCCACCGCCAAGGTCGAGATCGGCGACCGCACCACGCTGACCTTCGGTGGCAGCTACGACCGGTTCAAGCCGGCGATCCAGTCGGGCCTGCCCGGCTATCTGGGCGGCAAGGACGGGAGCGAGGGGCGGCTGATGACCGTCGACCGCTCGACCTATCTGGGTGCCGACTGGAACCGCTTCAGGTCAGAGACCTGGAGTGCATGGGCCGAGCTGTCGCACAAGATCAGCGACCGTTGGACGCTGCGCGCGAGCGGCCTCTACACCGATGTCGAGCGCTTCGACATCTACAGCTATATCGGCAACCAGGCGATCACGACCGCGGCCAATCCGCCGCTGACCGGTGCGCCCAACAATGGCGTGACCAACCACATCGCCTATCGCGGCGACAATTTCGCGAAGACGGCTGCGTTCGACTTCAACGGGGTCGGCACTTTCCCGCTGTTCGGGCGCGACCAGACGCTGATCGTCGGCGCCGATTATCAGGCGCTGGACTATGACAGCTATTCCGCGCGCGTGTCGAACTATGCGAAGATCGACGTGTTCAATCCGCGCTCGCCGCTCGAGCCGCCGCTCAACCCCTATGGGCCGTCGGTCTATTATCCGGTGCAGGGTAGCGGCGCGATCTGTCCGAACCTCAGCACGCCGGTGACGCCCGCGCCCGCCAATTGCGTGCTGCCGACCTGGGGCGGGAGCAGCACCAAGACCGAGCAATATGGCATTTATGGCCAGATGCGCCTGTCCCCGGTCGAGGGGCTGACGCTGGTCGGCGGCGGGCGGCTGACCTGGTGGGAGAGCACCACCCAAACATTGCTGCCGGCGCTGGGGCGCAAGATCCCGCAGTCGGTCGAGGGGCGCTTCACTCCCTATGCCGGCATCGTGTGGGACGTGACCGGCAACCTCAATATCTACGCCAGCTATGCCGACAGTTTCACCCCACAGAGCGCGCCCAGCGGCCGCAGCCGTCCGGACGGGCAGCCGGTCAGCCCGATGACGGGCAAGCAGTTCGAGGCGGGGACCAAGCTGTCGCTCGCCGGTGACAGGCTGCTGCTGTCGCTCGCCGGATACCAGATCGAGCAGGGCGGGCGCCTGTTCAACCATCCAGACGACGACAAGATCGTGCTCCAGATCGGCAAGGTCCGCGCGCGCGGCGTCGAGGCCGAGGTGGCGGGCGAGGTGCTGCCCGGCTGGCGCGTCAATGGCGGCTACAGCTACACCAAGACCAAATATCTCGAGGACCAGAACGCGTCGTTCGAGGGGTTGCCGCTGGTGCCGATCATCCCCGAGCATATGGTCAAGCTGTTCACCAACTATGAGGCGCCCGAGGGTTTCCTCAAGGGCGCGAGCATCGGCGGGGGGCTGACCTGGTTCAGTGAGACGTACGGCGGCAACCCCGCGGTGCGCAATGCGGCTGGCGCGGTGACGACGCTTTCGACCATCGTGCGCCAGGGCAGCTACGCCGTGGTCGACCTGCGCGCCGGATATAAGGTCAACGACCAGATCTCGCTGTCGGTCAACGTCAACAATCTGCTCGACCGCACCTATTATTCGCGCATCTCGTCCACCGGCCGCGGCAACTACTATGGCACGCCGCGGAGCGTGTTCGCGACGCTGCGGGTGAGCTACCCGTGAGCGCGCGCGGCAATGCGGCGGCGGCATCGCCGTGGCGGAAGCGCGGGGACATGGTCCTGCGCATCCTCGCCGCGTTGCCGCTCGGCTATGCGGTGGCGACGCTGTGGGCGATCGCACTGTCGGTGACGTTGCCGATGCGCCCGGAACAGGCGACGACGGTGGGAATGCTGGTCGCCTTTGCGATCTGCGCGGTGGCGGCGATGTGGTCGTTCGCGGCCAAGAGCGGCTGGCGTGCCGTCTGGGTATTGGCGGTGGCGGGCGGCGTGGCCGCGGCGCTCGCCGGGATAATGACGCGCGGGGGAGGCGTGGCATGAGCGATTTGGGCGACAAGGGCTTTCGGCAGTCGCAGGCATTCCTGCACACCTGGTCGGGGCTGTTGCTCGGCTGGGTGCTGTTCGCGGTGTTCGCGGCGGGGACGATTGCTTATTATCGCGAGGGGTTGAACCGCTGGATGCGGCCCGAACTGGCGCGGGTCGAGCAGCCGGAAAAGGTGCTCGCGGGCGCGCAACGCTTCCTTGAAGGCAAGGCGCCCGACGCGAAGAGCTGGTTCATCACCATGCCCGGCGCGACCTCCTACGGGGCGCAGGCGTCATGGGTGCCACAGGTCAAGGAGGGCGCGCCGCGCGCGCGTCGCCGCGACAATCAGGCGACGATCGACGCCAATGGCGAACCCGCCAAAGTGCGCGAGACGCGCGGTGGCGAGTTCTTCTACCGCTTCCATTTCGATCTCTATTACATGCCGGTGATCTACGCGCGCTGGCTGGTGAGCGTCGCGGCGCTGCTGATGCTGGTCGCGATCCTGTCGGGCATCGTCACGCACAAGAAAATATTCCGTGATTTCTTTACGTTACGCCGGGGGAAGAGCCAGCGCTCATGGCTCGACGGGCATAACGCCACCGCGGTGCTCGCGCTGCCGTTCCATTTGATGATTACCTATACCGGCCTCGTCACGCTGGCGGTGATGCTGCTTCCGTGGGCGACGATTGCCACGTTTCCCAAGGAAGGCGCGTTCTTCGAGGCGCTTTATCCCGAAGGCGAAGCGGTCGAGCGCACCGGGCGGCCGGCGCCGCTGGTCGATCTGACGGCGATCGTCCGCGATGGCGAAGCCCGGCTGGGCGGCAAGGCCGGCTATGTCGAGGTGGCCGATCCGGGCGACGCAGCGGCGCGGGTGACCGTGATCCGATCAGGATCGTCGATGCTGTCGTCGCGCACCCCGCACATCACGTATGACGGCGTAACCGGGAAAATGCTCCGGCGCTCGCCCGAGACCGGCGCGGCGGTGGTGACCGCGGGCAGCATGATCGGGCTGCATGCGGGTCGCTATTCGAGCGACTGGCTGCGCTTCCTCTATTTCCTGTGCGGCGTCGCCGGGTCGGTGATGGTCGCCAGCGGGATGGTGTTGTGGACCGTGAAGCGGCGCGAGAAGCTGCCCGATCCGACGCGGCCGCATTTCGGCTTCAAACTGGTCGAACGGCTCAATGTCGCGGCGATCGGCGGCTTCCCGCTGGGCGTCGCGGTGATGTTCTGGGCGAACCGGCTGCTGCCGGTCGAGATGGCCGGACGCGCGGCGTGGGAGGTGCATTGCCTGTTCCTGGCCTGGGGCGCGGCGCTGCTGCTGTCGATCGTACGCAAGCCGCAGCACAACTGGGTCGCGTTGCTGGGTCTGACCGGCGCGCTGCTGGCAGCGCTGCCAGTCTACAACCTGATCGCGACCGAACGCGGGCTGATCGCGACAATCCTGAGTGGAGACGGCGTTCTGGCCGGGATCGATATCGGGCTGCTGGTGTTCGGTGCCGCCTTCCTCGCGCTTGCGCGGCGGGTGGCGCGGCACAAGCCGGCGGCACCGCGGGTTCGCCGCAAGACGGTTGCCCCCGCGGCGGTGGCGCCTGTCGACGCGCAATTGGAGCCTGCAGAATGACCGCGCTCGCCTTCATTCTTGCGACGCTCGCCTTCGCGCTGTTCGGGCTGTCGACCGACGAGCATCACCGCAAGCGGCTGGGCAACCGGCCCGACGCAGTGACGGTGCTGCGGATGCGTGGCGGCGCATGGGCTGCCGTCGCTGCCGCCTTCCCCTTTGCGATCGGCGCGCAGGGATGGGTGTTCGGGCCGATCCTGTGGGTCGCGCTGCTGATGCTCGGCGCGGGCCTTGTGTTCCTCGCGCTCAACCTGATCCCCGCGCATGCGGGCCGTAAATGAACCGGGAGACTAGACGATGAAGAAGCTGCTGATCGCCGCGCTGGCGCTTGGAACCGCGAGCCTTGCACAGGCACATGAGGTATGGATCGAGCGCGGCGCCAACGGCGCGGCGCAGATCTGGCTGGGCGAACCCGAACTGCCGCTTCCGGCGGGGGGCGACCCCGCCTTTCCCTCGCTCAAGGCGCCCAAGCTGATCGGCGCGACGGGCACGCAGACCCGCGGCCCGGGCTATATCGAGGTCGTGCTGCCCGCAGGCGATGTGCGTGCGTGGGACGATGATGTGTTCAAGCCGTGGGACGAAGACGGCAAGAAGGCCGGCGTGGTCTATTACGCCCGCTCGGGCCGCAGCGAGGCCAAGGCGGCGATGCCGTTCGAGCTGGCGCCGGTGAGCGCGAACGGCAACCGCTTCGTCCTGACCCGCGACGGCAAGCCGGTGGCGAAGGAAGACGTAACGCTGGTGTCGCCGGGCCGCTGGCAGCTGGCGCTCAAGACCGACGACAAGGGCGAGGTCGCGCTGCCCGCGCTGCTGGAGAAGGGGCGCTACATCCTCAAGGCATCGGTCAAGGACGAGGGCGACTTCACGCTTCCGGCCGGCAAGGTCGCGGTGCTGAGCCGCGTGACGACGATCAGCTTTGTGAATTGAGGTCGCGACTTCGATAGTTCATGCCGTCATTCCCGCGCAGGCGGGAATCCATTGCGGTTGCCGATGCGGTTCCAGCCGATAGGTCAGCCAGAATGGATCCCCGCCTGCGCGGGGATGACGGCTGTTGTGGTTTCGGTGTTGCCCGGTTGCCGTCAGCGCAATGCGGTGACGGCGGGGTCCTTCATGCAGGCATCGACGCGGGCATCGTGCACCGGTGGCGGCGCGGCGGCGAGCGCGGGAATGTTCCAGGGACGACCGATCAATTGCGGTGTGAAACGGCGCGAGGTTTCGCCCGCGCAGGCCTGAATCGCCCACAGCATGCGCGGCGGGGTCCAATAGCCCTCCCACGACAGGCGGAAGGTGCCCCAGTGGACCGGGAGCGTGGTCGGGCGGCCCATGCGGTTCCATAATTTGATCGCTTCACCCGGGCCGATATGGCTGCCGGTGCGCATCTCGCCCTCCTGGAAGCGGAAGGCGCCGATCGGCATGATTGCGAGGCGGATCGGGCCGTAGGACGCGGCCTGATTGGCCCATTTGTAATCGCCTGCGCCGGTGTCGCCCGCGAAGAACAGGTTTCCGCCGGGCAAAGTCACCACGAAGCTGGACCAAAGCGCGCGGTTGCGGTCGGTGAACCAGCGGCTGCCCCAGTGATGGTTGCGGTTGACGATGACATCGACGCCGGGACGCAGCGTGACGCGCTCGCCCCAGTCGAGCCCGCGCGCCACGACTCCCGCCGAGCGCAGGATGGTGTCATTGCCCAGGCTGGTGACGATCAGTGGCTTGTCGCGCGCCCACAGCTTCTCGAGCGTGGGCAGGTCGAGATGGTCGTAGTGATTATGGCTGACGACGATGAGGTCGATCTTCGGGAGCCTGTCGAAGTCGATCCCCGGCGGTGCGGTACGGCGCGGACCGGCGAGGCCGAAGGGCCCGGCGACTTCGCTCCACATCGGATCGGTCAGGATATTGAGGCCGTTGGCCTGCACCAGCACGGTGGCATGGCCGACCCATGTGGCGCGCATTGCGTCGCCATCGACGCGGGCGGGGGGCGTGTCCTTGGGAAACACGGCCCGTTCGGGCCAGACGGGGCGGCCGTCGGCGCCGGTGGCCTGACGCCACAGGAATCCGGCGCGGCCGCCGCGGCGGTTGCCGGGCACGCGCACCGTGTCCTCGCCATCGGGGTTGAAGAACCGCTCGCCGTCATAATGGCCGCTGTCGGGGCCGTGATAATAGACGCGGTCGAGGTAACGCGGGACGATCGTCACCGCGAGGCAGGCGGCGACCACGATCCAGAGCAGGAGGATTGAGGTCCAGCGCAGGACCGGGCGGACGAATGACATCGCGATCCTAGATGCGGATTGAAGCGGTCGAACTCAAGATCACAGATTGCCGGCAAGTGCGGCGATGACGCCCGCGGTCACCAGCGCCAGCCCGGCGATCTCCCCGCGCGACACGCGCTCGCCGAGATAGAAATGGCCGAACGCCATGGTGAAGGCGACCTCGATCTGGCCGACGACGCGGACCAACGCGACCGGGGCGGTGGCGAAGCCGGTGAACCAGCAGGCCGAGCCGAGCGCAGAGAGCAGGCCGACCTGCCCGGAGACGCGCCAGGTGCGGAACACGGCGGCGACCTGATCGCGTTCGCGCAGGACCAGCAGGCCGCCCTGCATGATGGTCTGGAGTGCGACGGTGACGGCGAGGACGATCAGCGCGGCGCGGATGGGGTCGTCTGTCTCAACCTGAACCGTCGCGCTGCGGATCGCGATGGCGGTGAGCGCGAAGAAGAAGCCCGAGGCGATGCCGTAGCGCGCGCCGGGCTGACCGAGCGCGCGGAAGAGCTCGCCGGGGCTCATGCGCTTGTTGTCGGCCGACAGGATCATCACTCCGGCGACACCCAATGCGATGCCGACCCAGCTCAACAGGTTGAGCCGCTCGCCGAGCAGGGCGATCGAGAGGAGCGCGCCCTGAACCGCCTCGGTCTTCGAGTACGCCGTGCCGACAACGAAGTTGCGGTGATCGAATGCCATCAGCAGCAAATTGGTCGCGACGATCTGCGCGAGGCCGCCGGCGAGGCAGTAGACCAGGAACCAGTTGCCGAGCGTGGGGAAGGCGGCGGGGAACAGTACGAACTGATAGGCGGCCATCATCGCCAGCGCGAAGGGCAGGCCGTAGAGGTAGCGGACCAGTCCGGCCGCGTTGATAGACAGATCCTTGCTCACCCGCCGCTGCACGGCGGTGCGCCACGGCTGGAATACCGCGGCGATCAGCGTGGCGGGAAGCCAGATGGGGGAGGTGATCATGGCTTGCGCCCATCCGGGATGGACGGGGCGAATGCAAGTTTGTGCATTCGCCCGGCCGCGAGGTCGTTAGGCGTCGGCCGACATCGTTCGTCATTCCCGCGCAGGCGGGACTCCATTCCCCGGGACGGTAGGCCCGCAG